>JAKSBE010000312.1 GCA_022361275.1 Kiloniellales bacterium
GACCTTTGTTCGGCTTGAGGCCAAAGGACCGAGCCGAAGAGACCGTTTTTGTGACCTTTGCGACGCCGCCGCCAGAAGGAGAAGCACTCGAACCCATCCGCCCTGGGTCCGCGAAGGTCTTTGCGGCATCTCAGACAGAAGAGCCTTCCTGGCTCTTCAAAGAGGCGATAGAACGCGGTCGTCCAAGGCGACTGCGCCGGCGATGCGGATGGACACTGCCAGGGGGCCGCTGGCATGGCTGCCGCTAGGCGGCGAAACCCTGTTCCGCGTCGAGTGCTTTCTGGAGTCGGTCGACGTCGGCGGTGGCTTCGGCCAGGAGTGCCGCCACTTCCTGCTGCATCGCCTGCGCGCGCTCGAGCTTCTGTTGGATCTTGGCCGTCTCGCTCACGGCCGCGGGCTGATAGCTTCGGCCCGATGGGTCCTCGCCTTCCAGGAGCCAAAGCAGGGGAACATTGAGCACGCCCGAGAGCGTGAGCAGCTTGTTGGCGCGCGGTTCGCTGCGGTCGTTCTCCCAGTTCTCGATGGTTGCCGGCTTCATGCAAAGGCGCGAGGCCACCTCACGCACGCTGAGACCTTGCTCGTGTCGGGCCTGCTGGATCCGGCTTCCCATCGTCGTTTCCTGCATGGGTCCTTCTCTCCTTTCGCTTGACGCTGGATAGAGGGTCGAGATGGCGGGACCTCAACACGGCGCCCGCCACAGGTCAACGCCAGCCATGGGACGAATACGCTGGAAAAGTTTCCTACTTGTTGCACTCGACCATAGTCGCGGGGCGCCGCAGAGCGTCAAAGAGCGGAGGCGACCGTCTCGACGGCGCGCTGTGTCGCGGAAACGATCGTCTCCGCTTCCTCCCGGCTCAGGCAGAGCGGCGGCGCGAAGCCCAGGATGTCGCCCTGCGGCATGGCACGGCCGATCACGCCTTCCTCGAGAAGCGCCGCCGCCACGCGGGCGCCGACCTTCTTCGTGGGATCGAAGAAGCGGCGGGTTTCCTTCTCCTCGACGAACTCGACGGCGCAGAGCAGGCCCTCGCCGCGGACCTCGCCCACCTTGGGGTGATCGGCGAGGGCTTCGGTCATGACGCGGTTGAGATAAGCCCCGACCTC
>JAKSBE010000504.1 GCA_022361275.1 Kiloniellales bacterium
CCCGGATGGCTCCATGGCGCGCCTGCCGGAGATCCTGCGCTTCGCCGAGGCGCGGGCGATGCCGGTGGTGACGATCGAGGATCTGGTTGCCTATCGCAGAGCCCAGGCGCCGAGCCCGGGCTGAGGGTCGCCCGGGGGGGAGGGGGGGCGGGGCGGCTACCGCCCTCGGACAATCCGGCCGTCGCCTGAGACGTGGACCGTTCGGTTGGTGTAGAGCAGCTTGGAGACCGGGTCTTTCGCGCTGAAGCTGCTGTGTCCGGCGGTCACGGAGTACGGGAAGTCGCCCTCAGGCTGTGCATGGCCCCGGTCGACCCAACCGCATCGGCACGTGTGGCTTAACCCACGGACCCTGCGTCGGTTCGGTTCGATATCGCCTCTGTCCGTCGTAACGCACTATCCTATGAGTTCGGGGCCCTATGAGTTCGGGGCCCTATGAGTTCGGGGCGTTGACTCAGATGCGGACTTCTATTGCGACTTCGCACACTGTTTCATCGCAATCAGAGTAGAGATAAACGCGCGGACTAACCCCATAAGTGGCGATTTGGGCGCAGATCATCTCAGGAGAGTGCCCCAAGGACTCTTCGGGCGGTGCGGTCATGTCCAAAGCGCTGCATCGATCAAGGTAGAATTTACGGACTCCCTCTTCCGTCATCGCGATGCGAAAGAACCGCTCGGCCCGCTCGGGCGCAGTCCCGTCTGCCGCAGACACTGTGATCTCCGACACGTCGCGTGCCCCTTGGGGTAATCCCAGATCTTCAACGAAGACGCGCGCACCAGACAAAAGATATGTCAAGGATGGAATTGCAATCACCAAAAGCGGGAATGCAAAACTCAATACCCCCAAAACCAAGGCCAAGACCAACACGGAAACTATAATGACGCGATGTTTTTTCACAGAACGCTCCCTATAATCGCAGTGGCGGAGTACAAAAAACCGAAACGACGTCATATGTTTCGGGCATGCGGTTGGGGGCCTTTCACGCTAGGGTTCAGGTGGGGGAATCGAACGCCTGGGCGCAACATCATCCCGGGCGGGGCGGTCCGTCCAGAGTGTAAGCACCGGCCGAGGCCCGAGCGGCGGGCCCGGGCCGGAAGCTTGTGACTCTGGCCACACGACCGGCAGCGAATCCCCGGCAAGAAAGAAGAAGAAGCCCGGCCGGCGACCGCGGCTGATCGCCGTGCGGTCGGCACAGGCGGCTGGACCGGGGGCTCGAAGCAGCGGGGGGAGATCACAGGATGCGGACCGGACCATCCAAGACAGCGTTGATCCTTTTCCTGGGCCTGTTTGGCGCGGCCGCTGCGGCCTCGGCACAGGAAGGGACGGGCCTGGAGAACGCCGGAGCGTTGACCAGCTTGCGCAGCCCGAGCCTCATCGCGACCGAGGAGCGGCCGGACGGCTTGATCGAGGCGGGTCTCACGGCGGAATCGGGAACGACCTTGCGGCTGGCCCAGAAGGACGGCTTCGTCGCCACGGCCTATCTGACCCATCGCCGCTGCGGCGCCGACTGCTGGACCTATGAAATGGCGGAGGACCATATGGACCTGAAGCTCGCCGCCAGGATCAGCTTCGCCTGCGCGGCCGGGGATTCGGTCGAAGAGCTTCGGCTGGTCTTCCCGGATGGCCGAAGCCGCCAGGTCCACAGCGCCGAGGACGGCCGGAAGCTAAGGCGCTTCGCCGGGACGGTCGTCTTCCAGCCCTGGACCCCGGAGCAGATCCGCGCGCGGGCCGCCCTGGCCCTGGGCGGGCCCTGGCAGGGCGACAAGCTCGGCCAGGGCGGCAACGCCCAGAGCGCCCGCGTCACCTTGAGGCAGGACGTCCGGCTCGAAGGGCGCTGCGTGCGCGATGCGACCCTGCAGACCCGGAGCTTCCAGCTCGACAGCCACCTCGCGGTGATCGATACGGCCTGGACCTTGCCGGCGCGTTGAGCCGGCCATCTCCTTGCGGCTTCGGCGGCGCGGTCTCTTTGTGGAGGTGGCGCCTCCTCAGGGAGGGCCCTGGCAGCGGGCTCGCCATCGTCCCAGATCAAGGGCCAGATCAAGGGCCAGATCAAGGGCGAGATCAAGGGCGAGGGGCCATGGGGACGCCGAAGGGGGAGGGGGACGCCAAAGAGGAGCGCCCGAGGTAACGCCATGAACTTCTACGAGCGCTGGGTTCTGCCGCGCCTCATCGACTTGGCGATGAAGCATCGGGAAGCGACGCGGCAGCGGCAAGGGCTGCTTCCGGCCGCCAGGGGGCGGGTGCTGGAGATCGGCATCGGCTCCGGCCTCAATCTGCCCTTCTATGGCTCCGAGGTTGTGAGCGTGGTCGGGGTGGATCCCTCCGAGGCGCTTCTCGCCCTGGCGCGCGGACGGCTGCAGGACGCGCCCTTCGCCGTCGAGCTCCTGGCCCGGAGCGCCGAGGCGCTGCCCTTCGAGGCCGGGCGCTTCGACAGTGCGGTGACCACCTGGACGCTCTGCTCGGTGCCCGATGCCCGGAGCGCCCTGGCCGAGCTGCGCCGGGTCCTGAAACCCGGCGGCGAGTTGCTCTTCGTCGAGCACGGCCGGGCCGAGGCGCCCGGCGTCGTCGCCTGGCAGGATCGCCTGAACGGGCTCTGGGGACGGCTGGCCGGGGGCTGCAACATCAACCGGCCGATCGCGGCCATGATCCGCGACGCCGGCTTCCGCATCGAAGACCTCGAGACCGGCCACCTCGTCGCAGGGCCGAAGCTCGTGACCTACCTTTACCGCGGCCGGGCCCGGCCCGTCTGAAGGCCGAGCGGCCGCAGCCAGACTACCGAGCCTCCGCCGCGCCCGGAGGCTGGAGGTGCGGCCCGTCCGGCTTTGACCTGCTTCACTTTTTGGCAAGGCGTGCGGCCAACACTGAGCCCTGGCCGTCCCCGGGCGAGAGGCCGGCGACCCAAGCACCCGGCCGCCTTGGTCCGGGAGGAGCGTCGGAGCAAGGGCTATCGCGAGCGGCTGTGGAACTATGAGCGCGATCCCTGGAGCGGCATGACCTGAAGCGGAGTCGGCTGCATGTCATTCCGCTTTCTTTCAAGAGTTTAGGGCACGGCTTGGCACCAGGATCCGCTCAAGCCGAGCCGTGGTCCTGCGCCCTTTTCCGGTCTCGTCCGGAGCGTCACGGAGCCGGATGCCTTGATCCCCGCCGTTCGCACGTGCGATGTCTCGGATCGCTCGGCCCGCGGTGGGGAGGGCGAGTCGACGCCCCGGCCCGAGCGGGCGGCGGCGAAGCGGGGAGTGCCATGTTCGGGATCCGTGACGCGGAGATCGTACGGGAAGTGGTGCGCCGTGGCGGGTTCCGGGCCGCCGCGCAGAGTCTCGGCATCGCGCAGTCCGCGGTCTCCTCGCGGGTCACACTCCTGGAACAGCGCCTCGGCCTCCTGATCTTCGACCGGGAGAAGCGCCGGGTCCGGCTGACCCCCGCGGGGCGGCGCTTCGTCGAGCAGGCGGAACGGCTGATCGCGCTGCGGGACCGGATCGTCGCCGAGCTCTCGCCCGGGAACGGCCTCGCCGGCCTGATCCGCATCGGCGTCGCCGAGACCGTGGTCCATTCGCTGCTGCCGACCATGCTGACCCGGCTGCACGAGGCCGTGCCCCGGGTCCGCTTCGAGCTCTCGGTCGAGACCTCGCCGATCCTCGCCCAGAAACTGCGCGACGACGAGATCGACGTCGCCGTGATGATGAACCAGCTGGTCCCGGCCGACGCGGTCTCCTATCCGCTCGCGACCTTCGAGATGGGCTGGTTCGCGGCGCCCGGACTGGCCTTGGCCGAGGCGCCGCTCGGTCCGGCCGACCTGGCCCGGCAGCCGGTCGTGGCCTTCTCCAAGGGGACCTTGCCGCACAAGGAGGTCGAGCGGATCTTCTCGGCCCCCGAGATCGCGGCGCCCCTGCTGCACGGCAGCGCGTCGCTCTCGACCATGCTGCACCTGGTGCGGGACGGCTTCGGGATCGGCACGCTGCCCCTGGCCATGGCCGAAGAGGACCTCGCCGCGGGGCGCCTGGTCCAGCTTTCGGTGCAGGCCTCGGTGCGGCTCGCGCCGCTCGATTTCTCGCTCTGCCATCTGCCCCGCCAGGACTCGGCCGTGATCCGGCTCATGGTCGAGGCCGCCCGTCCGGAAGGTTTCGATTGATCTGTTTTTTGGATCTTAATGATCTTTTATAGATCTATTGACCTGAACATTTGGATTGTGCCACCGTTTGCCCAACAACGGAGCGGCCGGCAAGGCCGCCGCGTGAACCGGGCTCATCGACGGGAACATCCTGAAGCCATGCGAAACGCCACGGATCCGGCGCATCACGTCTTTGCCGAACCGGCGGCCCTGCGCCGTGCCGTGCGGGCCGGAGATTTTCTCGGCCAGACCAGCGGACAGTGCCCCGGCTACCTGCAGGGCAACCTCGTGATCCTGACGGCCGCGGACTCCGAGGCCTTCCTGCGATTCTGCCTGCGCAATCCCAAGCCCTGTCCGGTCATCGGCGTCGGCGAGCCGGGCGACCCGACTCTGCCGGCCCTCGGTGCCGGGCTCGATCTGCGCAGCGACCTGCCGGGCTACCGGGTGTTCCGGGACGGCGCGCCGGCCGAACGGCTGACCGACATCGGCGCGCTCTGGCGCGACGACTTCGTCGCCTTCGTCCTGGGCTGCTCCTTCTCCTTCGAGCATGCCCTGATCCGCGCCGGCATCCCCGTGCGCCACATCGAGGCGGGCGGCAACGTACCCATGTTCGTCACCGTTCTCGAGACCGAGGCGGCCGGTCCCTTCGGCGGGCCCTTGGTCGTGACCCTGCGGGCCTTCCGGCCGGCCGATGCCATTCGGGCGATCACGCTTTCGGAGCGCTATCCCGCCGCCCACGGGGCACCGGTGCACATCGGCGACCCGGCCCAGATCGGCATCACCGACCTCGGCCGGCCGGACTTCGGCGACCCGCCGGTGGTCGAGCCGGGCGACATGCTCGTGTTCTGGGCCTGCGGCGTCACGCCGCAGCTCGCGATCCGCCGGGCGGCACCGGCGATCGCGGTCACCCACGATCCAGGTCACATGCTGGTCACCGACCTCATTGCGGAGCGGCCGACGTGACGGCCGAAGACCGAAGCGCAGAACAACAACAGCAAACGGGAGGACTATCGATGCGCAACCTGACCAAGACGCTCCTGGCGACGGCGACCCTCGCCGTCGTGGCGGCGCCGGCCGCGGCACTGGACGAGACGACCCTGTCCGTCGTCGGCAGCTGGAGCGGCCTGCCGCTGCACAAGCAGCACGAATCGCCCTTCTGGACGCAGACCTTGCCCGAGGCCGCGGGCGGCAAGATCGCCGTCGAGATGACCACCTTCGACCAGATGGGGGTCAAGGGCGGCGACGTCTTCCGCCTGCTCAACGACGGGGTCTTCGACGTCGGCATGACCGTCGCCGACTACACCGTGGGCGACGCGCCGGAGCTGGAGGGACTCGACGTGCCTCTGATCGCGACCGACCCGGCGGCGGCCCGCAAGATGGTCGAGGCGGCGCGGCCGCTGGTCGAGGACATCCTGCGCGACCGCTTCGGCGCCAAGCTCCTGGCGCTGGCGCCCTACCCGCCGCAGGTGGTCTTCTGCAACGCGGCGATCGCCGGCCTCGAGGACCTCAAGGGCAAGAAGATCCGCGGCTCCGGTCGGATGACCACGAAATTCCTCGAAGCCCTGGGTGCGGAGGGCGTCAACCTCGGCTTCTCCGAGGTGCCGGGCGCCTTGGAGCGCGGGGTGATCGACTGTGCGATCACCGGCTCGGGCTCGGGCTACTCCGCCGGCTGGTGGGAATCCTCGACCCACCTGATGACGCTGCCGCTCGGTGGCTGGGACTCCGTGGCGACCGCGATGAACCTCGACAAGTGGCAGAGCCTTTCCGCGGAAACCCAGGCCTTCCTGCTGGAGCAGGTCAGGGCCGGCTTCGAGGCCCCGGCCTGGGACGCGCTGGCCGGCGCCGTCGACAACGACATCGCCTGCCTGACCGGCAAGGGCGACTGCGCCTCCGGCGAGCCGGCGGCCATGACCCTGGTCGAGCCTTCGTCCCAGGACTTCGAGGTCGCGAACAAGGTCCTGCGCGAGACGGTTCTGCCCGACTGGGCCGAGCGCGCCGGTCAGGACTGGGCCAGGCGCTGGAACGAAAGCGTTGGCGCGGCGACCGGCGTCACGGTCGAGCTGAACTGAGCCGGGGGGAAGGGCCTTCCGGGACAGGCTCAGTATGAGGAGAATTCGCCTGCTCGCTGCTCACCCTCTCCCTGAGCCTGTCGAAGGGCGAGGGTGGCCGCAGTCATGCTCCGACGCTGTCGGGGCGCTCCTTGGCGAGAGGGGCCTGTCTTGAGCGACCGCATCGTCTCCGCGCTCCGGCGCGGCAACCGGGCCATAGGCCTGGCCTGCGGGCTGTTGCTGCTCGCGACCGGCGGGCTGATTCTGGTCGAGATCCTGATGCGCCAGACCCCCTTCGGCGCGCTCGGCGGCTCCGACGAGTACGCCGGCTATGCCATGGCCGCGATCGCGACCTGGGGTTTCTCCTATGCCCTGGTCGAGCGGGCGCACATCCGCATCGACCTGCTGCAGCGACAGCTCCTTCCGGCCGGGCGGGTCGCGCTCGACCTGCTCTCGCTGCTGCTGCTGACGGCGACGACCTGGGTCGTGACCTTCCACGCCTGGAGCGTCCTCGCCAAGACCCTGGACCGTGGTTCGCGCGCCAATACGCCGCTGGAGACGCCGCTCTGGATTCCCCAGACCCTCTGGTTCGGCGGCTGGGTCTGGTTCGCCCTGACCGGGACGCTGCTGCTCCTGGTCGTGGTCGCGCTGATCTTCCGGCGCAGGTTCGCGGCGGTCGACGCCGTGGCCGGCTGCGATCTCGAGGAGGGCCACGAGCGATGATCTGGTCGGTGGCCGCAGCGCTGCTCGCCCTCCTGGCCCTGTCGATCCCGGTCGGCGTCGTGCTCTTCCTGCTCGGCTTCGGCGTCGACCTCTTCTTCTCGCCTCTCCCGCTGATCCGCGGGCTCGGCCAGGTGGTCTGGTCGGCGTCGGACAGCTCGCTCCTGATCGCCATCCCCTTCTTCGTGCTGCTGGGCGAAATCCTGGTGCGCGCGGGCATCGCCGAGCGGACCTACAAGGCCCTGGACGCCTGGTTGTCCTGGCTGCCCGGCGGGCTCATCCACGCCAACATCGGCACCGCGACGATGTTCTCGGCGACCTCCGGCTCCTCGGTGGCGACCGCCGCCACGGTCGCCACCGTGGCCATGCCCCAGGCCGAGCGGCTCGGTTACGACCCGCGGCTCTTCTCGGGCGCGATCGCGGCCGGCGGCACGCTCGGGATCATGATCCCGCCCTCGATCAACCTCATCGTCTACGGCTTCCTGACCGAGACCTCGATCCCGCGCCTCTTTCTCGCGGGCCTCGTGCCGGGTCTCCTGCTGGCGCTGAGCTTCATGGTCATCACCGCCGCGATCTGCAAGCTGCGCCCGGCGCTCGGCGGCCCATTACTCGGCCCATCACTCGGGGGGAGGGGGCGAGACTTCGCCTGGTCGGAGCGGCTCTCCGGCCTGGCGGATCTGATCCCGATCCTGCTGCTCTTCGGCGTCGTGATCGGTTCGATCTACCGGGGCTGGGCGACGCCGACCGAGGCCGCGGCTCTGGGCGTGGCCATGGCCGGATTGATCGCGGCCTGGCACCGCGCGCTCACCCGGGACATGCTCGTCGAGGCCCTGCTCGGCACGATGCGGATCACGGCGATGATCATGCTGATCATCGTCGCCGCCTATTTCCTCAACTACACCCTGGCCTCGGCCGGCCTGGGGCGGGAACTCAGAGGCTTTCTCGACGGCCTCGGGCTCGGCCCTTATGGCACCCTGATCGCCATCGTCCTGCTCTACATCGTCCTCGGCTTCTTCGTGGAGACCCTGTCGCTCATGGTCGCCACCATCCCGATCGTGGTGCCGATCGTCGCCGGGCTTGGCTTCGACAAGGTCTGGTTCGGCATCCTGCTGATCCTGCTGATCGAGATGGCGCTGATCACGCCGCCGGTCGGCCTCAACCTCTACGTCGTCCAGGGCGCGCGCAAGGGCGGCAACCTCGCCGAGGTCATGCTCGGCGCCACGCCCTACGTGCTCACCATGATGCTGATGGCGCTGCTCCTGATCCTCGTCCCCGGGCTGGCGCTCTGGCTGCCCGAGAGCGCCGGCGGCTGAGGCCCGGCCCCCCGGGGGAATTGAGGGTCGTCCTCGCCTCGGCGAGCCCACGGAACCTGGACATTGTCGTAACCGGCGGCATAAGTCGGCGGTGGAAGGGCCCGCGACCGCAACGCGCAGGGCGGGACTACCTGCTGTCGGGCGCCGCGCAGAGCGCCGCCTTCCCGAAGAAATCAGAACGCGGCTTCAATGGCCTGGAGCAGGTCCTCGGCGAGGTCTCCGGGATCTTCCAGGCCGACCGAGAGGCGCAGCATCCCGTCGGTGACGCCGATCCGCGCCCGGCCCTCGGGGCCCATGGCCCGATGGGTCGTGGTCGCCGGGTGGGTGATCAGGCTCTTGGCGTCGCCCAGGTTGTTGGAGATGTCGACCAGCCGGAGGCGGTTGAGGAAGCGGAAGGCCCGTTCCTTGCCGCCCTCCAGGTCGAAGGAGACCAGGTTGCCGCCGTCCTTCATCTGGCGCCGCACCAGGGCCGCCTGGGGGTGAGCCTCGAAACCGGGGTAGATGACCCGGCGGACCCCCGCCAGGCCGCCCAGGAACCCGGCCACGTCCCGGGCGTTGGCGCAGTGCCGGGCGACCCGGATGTCCAGCGTCTCCAGGCCCTTCAGCATGATCCAGGCGTTGAAGGGGCTGAGCGTCGGGCCGGTGTGGCGCATCAGCGGCTGCAGGA
>JAKSBE010000360.1 GCA_022361275.1 Kiloniellales bacterium
CCCGCGCCATGGCCACCCGGTCGAAGCCCAGGTCCAGGCTCGCCAGGACCTCGCGCAGGTTCTCCATGGTCTTGCGGGTCTGGGCCTCGATGCCCTCGGGCAGGGGGGCCTCCGGCGCCGCGGCGTCGATCGGCAGCTGGCCGGTCACGAAGACCCAGCCCTCGGCCTCGGCGGCGTGGCTGTAGGGCGCCACCGGAAAAGGCGCCGTGCCGACCATGTGGAAATGCAGTTGTGACATCGGGGTTCCTTCCTATCTTGTCAGGGGCCTATCTTGTCAGGGCCCAATCCTGTCAGGGCCCAATCTCGTCAGAGGTTGGCCATTCGGTTTTACCTGAGAGTCCCTGCCGTCGGGACCTCGGGCGCGGGCCCGGCAAGGTTTTTTTAAATCGGTTCAAGCCAGTATCCGGACATGGCCCTCTCGACAGCCCCCCTCCTCGAAGACCTTCCCGCGCCGGAGGCCGCCCGCCGCCGCCTGCTGGTCATCCTGAACCCGACCGCCGGGCGCCGCCACCGCGGCCGCTTCCGCGCGACCCTGGACCGCCTGCGCGACCTGGGCTGCGACGTCACCCTAAAGGAGACCCGCGCCGCGGGCGAGGCCAGCGCGCTCGCCCGGGCCGCCGACCCGGCCGCCTTCGACGGCGTGGTCGCGGCCGGCGGCGACGGCACCATCACCGAGGTCAGCAACGGCCTGATCGGGATCGAGCTGCCGCTCGCCCTCTTGCCGCTCGGCACCGCCAACGTCCTGGCCGCCGAGATCGGCCTCGGCCTCGCCCCCGACACCGTGGCCCGCAGCATCGTCGAGGGGCCGCAGCGGCGCATCGCCTGCGGCCGCGCCGGCCGGCGCCACTTCACCCAGATGGCCGGGGTCGGCTTCGACGCCCACGTGGTCGAGAACGTCGACCTCGCCCTGAAGCGCCGGATCGGCAAGGGCGCCTACGTGGTCGAGGCGGCCCGCCAGGCCTTCCGCTTCGGCTTCCCGACCTACCGCGTCACCGCCGACGGCGAGACCTTCACCGCCGCCTCGGTCATCGTCGCCAAGGGCCGGCACTACGCCGGGCGCTACCTCCTGGCGCCCGAGGCCTCGATCGAGGCGCCGGTGTTCCAGGTCTGCCTCTTCGACCGCGGCGGGCCGCTCGCCGTGGCCCGCTACGGCCTGGCCCTCCAGACCGGCGGCCTGCCCCGGCGCCGCGACCTGCGCCGCATCCCGGCCCGC
>JAKSBE010000088.1 GCA_022361275.1 Kiloniellales bacterium
CCGCAGCCCGTCGGGCCGATCAGCAGGATGTTGGACTTGGCCAGTTCGACGTCGTTGTTCTTGGCGCCATGCGCCAGCCGTTTGTAGTGATTGTGCACGGCGACCGAGAGGACCCGCTTCGCGTGATCCTGGCCGACCACGTAGTCTTCGAGGACGGCGCAGATGTCGCGGGGGCTGGGCACCCCGTCGCGTGACTTGACCAGCGTCGTCTTGTTCTCCTCACGGATAATGTCCATGCAGAGTTCGACGCATTCGTCGCAGATAAAGACGGTCGGCCCGGCAATAAGCTTGCGAACCTCATGCTGACTCTTTCCGCAAAAAGAGCAGTACAGGGTATTCTTCGAGTCGCTGCCGGTCGATTTATTCATTGGCCACCGTCTCTGTCTTCCTGCTCTGGCGTCATGTTAGACAAACGTCCCGGCTTGGCAAATCGAAAATTAGCCGGATTTTTCTAGGCTTCGCATTAACCAAGCCAACGCGGCCGACCCCTTCAGCTTAAGGATTCCTGCCTTCATATTTCCTTAAAAGGCTAACCAATCCGGCCGAAGGGGGCCAGAGGCGCGGAAATCCAAGGCTTCGCCGCGGTCAAACCTCCCCTCCCTCCGGCCGCGGGCGCTGCTCGACCACGGCGTCGAGCAGGCCGAACTCCCGAGCCTCTTCAGGATTCATGAACCGATCGCGCTCCATGGCGTCCTCGATCACCTCGATCGACTGGCCGGTGTGCCGGGCATAGATTTCGTTGAGCCGGTGCCGCGTGGCCAGGATCTCCTTGGCATGGATCTCGATGTCCGTCGCCTGGCCCTGGAAGCCGCCCGAGGGCTGGTGAACCATGACCTTGGCGTTCGGCAGAGCATAGCGCTTGCCGGGCGCGCCGGCCATCAGCAGCAGAGAGCCGGCCGAGGCGGCCTGGCCGATGCACACCGTGGAGATGTCCGGGCGGACGTACTGCATGGTGTCGTACATCGCCAAGCCCGCGGTCACGACGCCGCCCGGGGAATTGATGTAGAACGAGATGTCCTTGTTGGGATTCTCGGATTCCAGGTACAGCAGCTGGGCGCAGACCAGGCTTGCCACGTCGTCGTGGATCGGGCCCGTAAGGAAAATAATCCTCTCCTTCAGGAGACGGGAGTAGATGTCGTAGGCACGCTCGCCCCGGTTGGTCTGTTCGACCACCATCGGGACCAAGGTGTTCATCTTCATGCTGCCTCTACCTGTCGTCGTTTCCGCCGCAGGGCCCGGCATGCTGCTCCCACATACCGTTCCGCGTCCGGCGTCCTAACAGCAGCGGATTCGCCGCCACGTCAATGCCAAAACCATCGTGGTTAATTTCCCCTTACCTCAAGGCTTTCGCGCGCCTCCGGCACGAGCCGCCGGGCCCCGTCGCCGTCTCATCTCAATCGGCCTCCTCGGACTTCGGTTTTGCCTTCGCCTTCCTGGCGCCGCCCTTGCCCTTGGCCGTCTTTTTCTCGCCCTCACCGCCGGAGGCGGCAGCGGCGGTACCTTCGAGCTCCGCGCGCAGCTCCGCCGCGGTCACCCCTTTCTCCTCGGTGTCGGCCATCTCGACGATGAAGTCGACGACCTTGTTCTCGAAGATCGGCGCCCGCAGGTTGGCCATGGCCTCCGGCGTCCGCTGGAAGTAGTCGAAGACCTCGCGCTCTTGGCCCGGGTGCTTGCGGGCCTCCATGGCCAGGGCCCGGTTCAGCTCTTCCGGCGAGACATCGATGTTGTTGACCCGGCCGACCTCGGAGAGCAGCAGGCCGAGGCGGACCCGCCGCTCGGCGATCTCGCGGTACTCCGTCTTGAGCTGCTCCTCGCTCTTGCCCTGGTCCTCTCCGTCGAGCTTGCCGGCCTTCAGATCCTCCTCGATATGCGGCCAGATGGTCTGGAACTCGACGTCGACCATGCCGGCCGGGACCACGAAGTCGTGCGCCTCGGCCAGCTTGTCGAGCAACTCGCGCTTGAGATGCGTACGGCAGGCCTGCTCGTAGTCCTGGCCGATCTGCTCGCGCAGCCTGGCCTTCAGCGCGTCCAGGCTCTCCTCGCCCAGAGACCTGGCGAAGTCCTCGTCGATCGCCGCCGGCTGGGTTTCGCGGATCTCCTTGACCTTGACCTCGAAGGCGGCCTCCTGCCCGGCCAGCTTGTCGTTCACGTAGCCGTCGGGGAAGCGGACCTTGACCTGGCGTTCCTCGTCGATGTCGGCACCGATCAGCTGGTCCTCGAAGCCCTCGACGAAGCTGCTGGAGCCGAGCTCCAGGTGATGGTCCTCCGCGGCCATGCCCGGCAGCTCCTCGCCGTTCACGCTGCCGCGGAAGTCGATCACCAGCACGTCCCCGCTCTCGGCCTTGCGCGGCGCCTCCAGGGGCTTGGACTCCTTGCGATGGCCAGCCAGGTGGTCCAGCGCGCTGTCGACCTCGGAGTCCTCGACCTCGACCTTGAGCTGGGTCAGCTTGAGGCCGCCGAAGTCCATCGGCTTGATGTCGGGCAACAACTCGAGCGCCATGGTGAACTCGAGGTCCTTGCCCTCGTCGAAGGCCGTGATCTCGATCCGGGGCTGGGTCGCCGGGCGCAGTCCGCGCTCGCTCAAGGCCTGAGAGGAGCCGTCGCTGACCGCGCGCTCCACGACCTCGCCTATGACCGAGCGGCCGAAGCGCTGCTTGAGAATCTGGACCGGCACCTTGCCGGGGCGGAAACCCGGCACCTTGATCGTGCTGCCCAGCTCCATCAGGCGATGCTCGAGCTTCTCCTGGATGTCGTTGGCGGCGATGACGACCTTGAACTCACGCTTCAGGCCGTCGGTCTGTGTTTCCGTTACCTGCATCGGCCCCTTGGCCCTTCTTGTCTCTGTCCCTGTGTTTCCGGGCCGACGCTGCGGATCCCGGCCCTGAGGACGCCCTACGTGGTGGATCACGGGCCCGTTTCGGGCATCGTTTCCAGCCTTGGCTTGCGCGTGGTGCGGGCGGAGGGACTCGAACCCCCACGGATTGCTCCACTGGTACCTAAAACCAGCGCGTCTGCCAGTTCCGCCACGCCCGCGCGACCGTCGGGAGCGCTCGTGTACAACATAGGGACCCGGCGCGCAACACGCCAAGCGAGGCCCGCCTCAGCGGGCTAGAGGCGCTGCAGGGCGGCGGCGGCGCAGGCGTCGAGAATCGCTGCGATATCGATGCGGTAATGCCGGTAGAGGTCCTCGAGGTCGCCGGACTGGCCGAAGTGCTCGACGCCCAGCGCCTGGACCCGGTGGCCGCGGACCGAGCCCAGCCAGGACAGGCTGGCCGGATGGCCGTCGACCAGGGTCACCAGGCCGGCGTCGGGCGCCAAGGGCGCCAGCAGGGTCTCGACGTGGGAACGCGCGTCCTGGATGCCGGACTGCCGGGCCCGCTCGGCGGCGTGCCAGCCGGCGTTGAGGCGGTCCGCGGAGGTCACCGCAAGCAGGCCCGCGCCCGGAAGGTCCTCCAGCAGCTCGGCGTGCGCCGCCAGCGCCTCGGGGGCGACCACTCCGGTGTAGACCAGGGCCAGCTCGGCCCCCGGCGCCGGCGGGCGGAGCCAATAGCCGCCGGCGATGATATGACGCGTCAGTGCGGCATCGAGCTGACGTTGGAGCTGGTCGAGCGGCCGGGTCGAAAGCCGGAGGTAGACGGAACCGCCCTCGACGTCCCGCAGCCAGTCGGCCGTCGCCTCGCCGTCGCCGTGCCGCTGCATGTAGTCGAAGCCCCAGGCCATGATCGCCGCCAGCTCGTCGACGAAGGCCGGCTCGAAGGCCGCCAGGCCGTCCTGCGCCAGGCCGATCAGGGGCGAGGAGATCGACTGATGGGCGCCGCCTTCCGGACCCAGGGTGATCCCCGAGGGGGTTGCCACCAGCATGAAGCGCGCGTCCTGGTAGCAGGCGTAGTTCAGAGCGTCGAGGCCGCGCTGGATGAAGGGGTCGTAGAGCGTTCCGACCGGCAGCAGGCGGACGCCGAAGAGGCTCTGCGACAGCCCCAGCGCGCCGAGCAGCAGGAAGAGGTTGTTCTCCGCGATCCCCAGCTCGATGTGCTGCCCCTCCGGCGACATCCTCCAGCGCTGGGCGGAGACCACCCGCTCCGCCTTGAAGACGTCCTCCCGCGGATGCCGGTCGAAGATGCCCCGGCGATTGACCCAGGCGCCCAGATTGGTCGAGACCGTGACGTCCGGCGAGGTCGTGACGATCCGCGCCGCCAGCGGGCTGTTCTCTCGGGCGATCTCGGCCAGGATCCGGCCGAAGCCTTCCTGGGTCGACATCCGGGGCGCCTCGGGCAGCGCGAGCTCGTCCGGCACCGCGACGCGCTGCGCCTGGTAGCGCCGGGTGCCCTTGACGTTGAAGGGGACCGCCGAGAGGAAGGCCTGCAGCGTCTCGGCGGGCAGCGCGAGGCCGGCGAAGGGCTCCCATTCCCGCCCGGGCGCGATCCCGTTACGGGCCTGGAACCCGGCCATCTGGGCCTCGTTCATCAGGCCGGCGTGGTTGTCCTTGTGTCCCGCGAAAGGCAGGCCGAAGCCTTTGATCGTGTAGGCGATGAAGCAGGTCGGCTGGTCGTCGTCGACGGCCCCGAAGGCCTCCAGCACGGTCTTCAGGTCGTGGCCGGCCAGGTTGGTCATCAGTTCCGCCAGGGCCGCGTCGTCGTGCCGCTCGAGCAGCGCCTTGATCCCCGGCTCGCCGCCGAGATCGGCGGCCAGGTGCCGGCGCCAGGCCGCGCCGCCCTGGAAGACCAG
>JAKSBE010000351.1 GCA_022361275.1 Kiloniellales bacterium
CGTCTACCTCTCGATCATCACCCAGGCCATGACGTTCGCGCTGATGCTCGCCTTCTTCCGCAACGACATGGGCTTCGGCGGCAACAACGGCCTGACCGACTTCAAGGACCTGCTGGGCTTCAGCCTGCGGTCCGACGCGACCCGCGCCGGGCTCTTCGCCGCCTCCGCCCTGGCCCTGGCGCTGGCCTACCTGCTCTGCCGCTGGGTCGTCTGCTCCAAGGTCGGGCGGGTGCTGGTCGCGATCCGGGACGCGGAGAGCCGGGTGCGCTTCCTCGGCTACCGGGTCGAGCGCTACAAGCTCTTCGTCTTCGTCCTCTCGGCGATGCTGGCCGGGCTCGCCGGCGCGCTCTACGTGCCCCAGGTCGGCATCATCAATCCCGGCGAGTTCTCGCCGGCCAACTCGATCGAGATCGTGATCTGGGTCGCGGTCGGCGGCCGCGGCTACCTGCACGGTGCGATCCTGGGCGCGGTGCTGGTGAACTACGCCAAGACCTACCTGACCGGCGCGGCGCCCGAGATCTGGCTGTTCTTCCTCGGCGGGCTCTTCGTCGCCGTCACCGTCTTCCTGCCCAGGGGCATCGTCGGCTCCCTGGGCGGACTGCGGGACCGGCTGCCGATGCCCGGACCAAAGCGGGCGGCGGGGGAGGCGGGCGGATGAGCGAGGCCCTGCCGCGGATCGAGGCGCCGCCCCCCGAGCCCTCCAGCGCGCCGCGCCGGGCGGCGGCCGACACGATCCTCTACCTGGACGGCGTGACCGTCAGCTTCGACGGCTTCAAGGCCCTGAACGACCTCAGCCTCTACGTGCTGGCCGGCGAACTGCGCGCGATCATCGGCCCGAACGGCGCCGGCAAGACCACCATGATGGACGTCATCACCGGCAAGACCCGGCCCGACAGCGGCCAGGTCTTCTTCGGCGGCGACGTCGACCTGACCCGGCTCGATGAGGCGGCGATCGCCAACCTCGGCATCGGCCGCAAGTTCCAGAAGCCGACGGTCTTCGAGAGCCAGAGCGTCTTCGACAACCTGGAGCTGGCGCTGAAGGGCCCGCGCGGCGTCTTCGCCGGCCTTTTCGGCCGGCTGAGCGGCGTCCAGCGCGACCGGATCGACGCGGTCCTGGCGCGCGTCGCCCTGGGCGAGCTGCGCCACCGGCCCGCGGGCAGCCTCTCGCACGGCCAGAAGCAGTGGCTGGAGATCGGCATGCTCCTGATGCAGGACCCGGAGCTGCTGCTGGTCGACGAGCCGGCCGCGGGCATGACCGACGCCGAGACCGCCAAGACCGCCGAGATGCTGCAGGAGATCGCCCGCGCGCACTCCGTCGTCGTGGTCGAGCACGACATGGCGTTCATCCGCGCCCTCGACTGCCACGTCACGGTGCTGCACGAGGGATCGGTCCTGGCGGAAGGCGCCCTGGCGCACCTCCAGGGCGACCCCCGGGTCATCGAAGTCTATCTCGGCCGCTAAGGTACCATGCTGCAGGTTCAGGACATCGATCTCTTCTACGGCGCCAGCCGGGCCCTGCGCAGTGTCAGCCTCGGCGCGGCCAAGGGCGAGGTGACCTGCGTCCTCGGCCGCAACGGCGTCGGTAAGACCAGCCTGCTGCGCGCCATCGTTGGCCAGCATCCGGTCAAGTCTGGTATGATCCTGTGGGAGGACGAGGCGTTGGGCCGCCTGCCGCCGCACGCGCGGGCGCGCCGGGGCATCGCCTACGTCCCGCAGGGTCGGGAGGTCTTCCCGCTGCTGACCGTGGAGGAGAACCTGCGTAGTGGCTACGCCGCCCTGCCGCGGAACCGGCGCCGGATCGAGGCCGAGATCTTCGAGCTCTTCCCGGTGCTGAAGGACATGCTGCGGCGGCGCGGCGGCGACCTTTCAGGCGGCCAGCAGCAGCAGCTCGCGATCGCCCGGGCCCTGGTCATGCGCCCCCGCCTCTTGGTGCTGGACGAGCCGACCGAGGGGATTCAGCCCTCGATCATCAAGGACATCGAGCGCGTGATCCGGCTGCTGGCGGCGCGCGGCGACATGGCCATCGTCCTGGTCGAGCAGTACTTCGAGTTCGCGCGCGACCTGGCCGACAGCTACGCGGTGATGGACCGGGGCGAGATCGTGCTCGCCGGCCGCGCCGCGGACATGGTGGAAGCGGATGTCCGTCGCTCCATCGCCGTCTGAGACGCCAGCGGGCTCCGCCCCGGCCAAGGTCGTGCCGCTGCGGCGCGGCGCGGTCGAGGGCGAGGCCCGGCTTGCGGTCCGGGCCGAGGCGGGCGTGACCCGGCTGGCCGGACTGCATCAGCGGGACCCCCTGAGCGTCCGCCTGCCGCTGCCGGGGCGCGGCGACATCCTGGAGGCCTGCCTGATCACGACCTCCGGCGGGCTGGTCGGCGGCGACCGCCTGACGATCTCGGTGAATGCCGAAGCCGGGGCGCGGCTCCGCGTCTATCCGCAGGCGGCGGAGAAGGTCTACCGCTCGCTCGGCGCCGACAGCCGGGTCGAGGTGACCCTGACCGCCGCGGCCGACACCTGGCTGGAGTGGCTGCCGCAGGAGACCATCCTCTTCGACGATGCCCGGCTGCGCCGCCGGACCGGGCTGCGGCTGGCGCCGGGCGCCCGGGTCCTGGCCGGGGAGTTCCTGGTCTTCGGCCGGCGCGCCTCGGGCGAGCGCCTGTCCCAGGGCCTGATCCACGACGCCTGGCGGGTCCGCCGCGGCGGGGACCTGGTCTGGGCCGACGCGCTCCATGCCGAGGGCGATCTCGCCCGGTCCCTGGCCTCGAGCGCCTGCCTCGAGGAGGTGACGGCCTGCGCCAGCCTGATCTATGCGGGCGAGGACGCGCCGGCGCAACTCGACGCGCTGCGCGCGCTGCTGCCAGCGGATGACGCCGGATCGCGGCAGGCGCTGACGGCGGTCAACGGCCTGGTCGTCGGCCGCTTCCTCGGCGAGGCCCTGGCGGTGCGCCGCGCCTACGGCGCCTTCTGGGCGGCGGCGCGGCAGCACCTGGCGGGCCTGCCGGCGGCGCTGCCGCGGCTCTGGCACCTGTGACCGGAACGGAAGCGAAGCAGAACGGGAGACGAAGGTGAACCTGACACCGCGGGAAAAGGACAAGCTGCTGGTCGCGCTCGCCGCGATGGTGGCGCGCAGCCGCCTGGAGCGGGGCTGCAAGCTGAACCATCCGGAGGCGGTCGCCCTGATCTCGGACTTCGTGGTCGAGGGCGCGCGCGACGGCCGCTCGGTGGCGGAGCTGATGCGTGACGGCGGGACCGTGCTCGGCCGCGCGCAAGTCATGGAGGGCGTGGCCGAGATGATCCACGAGATCCAGGTCGAGGCGACCTTTCCCGACGGCACCAAGCTGGTGACCGTGCACCAGCCGATCCGCTAGGGGAGGCGAGAGAGCATGATACCCGGCGAGATCCTGGTCGCCGACGGCGACATCCTGATCAACGAGGGCCGGCCGAGCCTCACCTTGCTGGTCGAGAACAGCGGCGACCGCCCGATCCAGGTCGGCTCCCACTATCATTTCCACGAGACCAACGCGGCGCTGGTCTTCGACCGCGAGAAGGCGCGGGGCCATCGCCTGGACATTCCGGCCGGCACGGCAGTGCGTTTCGAGCCCGGGCAGAGCCGCGAGGTCACGCTGATCCCCTACGCCGGCACGCGGCGGGTCCAGGGGTTCAACGGCAAGGTCAACGGGCCGCTCGACGGCCCTTCGGACGGCGGGGAGGGCTGAGGCCATGCCGCAGAGACTGGACCGCGCCGCCTATGCCGCCATGTACGGCCCGACCGTCGGCGACCGCGTCCGCCTGGCCGACACCGACTTGATCGTCGAGGTCGAGGCGGACCGCACGATCTACGGCGAGGAGGTCAAGTTCGGCGGCGGCAAGGTGATCCGCGACGGCATGGGCCAGTCCCAGGCGAGCCGGGCGCAGGGCGCCGTCGACACCGTGATCACCAATGCCCTGATCCTCGATCACTGGGGCATCGTGAAGGCGGACGTGGGCCTCAAGGACGGCCGGGTCGCGGCCATCGGCAAGGCCGGCAACCCGGATGTCCAGCCCGGCGTCGACATCGTCGTCGGCCCGGGCACCGAGGCCATCGCCGGCGAGGGCCGCATCCTCACCGCCGGCGGCATCGACGCGCACATCCACTGGATCTGCCCGCAGCAGATCGAGGAGGCGCTCCACTCCGGCATCACCACCATGCTCGGCGGCGGCACCGGCCCGGCCGAGGGCAGCAACGCCACCACCGCGACGCCCGGGCCCTGGCACCTCGGCCGCATGCTGCAGGCCGCCGAGGGCTTTCCGATGAACCTCGGCTTCTTCGGCAAGGGCAACGCCTCCAGGCCCGAGGCCCTGCTGGAGCAGATCCGGGCCGGGGCCTGCGCCCTCAAGCTGCACGAGGACTGGGGCACGACGCCCTCGGCCATCGACACCTGCCTCGCCGTGGCCGAGGAGACCGACATCGGCGTCGCCATCCACAGCGACACCCTGAACGAATCCGGCTTCGTCGAGACCACCATCGCCGCCTTCAAGGGCCGCACCATCCACGCCTTCCACACCGAGGGCGCGGGCGGCGGTCATGCGCCCGACATCCTCAAGGTCTGCGGCGAGGCGAACGTGATCCCGTCGTCGACCAATCCGACGCGGCCGTTCACGGTGAACACGCTGGACGAGCATCTCGACATGCTCATGGTCTGCCACCACCTCGATCCCAACATCCCGGAAGACGTGGCCTTCGCTGAGAGCCGCATCCGGCGTGAGACAATCGCCGCCGAGGACATCCTGCACGACATGGGCGCGCTGTCGATCGTCGCGTCGGACAGCCAGGCCATGGGCCGGGTCGGCGAGGTCATCATCCGCACCTGGCAGACGGCCGACAAGATGAAGCGGCAGTTCGGCCGGCTCGACGGCGAGAGCGGCGCTAACGACAACCTGCGCGCCAAACGTTACGTGGCGAAATACACCATCAATCCGGCGATCGCGCAGGGCATGGCCGATCACATCGGCTCAATCGCCGTCGGCAAGCTCGCCGACCTCTGCCTCTGGAAGCCGGCCTTCTTCGGCGTCAAGCCGGACCTGGTATTGAAGTCCGGCACCATCGCCGCCGCCGTGATGGGCGATCCGAACGCCTCGATCCCGACGCCGCAGCCCGAGCACTACCGGCCCATGTTCGGCGCCTTCGGCCGGTCGCTGACCGCGAGCTCGGTGACCTTCGTCAGCCAGGCCGGCGCCGGCAGCGACCTCGCCGGCCGGCTCGGCCTCGCCAAGGAACTGGTGCCGGTCAAGAACACCCGCGGCGGCATCGGCAAGGGCGCCATGCTGCTCAACGACCTGAC
>JAKSBE010000607.1 GCA_022361275.1 Kiloniellales bacterium
CGCCCTGGTCATGCACCCCGGGCCGATGAACCGCGGCGTCGAGATCGACAGCGAGCTGGCCGACGACATCGACCGCTCCCTGATCCGCGAGCAGGTCGAGATGGGCGTCGCCGTGCGCATGGCCTGCCTCGACGCCCTGACCCGCGGTTTGCAAACGAATGCCTAAAGTCTGGAAACGTCGATGGCCTCAATACCCTCCACCCTAGCCCTCCCCCACAAGGGGGGAGGGAACACTGCGCCAGGTGACATGATTTCGCCCTCCCCCTTGATGGGGGAGGGTTGGGGCAGGGGTGGCGCAATCGGCACCAAGAGGCGCCTGTAGTCTTATGCCCAAGCACCGCAGCGCCTACCTCAACGCCCGCCTGCTCGACCCGGAGAGCGGCCTGGACGCGCTCGGCGGCGTCCTGGTCGAGGACGGCGTCATCGTCGGCCTGGGCCCCGGGCTCTTCGACGGCGGCGCGCCGGAGGGCGTCGAGACCACGGACTGCGGCGGCGACTGCCTGGCGCCGGGCCTGGTCGACCTGCGGGTCCAGCTGCGCGAGCCGGGCGAGGAGCACAAGGAGACCATCGAGACCGGCAGTGCCGCGGCGGCGGCCGGCGGCGTCACCTCGCTGGCCGCCCTGCCCAACACCGAGCCGGTGGTCGACGACGTCGCCGGGGTCGAGTACATCGCCCGCCGGGCGCGCGAGACCAAGCTGGTCAAGGTCTACACCTACGCCGCCGTGACCCGGCGTCTGGAGGGCAAGGAGCTGACCGAACTGGGGCTGCTGAAGGCCTTCGGCGCGGTGGGCTTCACCGACGGCCTCAAGCCGGTCGCGGACGCCATGGTCCTGCGCCGGGCGCTCAGCTACGGCAAGACCTTCGGCGTCACCGTCGTCCAGCACGCCCAGGAGCCGGCACTGTCGCGCGGCGCCATGAACGCTGGCGAGCTGGCGACCCGGCTCGGCCTCCCCGGCATCCCGCCGCTGGCCGAGGTCATGATGATCGAGCGCGACCTGCGCCTGGTCGAGATGACCGGCGGCCGCTATCACGCGGCCCAGGTCTCCACCGCCGCCGCGGTCGAGGCCATCGCCGCGGCCAAGGCGCGCGGCCTGCCGGTGACCTGCGACACCGCGCCGCACTACTTCACCCTCAACGAGAACGCGGTCGGCGACTACCGGACCTTCGCCAAGGTCTTCCCGCCGCTGCGCAGCGAGGACGACCGCCGGGCCGTGGCCGAGGCGGTCGCCGGCGGCGTGATCGACGCGGTCGCCAGCGACCACAGCCCCCACGACCAGGATTCCAAGCGCCTGCCCTTCGAGGCCGCCGATGCCGGCATCGTCGGCCTCGAGAGCCTGCTGCCCCTGTCCCTCGAGCTGGTCCACAAGGGCCAGATGGGGTTACTCGACCTGCTGCGCCGCCTCTCCCTCGCCCCGGCCGAGATCCTCGGGCTCAAGGCCGGCCGTCTGGCCGTGGGCGCGCCCGCCGACCTGGTCCTCTTCGACCTGGAACTCGCCGGCCGCCTCGACCCGGACTCCTTCCGCAGCAAGTCCAAGAACTCGCCCTTCGAGAACCACCCGGTGCAGGGCCGCGTCCTGCGCACGGTGGTCGACGGGCGGACGATCTTTCAGGCGGAGTGAGGAGCCCTCACACCTCGGGGCCTAGACGCCACGGTTGCCGAAGCGTCCGAAACCGCAGATCATTGCCTCGAACCGGCTCCGCCACCGAGACGCTCATCCACCATGCCCGATCCGATCTCCTGGGAGTTTTCCGGTCCCTATCTCGCCGCCGCTTTGATCGGCGGCTATCTGCTGGGCGCCCTGCCCTTCGGCTTGCTGCTGACCCGGATCGCCGGGCTGGGGGACATCCGGGCGATCGGCTCGGGCAACATCGGGGCGACCAACGTGCTGCGCACCGGGCGCAAGGGCCTGGCGGCGGTGACCCTGCTGCTCGACGGCGGCAAGGGCGCCACGGCGGTGCTGGTCGCCGGGATCTGGGGGCCGGACATGGCGATCATGGGCGGCTACGGCGCGATCCTGGGGCACCTCTTCCCGCTCTGGCTGAAGTTCCGGGGCGGCAAGGGCGTGGCGACCACCCTGGGCGTGCTGCTGGCCATCGCCTGGCCGGTCGGCGTCGCCTGCTGCCTGACCTGGCTGCTGGTCGCCGCCACCTTCCGCTACTCTTCGCTGGCGGCGCTGATCGCTCTGGCGGCCGGGCCGGCCTTCGCCTGGTTCCTGCTGGGCGACCTGCAAACGGTCCAGATGGCGGCGATCGTGGCGGCCCTGGTCTGGTCGCGGCACCTCGGCAACCTGCGCCGCCTGCTGAAGGGCGAAGAGCCGAAGATCGGCGCCGGGAAGAGGGCGTGATACCCTGTGGCCGAGCCCCTTTATGGTTAAAGGGATCTTCACGATGCGGGTCTAGCCTCGCCGAGGCCGCCACCCTCTTCCCGACCAGCGAAAGGCCCGAACGATGGGGCTCGGTTTTCTGATCCATGGCAGCGCCCGGGGCCGCGGGCTGCTGCGCCGCAAGCCGAGCCACGCCGAGCTTTGCCACCGGCTGCAGGAGGCGATCTTCCAGGCCGTTCCCGATCCCCTGCAGCACCGCCTGCTGCGCTTCGAGGCCTACGCGGGCGGCATGGAGGTCGCCTTCCATCCGGCCGCCGAGCCGCTGGACTTCGGCTTCGGCGACGACGGCGAACTGGTGGTCTCCGCCAAGACCTCGACCGTCGGGCCCGGCTACCACGCCATGCTGGTCGAGCTGGTCGAGGCGATCGGCCCGGTCGCCGGGATCGACTGGGACTGGAGCGACCGGGGCGACGGGGAAGGCGACGAGAGCGGCTACCAAGAGAGCCGCGACTTCGGCGCGCTGCAGGACGAGATGCTGGCCTGGCTGAAGACGGTTGGGGAGCACATCCTTCAGCTGGACAGGAACGACTGCAACCAGATTGCCATTTCGATGCCGGAGAACTACGGCTTGGTCACGGATCGCTTCGCCCATTCGCCCCTGGGCTTCTGGGACCGCGGCTGGTTCGAGGCCCTGGCCGTCTCCGAGGGCGAGCGCGCCGCCAGCCTGGCCGCCGCCTTCTTTCCCTGGTGGAACCACCCGGCCGACGCGGCCTATTGGCGCGACTGCGCCCTGGTCCTGGCTTGGACCGAGCTGCCCTGGACCCCGCCCCAGAACGGGGACGAGCAGCAGCTCTACGAGCTGGTGGTCGAATGCTTCGGCCGGGCCCGCAAGCTGGATCCCTCGATCGGCCTGCCGGTCGCGGAGATCGCCGAGATCAGGGATCTGCTGTCCGGCGAGGACAGGGGGCGGCCGCCGAACGCCGAGGGCATCGGCTTTCGTCGCGGCCGTCGGCGCCGCTGGTTCGCCGGCGGCTGGAGCGTGGAGGTGCCCGGCTACTTTCGGGAATGCGACGACGATGAGAACGAGGGCTCGCGCCTGTTCATCCATGGCGGGCGGGTGCTCAGGACCAGCAGCTACTCCTTCTCCACCCAGGAGCCCGAAACCGAGACCGCCCAGGACATGGTCCGAAAGATGCAGGCTGAGCACGAAGATCCGGGATTCTGCGAGACCTGTCAGGACGATGGGCTCTTCGGCTGGGGCAAAGAGGCCAAGGCCGAAGACGGCGACCACTGGAACTTCCAGGCCTGCATCGGCAAGGACAGCGGGGGCACCGGACGGATCTGCGTCCTGAACGCCAGCTACGACAGTCCCGCCGAAGACCGTGACTGGGCGCTGCAGGTCTTCAGGTCGGTCCGGCACCAGGAGGATTAGAAGCCGACAGGCCGCTTCGAGGGTCCTCCGCCGGGTGTCCGCGGCCGATCCCATGCCGGTCTCCAGCCACCTTTTCATCGAAGCCAGCGCCCACGTCCTGCCGGTCACGCCCCTGGCGCACTACCTCGAATACATGGACCTCGCCGGCCCGGTGATCGTCGAGCCGCCGGTCCTGGCCGAGGGCTGCGTCACGCCGCGCGGCCCCGGCCTCGGCATGGACTGGGACGAGGCGGCGGTGGAGCGCTATCGCTTCTAGAGCGGGGTGAGGGGTAGAGCGGGAGGAGGGGCAATCAGCCCTGTCGAACGGCGCGGCCTCGCCCGGCTTCAATCCACCGCCGCCAGCGCCTCCGGCAACTCGGGCGCCGGCGCTCCGTCGCGCTCCTCCAGCAGGCGGTAGACCACGCGCCAGAGGGTGAGCTGGTCGTCGAGGCCGCCGGGGCCGATATCGACGTGGGCCAGGTTGTCGACCAGGAAGAGCTCGGCCTGCGCCTCGCCGGCAGCGGCGGCCAGCGCCAGACTCTCGCTGTAGGGAATGATCCGGTCGTCGCGACCGTGGACCAGGAGGATCCGGGCCGAGACCTGGCCCAGATCCAGGTTCTTCAGATCGAGTGCGCGGATCTCCTCGCGCACCCGGGGCGGCAGGGTGCCGATCAACTGCCCGACCTTCTCCGGGTCGCGGTTCTCCAGCAGGGTGTGGACCGAGCGGCCCTCCGGGCTGAGCCCTGCCACGAGGTCCGAAACCTCCGCATCGAGGTTCCGCATCTTGCGCTCGGCCATGGCACGCAGGAGGCGCCGGTCGCTCGGCAGCGAGATGAAGTCGCTGTTGGAACGCAGGAAGACCCACTTGCCGTAGGCGTTCGGCGTCGCGCTCTGCCAGGGCTCCTCGGGCCCGGCGCGGAAGACGCCGGCGGTGAAGAAGGTGATCACCGCTTCCAGGTCGTAGTAGCCGCCGACCGCCGCGACGAAGCGCACCAGGGGCCCGGCGTCCGGTGTCGCCGCGGCCATGACCGCCGGGCCGACGGCGTAGGAGACCGCGGCGATCCCGACCGGCGCGCGCCCGCCCTGCCCCGTCTTGCCCTGCGCCGTCTTACCCTGCCCTGTCCTGCCCTCCGCGCCCTCCGGCACGAAGCCGGCCAGATGCCGCACCGCGTCCGCGATCTTGCGGGCGTCGGTCGCCCGGACCTTGAGCTGCCGCAGGTTGGCGATCTCCGGCACCAGCACGGCGAAGCGCGCCCGGGCCAGGGACTCGGCGAAGGCGACGAAGGTCGGATCGTCCTTGCCGTCGACCGCCGCGCCCGGCACCAGGACCAGCGCGGCCTCGACCCGGTCGCCGGGCAGATAGAGGTCGCCGGTCGAGGCGCGGCCCTCGACGCTGTAGGCCAGCCCCCGGCGGATCGGCCGCGGCCGCGAGTCCTTCAGGCCGCTGGGCCCGCCCGCCGCGGCGATGTCGTTGGCGACCTGCATCGCCTCGAAGCCGCGCAAGGGCGAGCAGGCAGCGAGGACCAGCGCCAGAACGACGACCGCCAACGGCGCGATAAGCCCGATACGAGATCCGTTTTGCGTCCGCTGCTCTGCCATGCCGACACCAGACCGCCACAACTCTGCCACACCCCTGGCCGCGCGACAGCCTCGCCGGGACGGGCTGGTCAGACTGCCGACGCTTTGCGGCAAGGCCAAGGCGAAAAGTCTCGCACTTGACGCGCCTCCGGCTCGGCGTCACGTTCACGTTATGATCTCATGTGTCACCGATGACCCCAGAGCCGGCCAGATCGCCTTCCTGCGCCTGATCCGCAGCGAGAACGTCGGGCCGATCACCTGCCGGCGGCTGCTCGCGCATTGCGGCGACGCCGCGGCGGCGCTGGAGGCCCTGCCGGAGCTGGCCCGCCGGGGCGGCCGCCGGCGGCCGCCCCGGATTTGCCCGCAGGACGAGGCGGAGCGCGAGCTGGACGCCCTGGAAGCCCTGGGCGCGCGGGTCCTGACCCTGGCCGATTCGGAGTACCCCTCGGCCCTGGCGGCGATCGACGATCCGCCGCCGGTGCTCAGCGTGCTCGGAGACCCGGCGCTGCCGAGCCGGCGCGCCGTCGCCATCGTCGGCGCCCGCAACGCCTCGGCGAACGGCCGCCGCTTCGCCAGGCAGCTCGCGCTCGGCCTGGGCGAAGCGGGCCTGGCGGTCACCTCGGGCCTGGCGCGCGGCATCGACACCGCGGCCCACGAGGGCGCCCTCGACAGCGGCACCGTGGCGGTCCTGGCCGGCGGCCCCGACGTCGTCTACCCGCGCGAGAACGGGGCGCTCTACCAGGGCATCCGCGAGCGCGGCGCCGTGGTCTCGGAGATGCCGGCCGGCCTGGTGCCGCAGGCGCGCCACTTCCCGCGCCGCAACCGCCTGATCTCCGGGCTGTCGCTCGGGGTGCTGGTGGTCGAGGCGGCGCCGCGCTCGGGTTCGCTGATCACCGCGCGCCTGGCGCTGGAGCAGGGCCGCGAGGTCTTCGCCGTGCCCGGCTCGCCCCTGGATCCGCGGGCGCGCGGCTGCAACCACCTGATCCGCCAGGGCGCGGTCCTGACCGAATCGGCCGAGGATGTCCTGGAGACCCTCGACGGCTTCCTCGCCGCGCGGCGGATTCGGCCCGAAACCGCGCCCGGACCGGCCCCGGAAGCCCCCGAACCCGGCCAGGACGAGGCCTCCGAGGCCCGTGTTATCGTTAAGCAATTGCTAGGACCTTCGCCGGTACTGCTTGACGAAGTGGCACGCCAGGCCCAATTGTCAGCCGCGATGGTTAACCGGGTCCTCTTGGAGCTTGAGCTCGCCGGGCGGGTCGTCCGGCATCCCGGGAACCGCGTATCGCTTACGACGGACGGCGGCGACACGGGTTGAACCCGTGCGTGCTCGAGAGACGGAGCTCGGATCGTCAAGGCATGCCTGATTCCAGCAGGACAGAGTCGCGCAAGAGCGTGGTGATCGTCGAATCGCCGGCCAAGGCAAAGACGATCAACAAGTACCTGGGCAGCGGCTTCGAGGTGCTGGCCAGCTACGGCCACGTGCGCGACCTGCCGCCCAAGGACGGCTCGGTCCGGCCCGACGAAGACTTCGCCATGGACTGGCAGGTCGACGACCGCTCGGAGAAGCGGCTGAAGGAGATCACCGACGCCGTCAAGCGCGCCTCCAGGCTCTACCTGGCCACCGACCCCGACCGCGAGGGCGAGGCGATCTCCTGGCACATCGCGGATGAGCTGGGCCGGCGCAAGGTCCTGAGCGGGGTCGAGGTCAGCCGCGTCGTCTTCAACGAGATCACCAAGAACGCCGTGCTGGACGCCTTCGCGCATCCGCGCGACCTGAACCGCGAGCTGATCGACGCCTACCTGGCGCGCCGCGCCCTGGACTACCTGGTCGGCTTCACCCTTTCGCCGGTGCTCTGGCGCAAGCTGCCCGGCAGCCGCTCGGCCGGCCGGGTGCAATCGGTCGCCCTCAGGCTGATCTGCGAGCGCGAGGCCGAGATCGAGGTCTTCAAGCCGCGGGAATTCTGGACCATCGACGTCGAGCTGGACAGCGCCGCCGGGGCGCCCTTCACGGCGCGGCTCAGCCACCTGGACGGCAAGAAGCTCGACAAGTTCGACCTGGGCGACGAGGCCAGCGCCATGGCCGCCGCCGCCCGGCTGGAGCAGGCCCGGGCCTTCGAGATCGAGAAGATCGAGCGCAAGCAGGTCCGGCGCAATCCGCCGCCGCCCTTCACCACCTCGACCCTGCAGCAGGAGGCCTCGCGCAAGCTCGGCTTCAGCGCGACCCGGACCATGCGCACCGCCCAGAAACTCTACGAGGGCATCGACCTGGGCGGCGAGGTGGTCGGCCTGATCACCTACATGCGGACCGACGGCGTGCAGATCTCCAACGAGGCCATCGCCGGGATCCGCGGCACCATCGTGGAGCGCTTCGGCCCGACCTACCTCCCGGCGGCGCCCCGGATCTACAAGACCAAGGCCCGCAACGCCCAGGAGGCCCACGAGGCGATTCGCCCGACCGACATCACCGGCCGGCCCGCGGATCTCACGCCTTGGCTGGGCGCCGACGAGGTGAAGCTCTACGAGCTGATCTGGAAGCGGACCCTGGCCAGCCAGATGGAGAGCGCCCGTCTGGACCAGGTCGCGGTCGACATCGCGGTCGGCGAACAGGCGCCCAGGGACGGGGCGGCGAAGCTGCGGGCGACCGGCTCGGTGGTCGCCTTCGACGGCTATCTGACGCTTTATCAGGAAGGCCGCGACGACACGCGCGAGGGCGAGGACGACGACCGGCGCCTGCCGCAGATGAACGAGGGCGAGGCGGTGTCGCGCCGCAAGGTCCTGCCCGAGCAGCACTTCACCCAGCCGCCGCCGCGCTTCACCGAGGCCAGCCTGGTCAAGAAGCTGGAGGAGCTGGGCATCGGCCGCCCCTCGACCTACGCCTCGATCCTGCAGGTGCTGCAGGACCGCGACTACGTCCGGCTTGAGAAGCGGCGCTTCTACCCCGAGGACCGCGGGCGCATGGTCACCGCCTTCCTGAGCAGCTTCTTCACCCGCTACGTCGAGTACGGCTTCACCGCCGACCTGGAGGGCAAGCTGGACGCGGTCTCGGACGGCCGGCTGTCCTGGCAGGAGCTGCTGAAGGACTTCTGGGCCGGCTTCAAGGCCGCGGTCGACGAGACCAAGGACCTGCGGATCACCCACGTCATCGAGTCGCTGGACGCCGGGCTGGGGCCGCACTTCTTCCCGGTCGATCCGTCGAAGCCCGGGCACAACCCGCGGGCCTGCCCGGCCTGCGCGGATGGCCGCCTGGGCCTGAAGATCGGCAAGACCGGCGGCTTCATCGGCTGCTCCAACTACCCGGACTGCCGCTACACCCGCTCCTTGGCGGTGATCAACGGCGAGGACGCCGAGGCCGAGGCGGGCCTGGCCAGCCCCCGCTTCCTGGGCGAGGATCCTGCGACCGGCCTGCCGGCGACGGTCCGCAAGGGACCCTTCGGGATCTACCTGCAGCTAGGCGAGGCCTCCAAGGAGAAAGGCGCCGAGAAGCCGAAGCGCTGTTCCCTGCCCAAGGGCATGAACCCGATGGAGATCGACCTCAAGACGGCCCTGGCGCTGCTGGCCCTGCCGCGCGAGATCGGCCGGCATCCCGAGACCGGCGAGCCGATCCTGGCCGGGATCGGCCGCTACGGCCCCTACGTCAAGCACAAGTCGGCCTACAAGACCCTGGCCGACGACGACGACGTCCTGACCATCGGACTGAACCGCGCCGTGGTCCTGATCGCCGAGGCGCCGGCGCGGCGCCAGAGCACCGCCCTCAGAACCCTGGGCGAGCACCCGGCCGACCAGAAGCCGGTGACCCTGCACAAAGGCCGCTACGGCCCCTACGCCAAGCACGGCAAGATCAACGTCACCCTGCCGGAACACCTGACCATCGAAGACATCACCCTGGAGCAGGCGATCGAGCTCCTGGAGGCGCAGGCGGCGAAGAAGGGCAAGAAAACCGCCGCGAAGAAGACGGCTGCGAAGAAGACGGGCGCCAAGAAAGCCGCGGCCAAGAAAGCGGGCGCCAAGAAAACGGGCACCAAGAAAACGGCGGCGAAAAAGACCAGCACGAAGAAAGCGGCGAGCAAGAAGGCCACCAAGAGCGGGACCGCCAAGACGCCTGCCGGCGAGACGGAGCAGGCAGCGAAAGCGAAGACGGAGTCCGCCACCGAGGCCGCCGAATAGGGCCCGGGCGTGGCCGCCACCAAACGCCAGCCGGCGCCCTTTCCCAGCAAGGACGAGGTTCTCGCCTTCATCCGCGAGCACGAGGGCACGGTCGGCAAGCGCGAGATCGCGCGGGCCTTTCAGCTGAAGGGCCAGCAGCGCATCGCGCTCAAGGCCCTGCTCAAGGACCTGGCCGCCGAGGGCCACATCGAGCGCGACCGCAAGCGGCGCGTCGCCGCCCCCGGCCGCCTGCCTCCGGTCACCGTGATCGAGGTGACCGGGCGCGACCCGGACGGCGAGCTCCTGGGCCGCCCCGCCGGCTGGACCCGCGAGGCGCCGCCGCCGACCATCTACATCGCCCCCTTCCCCGGCGGCCATCCGAGCCTGGGGGAGGGCGAACGGGTCCTGGCGCGGCTCAAGGCCGCCGGCGAGGGCGTCTACGAGGCCCAGCCGATGCGCGTGGTCGGCGCCGCACCGCGCCGGGTTCTCGGGATCTATCGCCCCAAGGTCGCCGAAGGCCGCCTGGTGCCGACCGACAAGCGGGCCAAGCGCGAGTTCGTGCTAAGGCCCGAGGACGCCGGCGGCGCCAGGAACGGAGACCTGGTCCTGGCCGAGCTGCTGCGCGGCCGCGATCGCCTGAGCCTGCCGCGGGTCCGGGTGGTCGAACGGCTCAGCGGCCCCGGCTCGCTCAGCCTGATCTCGCTCTTCGAGCACGGCATCCCCACCGAGTTTCCGAGGGACGCCCTCAAGCAGGCCGAGGCCGCGGGCCCGCCCGTCCTGGGCAAGCGCCGGGACCTGCGTCAGGTCCCCCTGGTCACCGTCGACGGCGAGGACGCCCGCGACTTCGACGACGCGGTCTGGGCGGCGCCGGGCCCCGGCAAGGGTGGCGGCTGGCGGATCCTGGTCGCGATCGCCGACGTGGCCCACTACGTGACGGCCGACAGCCCGCTCGACCGCAGCGCCCGCGAACGCGGCAACTCGGTCTATTTCCCCGACCGGGTCGTCCCCATGCTGCCCGAGGCGCTGTCCAACGGCTGGTGCTCGCTGCGCCCCAAGGAAGAGCGCGGTTGCCTCGCGGTCGAGATCACGCTCGATGCCGAGGGCCGGATCAGGAAGCACAGGTTCTTCCGCGGCCTGATGCGTTCCGCCGCCCGCCTGACCTACGCCCAGGTCCAGGCGGCGGTCGACGGCCGTCCGGACGCAGCCACCGCGCCCTTGCTGGACGACGTCATCAAGCCGCTCTACGGCGCCTACGCGGCCCTGCTGCGGGCACGCGAGCGGCGCGGCACCCTGGACCTGGACCTGCCCGAACGGCGGGTCTTGCTCGACGCCGAGGGCCGGGTCGCGGGAATCGAGGCGCGCGAGCGGCTGGACAGCCACCGCCTGATCGAGGAGTTCATGATCGCCGCCAACGTGGCGGCGGCGGAAACCCTGGAATCCCGACAGCGTCCCTGTCTCTACCGGGTCCACGACGGCCCGGATCCGGTCAAGGTCGAGGCGCTGCGGCAGTTCCTCGAGACGCTGGACCTGCGCCTGGCGCGCGGCCAGGTGCTGCGCCCGAAGCTCTTCACCCGGCTCCTGGACCAAGTACGAGGCAGTGCTCAAGAGCCGCTGGTCAGCGAACTGGTGCTGCGCTGCCAGAGCCAGGCGGCCTACAGCCCCCGGAACCTGGGCCACTTCGGTCTGGCCCTCACCCGCTACGCCCACTTCACCTCGCCGATCCGGCGCTACGCGGATCTGCTGGTGCACCGCTCGCTGATCTCGGCACTGGGCCTGGGCAAGGACGGCCTGCCCGCCGAGCAGGCGGCCGCCTTCGCGGAGATCGGAGAGCATATCTCCCTGACCGAGCGCCGGGCGGCCGCGGCCGAGCGCGACACCGTGGACCGCTTCACCGCTGCCTATCTCGCCGAGCGCGTCGGCGAGATCCTGACCGGCCGGGTCGGCAGCGTCACCCGCTTCGGCCTCTTCATCACCCTTGACGAGAGCGGCGGCGACGGCCTGGTACCGATCAGCGCCCTGCCGGACGACTTCTACGAACATGACGAGGCGAACCACTGCCTGGTCGGCCGGCGCTGGGGCCGGGTCTACAACCTGGGCGATCGGGTCACCCTGCGCCTGGTCGAAGCCAGCCCAGTAACCGGCGGTCTGATCCTTCATCTTGCCGAAGGTTCCGACAGCGAGACGCCAGAAAGCGCCGGGAAAAAACACACTATTCGCAAAGGAAGTATTAAGAAAAGACCCAAACAAAACCCTCGAGCCAACCCGAAAACCGCGCGGAGACGCTGATAACTTCCTGACTCCGTCCCACGGCAGTTCAGAGTCCTATTTTGGTTTTAGTAATATTCTAGCTTAACCATACATAACACTGGTAAGGCTTTTTTTACCAGTTTAGTATCGCCCCGATGTCCAAGCGAGGAGGCGCCTCGAGGCCTCGGGCGCCCGTAACCAGGGAGGCTGGGGTCCGGGTGATGGTCGAAAGATACTCTGACGCTGCGCTGTGGCGGGTCGCCCGGCGGGCCACCGTTGCAACGGTGATTCCGATGGCCCTTCTGGCGGCGGCCTGCGTGGCGAGCCAGGAGGATCCCCGCAGCTTCAGTTCGACCAAGGCCACGCGCCTCTTCTCAACGGGCTACAAGGACATCAACGAGGTCTACATCGACGAGGTCTCCATGCCGGACCTCGTGCTCTCCGGCTTGGCGAAACTCTCGGGCATCGATCCCAGCTTCAGCATCCTGCGCCAGGATTCGACCGTGACCGTCGCCGTCGACGGCACCGTCGCGCAGAGCTTTCCGGCTCCGCGGCAAGAGGATATCGACGCCTGGGGCGACCTGACCGCCGCGGCGCTCGACATCGGCCTGCAGCACTCGCGCCGCCTGGGCAGCGAGGGCAGCGCCTCTCTCTACGAGGCCGTGTTCGACGGCGTGCTGGACGGCCTGGACGGCTTTTCCCGCTACGCCGGCCGCGAGGAAGCCCGGAACAACCGCGCCAGCCGGGAGGGCTTCGGCGGCATCGGCATACGGATCCGCGTGGTCGACGACGGCGTGCGCATCCTCAACGTCATGGAGAACACCCCGGCGGAGCGCGCCGGCCTCCGCGACGACGACCTGATCGTCGCGATCAACGGCGAAACCGCCGTCGGCCTGACCCAGCGCGAGATCGTGCAGCGTCTGCGGGGTCCCATGCGCTCCTCGGTCAACCTGACGGTCCGGCGCCCGGACCGCAGCGATTACTTGAGCCTGGACATCAAGCGCGGACATATCGTACCGCAGACCATCACCTATCGGGCCGAGGGCAACGTCGCCTACATCAAGGTCGCCGGCTTCAACCAGAACACCACCCGGATGCTCCGCTTGAAGCTGATCGCGGCCCGTGACGATCTGGGGGATAAGCTCGCCGGCTACGTCCTCGACCTGCGGGGCAACCCCGGCGGGCTCCTCGACCAGGCCGTCGAGGTCTCGGATCTCTTCGTGGCCAAGGGACGCCTCGTCTCGACCCACGGCCGGCACCCGGACAGCCACCAGTACTTCGAGGCCGAGCCGGACGACGAAGCCGCCGGCAAGCCGGTCGTGGTGCTGATCAACGGCAACTCCGCCTCGGCGTCCGAGATCGTCGCCGCGGCGCTCCAAGACAGCGGCCGGGCGGTCCTGATCGGCAGCAACTCCTACGGCAAGGGAACCGTACAGACGGTCCTGCGCCTGCCGAACGACGGCGAGCTGACCCTGACCTGGGCCCGCTTCCACGCCCCCTCGGGCTATGCCCTGGACAAGCGGGGCGTGTTGCCGGACATCTGTATCGACGACGACAGCAAGACCGCCAGCGAGGTGCTCGCCGGCCTGCGCCTGGGCGTCAACATCATCGCACCGGCGATCCGGCAGGCCAACGTCGACCCCAAAGACGCGCCGGCCCTGAACGCACTGCGTGCCCGCTGTCCGGCGCGCGAAGGCACCTCCGACGTCGACCTCGAGGTCGCGATCGGGCTGCTGTCCGACCGGACCCTCTACCGTGAAGCGCTGGCCGGCGGCGGAGAGGGCGACAAGCCCACGCAGGCCGGTCAGATCATCTTCAACTGAGCGCCCCGGTGCCGCGGCCGAGGGAAGAAGGCTCCCGGCCACGCGACGCGGCCTCGCTGGTGCTCCTTCGCGATACGCCGGACGGCCCCGAGGTCTTGCTCGGCCGAAGGCCCGCCTCGGCCCGCTTCATGCCGGAGGTCTATGTCTTTCCCGGCGGCGCCCTGGAGCCCGGGGACCGCGTCCCTTCGGGGCTGCCGGAAGGCTTCGCCGCGCCGCCGCCTGGAACCGATGCCGCGACCGGGGCGCTCTACCGGGCCTTGGTCCGCTGCGCCCTGCGGGAGTTGCACGAGGAGACCGGCCTGCTGCTGACCGACGGCCCCCTGGCCGGCGGTGGCGGAGCCTCGGCGCCGGCTTGGTCGAGCTACCGGGCGGCCGCGCGCCGTCCCAGGTTCCGGGGCCTCTCCCTGGTCTTCAGGGCGGTCACGCCGCCGGGGCTGCCGACCCGCTTCGACACCCGCTTCTTCCGCGCCGACGGGCTTGCGGCCGAAGGCCGGCTGGCGGGCTCCGGCGAGTTGGAGGACCTGGCCTGGCGGCCGCTCGAGGCGCTTCACGGCCTGCACCTCCGCCAGGTGACCCAGGCCGCCCTGGCGGCCGCCCTCGCCGCGTCCGACGAGCACCTGCACCTGAAGCATGCTCTCAACCGCTGAAGTAAAGCGGACAGTGCCAAGCCGGTCTCAGGCGAGGCTTGACTCGACCCGCCGAGGCGCTATCGTGCGCCCCGCCTAGAACGCTCTCAGCAGGAAATCGCCATGGCCAAGCCGAATTCGATCCTGATCAAAATGGTCAGCACGGCGGACACGGGCTATTATTACGTCACCAAGAAGAACGCCCGGACCAAGACCGAGAAGATGGAGCTGCGCAAGTACGACCCGGTCGCGCGCAAGCACGTCTTGTTCAAGGAATCGAAGATGAAGTGACCCTCGGCAGGGTCTCGGAGACGGTGCAGGGGCCGCCCTCGAGGTGGCCCTTTGTCGTTTCGGATGGGTCGTTTCGGATGGGTCGTTTCTGGATGGGAACGTCCCAAGTTGGACCACCGGCCCGGCGCTCAACCGATCGAGATCAGAGCGCCTTCGGACTCCCGCGGACCGCCGAGTTCCGCCGAGACGGCCCGGTTGCGGCCGTCGTTCTTGGCCTGGTACAGCGCGCGGTCGGCCCGTTCGAGAAGGGCGTCCGCCGTCTCCTCGGTATCCAAGGCGGTTGTCACGCCCATCGAGATCGTGACCTCCAGCAGCACCTCCAGAGGCTCGACCCGGAAGGCCTCGTCAGCCACCCGTGCGCGCAGCCGGTCGGCGACCCGCAGCGCGATCTCCGCGTCGGTGTCGGGCATGATGACCACGAACTCCTCGCCGCCGTAGCGGGCCACGAGGTCGAAGCTGCGCAGGTTGTTGCTGACCCTGGCGGCCAGTTGCTTGAGAACCTGATCACCGGCGCCGTGGCCGTAGGTGTCGTTGATCGCCTTGAAGTGGTCGATGTCGAAGAGGATCACCGAGACCGGCTTCTCCGCCGTGGCGATCTCCATGATCTTCCGGTCCAGATGGGCGGCCATGTAGCGGCGGTTGTAGACCCCGGTCAGCGGGTCGGTGAAGGCCATGTTCACCGACTCCTGCAGATTGAGGCGCAGGCGGTGATGGTAGCGGTGGCGCCGAATCTGCGTGCGCACCCGCGCCAGCAGCTCGCCGCGGTCGACCGGCTTGACCAGGTAGTCGGTGACCCCGATGTCCAGGCCCTTGGCCAGTTGCGGGAGGTCCAGATCGTCCAGCAGCAGCAGGATCGGCACGTGGCGGGTCTGCTCGTTCGAGCGGTAGTGGGAACAGAACCTCAGCCCGTCCTCGCCGCCGACGTGCAGATTGACGATCGCCAGGTCGTAGTTGCCGGCCCGGCCCAGAACCTGGCCCTGGGTGGTGGTCGCCGCGCGGTCTGTCTTGCAGCCGCTCTCGCCCAGGTAGCGGGCCAGGCGATCGGCCATCGTCTCGTTGTTCTCGACGATCAGGACCCGGGCGTCGCGCGGATTGTCGTCGTCGCCGTGATCGGCCTCGAAGACGCCGAGGTCGCCGGAGGTCTCCTGGCGCAAGCGCAGTTCGTCGGTCATCATCTTGAGCCGCAGCAGCGAGCGGACCCGGGCGAAGAGCGCGATGTCGTTGACCGGCTTGGACAGGAAATCGTCGGCGCCGGCCTCCAGGCCGCGCACACGGTCCGGCACCTCGCTCAGGGCCGTGACCATCACCACGGGGATGTGCCGGGTCTTGGGCGAGTCCTTGAGCCGCTGGCAGACCTCGAAGCCGTCCATGCCCGGCATCATGATGTCGAGCAGGATGATGTCGGGAAGCTGATCCTCGGCGATGCGCAGTGCCTCGGGCCCGTCCCTGGCGGTGAGCACGTCGAAGTACTCGGCTGCCAGCTTCGTCTCGAGAAGCTTGACGTTGGCTGGAATGTCGTCGACGACCAGGATCCGCGCCGTCATGACCGGAAACCGCGCACCTCAGCTCAATTCAGGAAGCGGCCAACGGTTTCAAGGAAGTTGGCGACGGAAATCGGCTTGGCGATGTAGGCTTCGCAGCCGCCTTCGCGGATCTTCTCCTCGTCGCCCTTCATGGCGAAGGCCGTCACGGCCACCACCGGGATCGACTTGAGCTCGTCGTCTTCCTTGATCCACTTGGTCACTTCCAGACCGGAGACCTCCGGGAGCTGGATGTCCATCAATATCAGGTCGGGGCGGTGTTCGCGGGCCATCCGCAGCGCCTCCATGCCGTCCTTGGTCTGGAGGATGTTGTAGCCATGCGCCTCCAGAAGATCGTGAAAGAGCTTCATGTTCAGGTCATTGTCTTCCACGACCAGGACCGTCTTGCCGTTGTCGTCATTCATGGCGGGCGCCTTGAGTGGTCCGAGCGATGATCTATTGGCTGCCATTGTTTACCATTTTCGGCCCTGGGCATAAAACCTCGATTACCGCCCGGGGTGAGCCGTGGCGGCATCCTTTGGTCCCTTTGTGCTTTACCCTGTATCATGTAAGGCTCCGGGGTTAAATATTGGTAAGGACTAGATAATCCGGGGGTTGCAGAGGGCCGGCGCCGGGCCCGCGGGACGGATCGAGGCATGCAGATCGGCATCGACCTGGGAGGCACCAAGATCGAGGCGGCGGCTCTGGAGGGCAGCGCCGGCATCCGGCTGCGCCGCCGCAGGGCCAGTCCGCGCGGCGATTACGAGGGCACGTTGCGGACGATTCGGGACCTGGTCCTGGGCCTGGAAGCCGAGCTCGGCGAGCCAGGCAGCGTCGGGGTCGGAATCCCGGGCACGATCTCGCCACACAGCGGCCTGGTGAAGAACGCCAATTCGACCTGGCTCATCGGCCGGCCCCTCGACCGCGACCTGGCCGAGGCCCTGGCGCGGCCGGTACGGGTCGCCAACGACGCCAACTGCTTCGCCCTTTCGGAAGCGGTCGACGGCGCCGCCGCCGGCGCCCGTGTCGTCTTCGGCGTGATCCTGGGGACCGGGGTCGGCGGCGGCCTCGTGGTTCGAGAGCAGCCGCTGGTCGGGCCGCACGCCATCGCCGGCGAGTGGGGCCATAACCCGCTGCCCTGGCCCGAGGACGGCGAACGGCCGGGGCCGGAATGCTACTGCGGCAAGCGAGGCTGTATCGAGACCTTCCTCTCCGGACCCGGGCTGAGCCGGGACCACGCGGCGGCGACGGGCGAGCGGCTGGCCGTGGAGGAGATCGCCGCCCGCGCCGCGGCCGGCGAGGCGGCCGCGATCGCGAGCCTGGAGCGCCATGCCGACCGTCTGGCCCGCGGCCTCGCCACCATCATCAACGTGGTCGATCCCGATGCCGTGGTCCTGGGCGGCGGCCTCTCGAACCTGGAGCGGCTCTACGCCGAGCTGCCGGGCCGCCTGCAGGGCTACGTCTTCTCCGATGTCTGCCGCACGCCCGTGGTCGCTGCGCGGCACGGCGACTCCAGCGGGGTCCGCGGCGCAGCCTGGCTCTGGCGGCCGGAGGAGCTCTCGGCGGCCCTCGGTGCCGACGGCGGGGCCAGGGCCCCATGACCGCGCTCTGCCGGGACTGCGGCGCGCTCTGGGAGGCCCCGGAGACGCAACGCTGCCCGGACTGCGCCTCGCCGCGCCTGCTGAGCCACCCGGAGCTGGGGCGCCTGGCGATCGCCCACATCGACTGCGATGCCTTCTACGCCAGCATCGAGAAACGCGACCGCCCGGAGCTGGCGGAGCGGCCGGTGATCGTCGGCGGCGGCCGGCGCGGCGTGGTCTCGGCCTGCTGCTACGTCGCCCGGCTCTACGGGGTGCGCTCGGCCATGCCGATGTTCAAGGCCCTCAAGGCCTGCCCCGATGCGGTCGTGATCCACCCCGACATGGCCAAGTACCAGAAGGCCGGCCTGGCGATCCGGCGGATGATGGAGGAGATCACGCCGCTGGTCGAGCCGCTGTCGATCGACGAGGCCTTCCTCGACCTCTCCGGGACCGAGGCGCTGCACGGCGGCCCGCCGGCACGGACCCTGGCTCTGCTGGCGCTCAGGATCGAGGCAGCCTACCAGATCACGGCATCGATCGGCCTGAGCTACAACAAGTTCCTGGCGAAGGTGGCCTCGGACCTGGACAAGCCCCGGGGCTTCGCGGTGATCGGCGAGGCCCAGGCCCAGGACTTCCTGGCGGAGCAGCCGGTCAGCCTGCTCTGGGGCGTCGGCAGGGCCCTGCGGGCCGCTCTGGAGCGCGACGGGATCACCAAGGTCGGGCAGCTCCGCCGCTACGACGAGGTCGAGCTGATCGCCCGCTACGGCGCCATCGGCGCCCGCCTGCACCGTTTCTCGCACGGCCGCGACGCCCGCCAGGTCGACCCCCGCGAGCCGGCGAAAAGCATCTCGGCGGAGACCACCTTCGATCGCGACCTCACCGCGCTCGACGCCCTGAGCGGCCGCCTCTGGCCGCTCTGCGAGAAGGTCTCCCGGCGGCTCAAGCGCAAGGACCTGGCCGGGCACAGCGTCACCTTGAAGCTGAAGACCGCGGAGTTCCGCCTGCTGACCCGGAGCCGGCGCCTGGATGCCCCGAGCCAGCTCGCCGAAGTGCTCTACGACGCCGCCTTGCCCCTGCTCGCCAAGGAGACCGACGGCCGGCGCTTCCGCCTCATCGGCATCGGGGCCAGCGACCTCGGTCCCGGGGACCTCGCGGATCCGCCGGATCTGCTGGACCCCGAACGGGCACGCCGGGGCCGGGTCGAGGCCGCCATGGACGAGGTGCGCGCGAAGCTGGGCAGCGATGCGATCCGCAAGGGGCGCGGCCTGCTGACCGGCGAGCGCTCGTGACTCAGCAGGCAGGCGCTGCCAGCGGCTCGAGCTCTTCGACGACCGCGCGGACGGAGAACTCCGGAAAGTCCAGGACCAATTCGTCGAGCACGCCGTTGGCATAGATCCGCAGCGCCTGTTCCTGTTCCGGCTCGGCGGCCACCGGATCGCTGAGATCGAAGTAAGCCAGGCGCAGGCGCCAGGACGGCTGGCCCTTTATCGCCTCCAGGCCCTCGGCCACGCTGGTTTGGGGCTCGATGGTCTCGACCAGGGCCGTGGAGACTCCGTAGAGGCCGCCTTCCCCGGAGCCGTCGAAGACCGTCTGCCATAACGGCCAGACCTCGCGCCCCATGGACTCGAGCAGGATCTTCGTGTGCTCGGTCGGGAACAGGGTCCCGGCGGGCAAGGAAACGGTCTTCTCGTCGGGCAAGGCGAGAGACGCCTCGCCGCCCTTGCCGCGGCCGTCGAGCTGCGCCTTGCCACGGGTCTCCTCGCTGTCGCTGCCACCGGTGATCTGGCGGATGAAGAAGCGGTAGTTCAGGCCGTCCTTGGACTCCCAGGTGTTGAGCGTCAAGCCGAAGTCGATCTCTTCACCGCTGCCATAGTTGACCAGGATCCGCATGCGCTGCGACACGGTCCAGGCGTCGCAGGCGTCGCGCCATTCGAAGTCCATGCGACCGGTCACGTCGACCACGCCGCTGCCGCCGCGCAGGGCCGAGAGCTCCATGCGATAGACCGCACGATGGGGGAGGATCTCCACCCCGCCAGCGAGCGCCTCGGCCACGGGCACCGCCCAAAGGAGGAGCCCGGCGAGGAGCGGACGGCTGAATCTCAAGACTGGCGACACGGAACTGGGTCCTTGGGTCCACTGACCACGATACGGCGAAGACACTCATGCCGCCCAGGCGGCTTTTGCAGGCGGCATGACATAGCGGCTAGATACTAGACCCGGCAAGGTATGGCAACGTCGGCCTCGGTCGGGACCGGTCCGGCGCGGCCGCAGAGCTGCGCTCGGCAATACCGGCCGGGCGCGGCGGCCGGCGCGACTCTCGGGAGCAATTCACTTTTGAATCAATATGTTAGATCTCCGGCGGTGGCCCGAAACAAAGGCAGCAGATCCCGGTGATGAAGGTTCCGCCGCTCGAAGCGGGCAGATTCTGCCCGCCGGGTTCGCCGGGAGTGCCGATGAATCAAGAGCTTAGCCCTGGCACGGCTCTTGCGTGTCGCACAGCGGTGCCGTTTCACAGCGAGGCCGAGAGATGCATCAGAACCTGCCGAACACCCTTCCCGCCCCGGAGGAAGACCTGGCGCCCCTGCGCGACGGGCTGACCCGCCTGCGCGAGCGGACCGGACAGCGCGACAGCGAAGTCCGGAGCCTGGTCGACGACCTGATCCTGGCGGCCAGCGAGGCGGAGCGCCGAATCAGTGAGCAGCGGGCGCGCATTTCCTACCTGGAAGGGCTGTCGAACAGCGACGAACTGACCGGTTTGCTGAATCGGCGCGGCTTCCAGTTCGCGCTCGGCGCCGCTCTGGCACGGGCCCAGCGCCACGGTGAGACCGGGCTCCTGGTGCTCTGCGATCTCGACCGTTTCAAGGCGATCAACGACCGCCACGGCCACCTCGCCGGGGACAGCGTGCTGCGGAGCGTGGCCGCCCTGCTCCGCAAGGAGATCCGGCGCAGCGACGCGGTCGCCCGGATCGGCGGGGACGAGTTCGCGATCCTGATGCGCGACACCCGGCGCAGCCAGGCCGCGGACCGGGTGCTCCGGCTCAAGGCCAGGATCCGCGATCTAGAGGTGCCCTGGCAAAGCCGCCGGCTTCGGGCCTCGGCCAGCGTCGGATCGGCCGCCTACAACGCCGGCTCGAACCCCGAGGGCCTTCTGTTCCTGGCCGACCAGGCGCTCTATGCCGACAAGCGTCCGAAGCTGGTCCTCGGCGGCCTCGCCGCGTTCCCCCGTGCCAACTAGCGCCGGCGCGCACGACTCCTGATCAGACGCGAAGGCGTCCGATCGGGAAACGCGCTAGACTGACGGCATGCGCTTCCTACGCACGCTCCGTCTCGACAACTCCGACCTCCAGGTCTTTCCCAAGGCCGCGGCCCCGGGGGAATGGGCGGTGCCCGGCAGCTTCGCCTTCGCCGACAGCGACCCCCAGACCCTGACCGGCAAGGAAAAGCTGGCCTTCAAGAGCGGCTGGCTCGGCACCGAGAGCTTCGGCCGGGCGACCCTGGTCGAGGTCGTCGAGATCGACGAGGCCGATTTCTTCCAGGTGGTCGAACGCCTGGCCCAGCACTTCGTCGAGGTCTACGGCGCGCCCGGCCTGACCGCCGCCCTGCCGGCGGCACGGGCGGAGGCGGACGACGCCCTTGGCCTCAGCGACCACAAGCTGCACAGCCTGCTGGCCATCGAGCGCGAGCCGGGTCCGGCTGGCCTGACCGAAAGGGTCCGGGTGATCCGGCCGGAGCGGGCCGCCGATCACGCCAGGATCTGGGAGATCGAGCCGGATTAGCGCGGCCCGGCCGCCGCTTGCGCGCCGTCTACGCCTCCGAGAGGGGTGCCGGCTGCTGCTGGGTGATGCAGTGGATGCCGCCGCCGCCGTAGACGATCTCTAGGGCATCGAGCTGGACGACCTCGCGGTCGGGAAAGGCCTGGCGCAGGATCTCGTAAGCCTTCTGGTCGGCCGGATCCTCGAAGCCGGGCGCCAGCACGGCCCCGTTGGCGAGGTAGAAGTTGACGTAGGAGGCCAGGAGCGGCGCGCCGCGGTGATCTTCGAGCCGGGTCTGGGGCTGCGGCATCTCGACCACCTCCAGCGCCCGGCCACGGGCGTCCCGGGCTTCGCGCAGGCGTTTCAGGTTCTCGGACAGGGCCGCGTGGTTGGGCGCGCTTTCCGGCCCGGGATGCTGGGCCAGCACGACACCGGGCGCGAGGAAGCAGGCGAGATTGTCGACATGGCCGTCGGTCTCGTCGTCGAGGGGATCGCCGGACAGCCAGATCACCGTCTCGACGCCCAGGTGATCGCGCAGCAGGGCTTCGACCTCGTCCCGGCCGAGCTTCGGGTTGCGGTTCCTGTTGAGCAGGCACTGCTCCGTGGTCAGCAGCGTGCCCTCGCCGTCGACATGGATGGCGCCGCCTTCCATCACCAGGGGCGCCGGATAGCAGGGCAGCTCGAGCTGCTCGAGGATTCGGCGGGCCATCTGGGCATCCTCGCCGTAGGGCTGGTACTTGCCGCCCCAGGCGTTGAAGATCCAATCGATTCCGGCCACCCCGCCCTTGCGGTCCACGACGAAGGTCGGGCCGCTGTCGCGGGTCCAGGAATCGTCATGGGAGAGCGACAGGCAGCTGACGCCGGGGCCGCAGCTGAGGCTGACCTCGGCGACGTCCTGCGGATTGGCGACCATGGTCACCGGCTCGAAGCGGGAGATCTCCTTCGCCACTTCGGCGCAGGCCTCGCGCGCCGCCGGGAGACGGTCGCCCCAGAGGGCCTCGCGGCAGGGCCAAGCCATCCAGCAGCGCACGTGGGGCGCCCATTCGGGCGGCATGAAGAAGCCGTCTGCAACAGGGAGGGTCATGGACGAAGCGCCACGCCGTTGGTCCGGTGTCCATCAAAGACTCCGCGGCTTGCTACCGCCGCCGAAAGTCGAGAAAAACATGCAATCTTTGATTGCATCGGCTCTGTCAAGGCCGAGTCTAGCGTGGCGCGCGGCCGCCGCAAGGGCCTATCTGTCGCGATAGAACCCGAATCTGCGGTCCCAGTCGGACCCCTCCTCGGCGGCGCCGGCTGGCAGGAGGTCCGTCAGGCTGGTCGCGGTCTGGATCGCCCTGGGGTCGCGCCCCGGCGCAGGAACGCCCTCGACCAACTCGAGCCCCTCGCCGTCGAGATCCTCGGCAAGCGGCGTCTCGGCGAGCATGGGACGGTTCGGATCCACGACCACGGACCCATCGGCGCGCAGGAACCGCGCCCCGGCGAGCTCCGGGCCTCCTTTCAGGGGTTGCAGGGCAACCTCCAGGTTGGCCTTCGGGTAGCCGTTTCCGATCGGCCGGCAAATGTCCCCCTCCAGGGCGCGGAGGATCTCGCAGTCCTCCTGGAGCATGAAGGAGAGCCCATGATCCGTGGTGGTCTTGCCGGTGAAGAAGTACGTCACGCTGCTGAGCGCCATGTTCGCAAACGACGAAATCGGCGTCCCGCAGCCCGACAGCAGCAGGCAGGAACAAATCAAGAAAACGACCCGCATCCCTCTCCCCTCGCCCAAAGCCCCGCGCACCAGAGGGTGCACGGGATCCTCCAGCATCCGGTATTGTGGCACCCGACCGATTAAAGGAGTGCTTAAGCCCGGGCCTGAACCCGGCCTCGGAGGGGCCCGGCGGCTCAGCCCTCGCGCAGTTCCGGTGGCAGCTCGACGCGGATATGCAGGTCTCGGAGCTGCTCCGGCGTCGCCGCCGAGGGCGCTGCCATCATCAGGTCCTCGAACTGGCCGTTCATGGCGAAGGCGTTGACTTCCCGCAGGTTGGTCTCGTCGGCGAGCAGCATGACGATCCGGTCGATGCCGAAGGCGCAGCCGCCGTGGGGCGGCGCCCCGTACTGCATCGCGGTGAGCATCCCGCCGAAGCGCGCCTCCAGGACCTCCCGGCCGTAGCCGACCAGGTGGAAGGCCCGCTCCATGATCTCCGGGTCGTGGTTGCGGATCGCGCCGGAGCAGAGCTCGTTGCCGTTGCACACGCAGTCGTACTGGTAGGCCAGGATCTCCAGCGGATCCTCGGTGTTCAGCGCCTTGAGCCCGCCCTGGGGCATGGAGAAGGGGTTGTGGGAGAACTCGATCTTCCCGGTCTTCTCGTCCAGCTCGTACATCGGGAAGTCGACGATCCAGCAGAACCTGAAGCTGCCCGCCTCGCGCAGGCCCATGTCGTCGCAGATCCGGTCGCGGGCCAGTCCGGCCATCCTGGCCGCCGCGGCCTCCAGGTCGCAGACGAAGAAGATCGCATCGCCTTCCTCCAGGCCGGCGGCGGTCTTCAGCGCCTCCTGGGCGGCGGCGGGCACGAACTTGGCGATCGGTCCCTTGCCTTCGCCGCCCTGAAACAGGATGTAGCCGAGGCCGGGCGCACCCTGCCCCCGGGCCCAGTCGTTCAGCTTGTCGAAGAAGCTGCGCGGCCGCTCGCCGACCTCCGGTGCCCGGATCGCGCGCACCACGCCGCCCTTCTTGATGACGTTCTTGAAGGCGTTGAACGCCACGTCGTCGCGGGCGAAGACCTCGGTGACGTCGACAATCTTCAGCGGGTTGCGCAGGTCCGGCTTGTCGCTGCCGTAGGTCAGCATGGCCTCGCGGAAGGGGATGCGCGGAAAGGGCGCCCGGGTGACGCCGTGCCTGTTGCCGGTCCAGTCCGCGAACTCCTCGAAGACCCCGGCCAGGACCGGCTCCATGGTCGAGAAGACGTCGTCCTGGGTGACGAAGGACATCTCGACGTCGAGCTGGTAGTGCTCGGCCAGGCGGTTGGCCCGGCTGTCCTCGTCGCGGAAGCAGGGCGCGATCTGGAAATAGCGGTCGAAGCCCGACATCATCAGCAGCTGCTTGAACTGCTGCGGCGCCTGCGGCAGGGCGTAGAACCTGCCGGGATGGAGGCGCGAGGGCACCAGGAAGTCGCGCGCGCCTTCCGGGCTGCTGGCGGTCAGGATCGGGGTCTGGAACTCCTGGAACCCGCTGTCCCACATGCGCCGGCGGATCGAGGCGACCGCCGCGTTGCGCAGCCGGATCTTGCGCTGCATCTTGTCGCGCCGCAGGTCGAGGTAGCGGTAGGTCAGCCGGGTCTCCTCCCCCGCGTCCTCGTCCGAGTTGACCTGCAGCGGCAGGATCTCGGCCCGCGACTGTGCCTCGAAGGCGTCGATCCGCAGCTCGACCTCGCCGGTCGGGAGCTTCGGGTTCACGGTCTCCGGGCTGCGGGCGACGACGGGCCCGGTCACGGTCAGGACGCTCTCCACCCGCATGGCTTCGAGCCCCTCGAACAGAGGGCTCGAGACGTCGACCACGCACTGGGTCACGCCTTGGTGGTCCCGGAGATCGATGAACAGCAGCTGACCGTGGTCCCGCTTGCTGTGAATCCAGCCGGACAGCCGGACGGTCTGTTCCACGTGCTCAGGTCTGATCTCGCCACAGGCGTGGGTGCGGTAGGGATGCATTGCTCTGTCCCCGGGAATGCTGGGCTAAGCGCCGGTGCTCTTGCGGCCCGGACCAGCCTGCCGGGCCGCCGGGAAAAGGCACCGATCCGGCGGCTTTGTCAAGGCCGCGGCCGATCCCGGCCCAGACCGCGGCACGGGGCCTTTTCGATCCCTCGGCTTCCGTGTATAGCTCGGCCATGACCGTGATCGCCGACAGCGCGGAACTGGCGGCTTTCTGCCGGCGGCAAGCCGCCGCCGACTTCCTGGCAATCGATACCGAGTTCCTGCGGGACACGACCTATTGGCCGAAGCTCTGCCTGGTCCAGTTGGGCGCGGCCGAGGGCGCGGTGGCCGTCGACACTCTGGCCAACGGCATGGACCTGACCCCCTTGGGCGCGCTCCTCGCCAACCAGAAGGTTCTCAAGGTCTTTCATTCGGCCCGCCAGGACATGGAGATCTTCTTCCACCTTTTCGGCCGGCTGCCCGAGCCGATTTTCGACACCCAGGTCGCCGCCATGGTCTGCGGATTCGGCGAATCCGTATCCTACGACCGCCTGGTCTCGCAGATCGTCGGCGCCCGCCTGGACAAGGTCTCGCGCTTCGCCGACTGGTCGCATCGGCCCCTGACGCCGCGCCAGCTCGACTACGCCCTGGCCGACGTGATCCACCTGCGGCCGATCTACGAGCGTTTGAGCCGGCAGTTGGAGAAGTCCGGCCGGGCGGCCTGGCTGTCGGAGGAGATGACGGTCCTGACGACCCCGGCGACCTACGCGCTGGAGCCCGAGGAGGCCTGGCGCCGCCTCAAGTCCCGCTCCAACGACCGGCGCTTTCTGGCCGTCCTGAAGGCCCTGGCCGCCTGGCGGGAGGTCGAGGCCCAGCGCCGCGACGTCCCGCGCAACCGCATCCTGCGCGACGAGCAGCTGCTGGACATCGTCGCCCACACGCCCGCGGACTCCAAGGCTTTGTCCCGCACCCGCGGCCTGAGCCGGGACTTCGCCGAGGGCCGCATGGGCCGCGGCATCCTGGAGGCGATCAAGGCCGGCCAGGCCACGCCCGCGGAGCAGCGGCCCAAGCCGCCGCAGCGGCACGAGCGGGTCTCGGGCCTGGGCCCGGTGGTCGACCTCCTGAAGGTGCTGCTGAAGGCCAAGTGCGAGGCCCACGGCGTCGCCCAGAAGCTGGTCGCCAGCGTCGCCGACCTCGAGCTGATCGCGGCGGACGACGAGGCCGAGGTGCCGGCGCTCAACGGCTGGCGCCGCGAGATCTTCGGCGCCGACGCCATACGGCTCAAGCACGGGGAGCTGGCGCTGACGATCCGGGATCGCGAGGTCTGCCTCGCGGAGCCCGGCGGCAAGGCGCGCTGAGGGGCCGCGCCGGCCCCCTGCCGCGTTCTCTCCCGGGCGGCCCTGGTTTTCCGGTCGCCGGGCCGGGGTCTGCCTTCAGCTCCGGCTCTCGACGGCGTCGACGAGCTGGGCGAAGCGTCGCTCGACGACGTTGCCCGAGGGCACGGGACCGTGCTCGGGCAGGTTGAGCCGCAGGCGGTCCGCAGACCAGTGGAGATGGCAGTTCCGCAGCGCCTCCACCGTACCGGCCGAGAGGGTGTAGGCAAGCCGCAGGGCGAGGCCCAGGACCCTGGCGCGGTCGGCCTCCTCCGGGCTCAGCAGAACCCGGAAGCCGGCTATCGCCTCGGTGCCGCCGTAGCGCCAGGCCACGGTCAGGGCGAGGAAGGCCCGCTCGCGGTGGTCGGCGGCGAGAAACGGCCACTGCAGGAGCCGGTGCAGCGCCCAGGAGGCGCGGTAGTCCGGATGCTCGCGCCAGGCCAGGTCGGAAAAGTAGCAGGCCGCCCGCCGCAGCCGGGCATCGCCCTGGCTCTCGTTTTCGAAGAGCGCCGCCGACCAGGCGAAGAGCTCGGGCCCGAGGTCACCGAAGCGGTTGTCCCGCTCCATCACGTCGCGGGCCACCTCCAGCAAGGGATCCTTGGCGCGCTCGGCCGCCGAGAGCTGGTTGAAGAGCCAGCCTTCGCGCAGTCCGTAGGCGGAGAAGACCACCTCGCGCGGGCAAAGCCGGCGCAGCAGCCGCCGGAGGATCAGCGCCGCAGCCGGCAGGGTTTCCAGGCGGCGCGACGAGATGCTCTTGATCCTGGCGAGGGATTCCTTGGTCTGGCGCGCGACCACCCGGGTGAGGTCCTCCAGCTCGACGGCGGCCATGGTGTAGCCGTGGATGACCCTCAGGGGATAGCCGCGGCTTTCCATGCTGATCCGGGCCAGGGCGCGCCAGGAGCCGCCGACCGCGTAGAAGTGCGGTGCGATGTCCGCTTGCAGCCAGGGCAGCGAATCGAGCGCCTCCTCGATCCTCCGACGCAGGGCCTTTCCGTCGCGCCCGGTCTCGCCGATAAGCCGCAGGGGGCCTAGGGGCAGGGTCGCCAGATCCGTGACCTGGCCGGCCTGAATCCTCACGAGTTCCAGGGAGCCGCCTCCCAGGTCGCCCATGATGCCCTCCGCCAGAGGCGCGCCGGCCAGGACCCCTTCGGCGGAATAGCGGGCCTCCTCCTCGCCCTCCAGGACCCTGATGTCGCAGCCGGTGCGCCGCAGGACCTCGGCGACGAAGGCCGGGCCGTCCTCGGCCTCGCGCACGGCGGCCGTCGCCAGCATGGCGATCTCGTCCGACTGCATCGCCGCGGCCAGCTTGGCGAAGCGCTCCAGGTTCTTGAGCGCCGACTCGACGCCCGCGGGGTTGAGGTGCCCGGTCTCCCCCAGGCCGCGCGCGAGCCCGCAGAGCACCTTCTCGTTGAAGATCGGAACCGGAACCCTCTGGGGACCCTGGAAGGCGACCAGCCGGATCGAGTTGGACCCGATGTCGATCACCGCAACCCGGCGCTGGCCGCGCCGCTGGTTGCGGATCCCCGGTGTCAGGATGGGCAGGCGCATCCTGGACTTTCGGACGCTGGCCATGAAGGCGGTTCAAGACTCTTTGAGCATGAGGCGGGGGGCCTTCTTCGCCGACTTGAGAGCGCTGCCGCGCCCCGACAGGCTGGGATTGGTCATGAAGTAGGTGTGGATACTGAAGCTCTCGGAGTCCCACGGCAAGCGGCGATAGCCGCCGTCGGAGTCCAGGACCCAGGACTGCGCCTCGTCCTTGAGGTTGGCGATCATGATCTGCTCCAGCACCTGCTGGTGCACGGTCGGGTTCTCGATCTGCACCAAGGTCTCGACGCGCCGGTCAAGGTTGCGGGGCATCCAGTCGGCCGAGGAGATGAAGACCTTGGCCGAACGGGACGGCAAGCCGTTCCCGGCGCCGAAGCAGACGATCCGGCTGTGCTCGAGGAAGCGGCCGATCACGCTCTTGACCGAGATGTGCTCCGATAGCCCCGGGATGCCCGGCCGCAGGCAGCAGATCCCGCGGATCACCAGATCGACCTGTACGCCGGCCTGGGAGGCGCGGTAGAGGGCATCGATGATGCTGCCGTCGACCAGGGAGTTCATCTTGGCCCAGATCGCGGCCTGACGCCCGGCCTTGGCGTGGCCGATCTCCTCGTCGATCAGGCGCAGCAGGGTCGCCCGCAGGGTGATCGGCGAGATCGCCAGCTTCTCCATGCGCTCAGGGCGGGCGTAGCCGGTCATGTAGTTGAACAGCCGCGCCGCGTCGTGGCAGAGCGCCGGGTCGCAGGTGAAGAAGGACAGGTCGGTGTAGATCTTCGCCGTGATCGGATGGTAGTTGCCGGTGCCGAAATGGACGTAGGAGCGCAGGGCGTGGCCTTCGCGGCGCACGACCAGCGAGACCTTGGCGTGGGTCTTGAGGTCGATGAAGCCGTAGACCACCTGCACGCCGGCCCGCTCCAGGTTGCGCGCCCAGCGGATGTTGCGGGCCTCGTCGAAGCGGGCCTTGAGCTCGACCAGCGCGGTCACGGTCTTGCCGGCCTCCGCCGCCTCGGCCAGGGCCGCGACGATCGGCGAGTCCTCGCTGGTCCGGTAGAGCGTCTGCTTGATCGAGACCACCGCCGGGTCCAGCGCCGCCTGGCGGACGAACTGGACCACGACGTCGAAGCTCTCGTAGGGATGGTGGACGATGATGTCCTTGTCGCGGATCGCGGCGAAGCAGTCGCCGCCGAAGTCCCGTATCCGCTCCGGGAAGCGGATGTTGAAGGGGTCGAAGACCAGGTCCCGGCGGTCATCGACGATCAGCTGCTTGATGTCCGTGAGGCCGAGCATGCCGTCGAGGGCGTAGACGTCGCTCTCCTCGACATCCAGTTCGTCGATCACGAAGGCGCAGAGCGACTCCGACATCTCGGCGTTGACCGAGAGCCGGATCACGCTGCCGCGGCGGCGGCGCTTCAGCGCCGTCTCGAAGACCCGGACCAGATCCTCGGCCTCTTCCTCGATCTCGATGTCGCTGTCGCGGACCACCCGGAAATAGCCCAGCTCCTCGACCTCGAAGCCGGGGAACATGCGCTCGAGATGCAGCTCGACGACCTGCTCCAGGCGGATGAAGCGGTGCTTGTCGCCAGGCAGCCGGGTGAAGCGCTCGAGCTGGTGCGGCACCGGGATCAGGCCGGTGATGTGCTTCTCGTCCTCGCCCCGGTCGAGGCGGATGACCATGCTGAAGCCGAGGTTGGGGATGAAGGGAAAGGGGTGCGAGGGATCGATGGCGATCGGGGTCAGGACCGGAAAGATCTCCTCGAGGAAATAGCGGGCCAGCCAGGCCTGCTCCTTCTTGGTCAGCTCCGTCGGATCCACGACCGCGATGCCCGCCTCGCGCAGGGCGCCCCGCAGACCGCGCCAGCAACGCTGCTGCTCCGCCATCAGGGCGGCGACCCGGGTGTTGATGGCGCTAAGCTGCTCGGCCGGAGTCATGCCCTCCTGGCTCGGAGTCTTGACTCCGGCCTGCTGCTGGCCCTTCAGGCCCGCGACCCGGACCATGTAGAATTCGTCCAGGTTGCTGGCCGAGATCGACAGAAAGCGCAGCCTCTCCAGCAGCGGGTGGGAGGGATTGTCGGCCTCCTCCATGACCCGCTCGTTGAAGGCCAGCCAGGACAGCTCGCGATTGATGAAGCGTTCGGGCGAGTCCGTCGGGATCCGTGGCGGCTCAACCAGGGTTTCCGGGCTGGCGGCCTCGGTATCGGACTTCGGGGCACTGGATGTCTTTTCCACCTTGCTTCCCGTATCGAAACGGTGTCACGGAGACCCGCTGCGCAGCCTCCCGCCAAGTCCGCCAGCTTCGGGGATCACACCAATAGATAACCCGAAACGGCGGGGTTTCGGTGTTACATTCCGAGGCTAGCAAACTAGCCGCAAGCCCTGGCATAGCAACCCGAGATTGGCCGCCGGGACGACCTGAGGAGATCATGCCGACCCTGATGCTTCTGCGCCACGCCAAGTCGGACTGGAGCGACCCCACCCTGGCCGATTTCGACCGGCCCCTGAACAGGCGCGGCCGCCGGGCGGCGCCCCTGATCGGCCGCTATCTGCGCAAGCAGGATCTGCTTCCGGACCTGGTGCTTTGTTCCGCGGCCCGGCGCGCCCAGCAGACCTGGGAGCTGGCCTCGACGAAGCTCAGGTCCGAGGTGCCGGTCAAACTCCTGCGCAGCCTCTACCTGGCGCCGCCGAGCCGGCTCCTGGCCGCCGTGCAGCGCCAGCCCGACGAGGTCGAGCGGCTGATGCTGGTCGGCCACAATCCGGGCATGGAGAATCTGGCGGCGCAGCTGTCCGGCGGCGGCAGAGCCGAGCTGCGCGCGCGCATGCAGGAGAAGTTCCCGACCGCGACCCTGGCCGTCTTCGGCTTCACCGCCAAGACCTGGGCCGCGGTCGCCTCCGGCGGCGGCGACCTCCAGCGTTTCGTCGTCGCCCGTGACCTCGAATAGACGGCCTACAGCGTGCCCGGAAAGGCGCCGCCGTCCAGCAGCAGGTTCTGGCCGGTGATGTAGCCGGCCTGGGCGCTGCAGAGGAAGGCGCAGGCCTCGCCGAACTCGGCAGGATCGCCGAAGCGTTCGGCCGGGTTGGCCTTCATGCGCGCCTGCCAGACCTCGTCGAAGCTCTTGCCCGAGGCCTCGGCGACGGACGTCACCGTGGACTTCAGGCGGTCCGTGGCGAAGGGCCCGGGCAGCAGGCCGTTGATCGTCACGTTGTGGGCCACGGTCTTGCGCGCGATCCCGGCGACGAAGCCGGTCAGGCCGGCCCGCGCGCCGTTGGACAGCCCGAGGATGTCGATCGGCGCCTTCACAGCCGAGGAGGTGATGTTGACGATGCGCCCGAAGCGCCGCGCGATCATGCCGTCGACCGTCGCCTTGATCAGTTCGATCGGGGTCAGCATGTTGGCGTCCACGGCGGCGATCCAGTCGTCCCGGGTCCAGTCCCGGAAGTTGCCCGGCGGCGGGCCGCCGGCGTTGTTGACCAGGATGTCCGGATCCGGGCAGGCCGCGAGAGCGGCCTGGCGTCCCTCGGGCGTGGTGATGTCGCAGGCCACCGTGGTCACCGCCGCGCCGGTGGCCGCGCGGATCTCCTCCGCGGTCGCCTCCAGCGGCTCCGGGCTCCGGGCGAGGATGGTCACCTTCACCCCTTCGCGCGCGAGCGAGAAGGCGCAGGCCCGCCCCAGCCCTTTGCTCGCCGCGCAGACCAGCGCCGCCTTGCCGTCAATCCCGAGATCCATGGCGTTCCTCCCCAGCTTCGGTTTCCGTTTCCAGCCGTTTCGTCTCCAGCACCTGCCGGACCAGCGACACCGAGATGTCGCGGTGGTTCGCGAGCGCCGCGTCGTCGATCGCCTCGACCAGTTCGCCCAGGGCGGCAAAGGAACGCTCGATCCGCGGCAGGAGATAACCGACCACCGGCGCCGAGACCCGCAGCTGGCGGTCGGAGAAGAGCTTGATCAGCAGCGCCTCGATCAGCCGGTCGTCGGGCGGGCCGAGGGCCACCGCCTGCGCGGCCGCCAGACGGGACCGGAGATCCGCCAGGCCGCAGGGCCAGCGCGCGGGCGCCGAGGCGGCGGTCAGCAGCAGCCCGCCCTGCGCCTCGACGACCAGGTTGTAGAGATGGAGCAGGCGCTCTTGCCTTGCCGGGTCACCGGCCGCGAGCAGGCGGTCGACGTCCTCGATCAGCACCGCCTCGCCGTCGCCCGCCAACTCGGGCGGATCGCCGGTCTCGAAGGCCTCGGGGCTGACCTCATGGGCGCCGCTCGCCCGCCGCCAGACCTGGGCCAGGTGGCTCTTGCCCGCCCCCGGCGGCCCGTGGACCGCCAGGACCGGCTGTGGCCAATCGGGCCAGCGGTCGATCCAGGCGACCGCGGTCTCGTTGCAGGGCGCGACCACGAAGTCCGCACGGCCCAGGGCCGGCCGCTGTGGCAGGTCGAGCGTCAGTTGCCGGAGCGCCGCCATCAGTCCTGCGCCGCCTCGCCGCCGTCCGGGAGCGCGGTCCCCTGCCGGCCCTGATAATAGCCGCTGTCCAGATAGCGGCGCAGGAAGAAGCGCACCAGGACGCCGAGCACGGCAGCCACCGGCACCGCCAGGAGAATCCCGAGGAACCCGAAGAGCGCCCCGCCGGCGAGCAGGGCGAAGATCACCCAGACCGGGTGCAGGCCGACCCGCTCGCCGACCAGCTTGGGGGTCAGGAAGTTGCCTTCGACCACCTGTCCGATCACGAAGATCGCCGCCACGATGCCGATCATGTACCACTCGTCGAACTGTACGAAGGCCAGTCCCACCGAGAGGCCGAGCCCGACGATCGAGCCGACGTAGGGGATGAAGGACAGCAGGCCGGCGATCAGGCCGATGATCAGACCGAAGCTCAGTCCGGCCAGGCTCAGGCCGATGCTGTAGAAGACCCCCAGGAGCAGGCAGACCGAAGCCTGGCCACGCAGGAAGCCGGCCAGGGTCTCGTCGACCCGGCGCAGCTCTTCGCGGATCTCCTCCGCGTGCTGGCGCGGCAGCCAGTCGTCGACCTGCTGCACCAGACGGTCCCAGTCGCGCAGCAGGTAGAAGGCGACGATCGGCGTGATCACCAGCAGCGAAAGGAAGTTCGCGAAATCGAAGCCGGCGCGCAGGACCCCGCCGAGGAAGTCGGTCACCCAGCGTACCGCCGTACCGGCCGACTGGCTCAGAGAGTCGCGCAGCCGGTCGGCGAGGGCCGGATCGATCCGATCCTGCATCCGGACGATCAGGTCGGCGAGGTAGCCGCGCAGGGTGTTGAGGAAGCCAGGCAGCCACTCGGCCAGGTCCACGACCTGGTTGACGATCAGCGGCAGCAGCAGGAGCAGCACCGCGACCACCAGCAGGGCGAAGACCAGAGAGACGATGCTGACCGCCAGGGTGCGGCTGAGCTTGTAGGTCTCCAGCCGGTCGCAGACCGGGTCCAGGAAATAGGCCACCGCCATGCCGGCGACGAAGGGCAGCAGGACGCTGCGGAAGAGGTAAAGCACCAGGAAGAAGACGGCGATGCCGACCAGCCAGAAGCGCAGTTCCCGCCCGATGGTCACAGGTCCCCCTCCATGTCCAGCGCGCGCAGGCCCCATTTGTAGATGTAGGCGCCGCCGGAGAGGATCGTCGTCGCGGCGACCGCCCAGGTCAACGTCTCGGTGATCCAGGGCTGGGTGATCCCGAAGCCCGACTTGCCCAGGACCACGAGTACCAGGACGATCTGGAAGGCGGTGTTGACCTTGCTGATCCACAAGGGCTCCATTTTGAGCGACTGGGTCAGGGTCTGGAACAGGATCGCCCCGCCGACGATCATCAGGTCCCGCGACACGATCAGGATCACCAGCCAGGGCTCGATCACGCCGAGATGTCCGAGGGTCACGTAGACCGAGACCAGCAGGGCCTTGTCGGCGATCGGATCGAGATAGGCGCCGATCTCGGTCACGGCGCCGAATTGCTTGGCGATCAAGCCGTCGACGGCATCGGACACTCCGGCCGCCAGAAACAGCCAGAAGGCGAAGATGAAGGCCTCCTCCAGCAGGACGTAGATCATCAGCGGCACGGCGATCAGCCGGGCGAGCGTGATCAGGTTCGGCAGGAGCGAGAGCAGCGTGGATGGAGTCACGTCGATGTCATCGGGAACCGGCCCGCGCGGCGCCGCAAAGACGCCCGCTCGGACCACCCAGCCCTTTTAGGAGGAGGCCATGGCTCAGGGCGCGAGAACGAGCTGCGGCGCGCCGTCCTCGCCGTTGGTCAGCTGCAGGTCGTTCTGCGCCAGGGACTGGCTCAACTGGTTGACGTCGCCGAAGTAGCTCAACCGCAGCTGGGCGCTTTCGGTGTTCAGGTAGACCAGGGTCACCTTCTCGACCGCCGGCACCTTCTCGAGCCTGCGCTTGACCTCGAGCCAGGCCTTGAGGTCGCCGATCGGCACCTGGACCAGAAGCTCGCCCTCGCTCTCGAAACGCAGCCGGCTGGAGCGCTTCCAGGCCTCGTTGATCTCGACCGCGACCGTCTCGGCCGCCCGCATGAGGAGCTGCTGGAAGGACTCATCCTGGTTCTGCTGCAAGGTCAAAACTCGGGTTCGCTCCTGCCGGGCCGCGCCGGAGCGGGCGGTGATGATCTGCAGGCTGGCGCCGCCCGCCGCGGGGTCGCCGGCCAGGACCGCTTGGGTGGTGACGACCTCCTTCGCACCATAGCGCTCGGCCAGGGGCTGGAGGCGTGGGTTGTCCGGGTTGAGGGCGTCGCGCGAGGTCGCGCTGGAAATGTCGGCAAGGTCGCCCAGCGGGACCAGGAGCGGCACCAGGCCGCCGCGATTGTCCCGGGACGCCCAGGCGTTGCGCCAGGGATTCGGGTCCTCCCAGAGCACCGCCTGGTTGGCGGCCCCGAAGACCGGCAGCAGCAGCGCGGGACGGCCGCGGGCGTCGGCGAAACGCACGCCCCGGGCCCGCAGATAGTCCCGGACCGCGGCCGGGTTGAACTGGAAGGTCAGGCGCGCGAGGTAGCGGACGGAGGAGGTCCGCTCGTCGTCGACCCCGAAGTTGTGGACCAGGTCCACCACCTGGTCCGCGGACAGCGGCGGCAACAGCCCCAGATCGTCGCGCAGGACCAGACGCGACAGGAGGCGCTGCATAGCCTGGAGGTGGCCGCTGGCCAGGGCCGCCTTGCGCGCCTCCGCGGCATTTCCGGCGGTCGCGTCGACGCGGATGTTGTTGACCGTGAAGATATCCTCGGCAGCCGCCGGCAGAGCCAGGACGGTTGTAAGGACGATGCTTGCCAAAGCGCGTCGAATCTGCATTACAGAGCTTCCCGGGTCAAAATGTGTCGCCGGTTCCGGCTCGACCGGGCCTGTAATACTCCAATCTGGAGGACAAAGCCATATCCAGCCAGACCTACAAGGCCGCCGGCGTCGACATCGAGGCAGGCGAAGCCTTGGTCGAGGCGATCAAACCCCTGGCCGGCAGCACCCAGCGGCCGGGCACCATGGCTGACCCGGGGGCTGACCCGGGGGCTGGCCCAGGGTCCGCCCTCGGCGGCTTCGGCGCCTTCTTCGACCCCAAGGCCGCCGGCTACCAGGATCCGATCCTGGTCGCCGCGACGGACGGCGTCGGCACCAAGCTGAGGGTCGCGACCGCCGTGGGACGCCACGAGGGCGTCGGCATCGACCTGGTCGCCATGTGCGTCAACGACCTCGTGGTGCAGGGTGCCGAGCCCCTGTTCTTCCTCGACTACTATGCCACCGGCCGTCTGGACCCGGACGCGGCCAAGGCGGTGATCGCCGGCATCGCCGCGGGCTGCCGCCAGGCCGGCTGCGCCCTGATCGGCGGCGAGACTGCCGAGATGCCCGGCCACTACGCCCCTGGGGACTACGACCTGGCCGGTTTCGCCGTGGGCGCCGTCGAGCGCGGCCAGGCCTTGACCGGCGCCGGAGTGGAAGCCGGCGACGTGGTTCTGGGGCTGGCGTCGGACGGGCTGCATTCGAACGGCTTCTCCCTGGTCCGCAGGCTGATCGACAGCCAAGGCCTGAGCTACGACGACCCGGCTCCCTTCGCGCCGGAGCGGACGCTGGGCGAGGCGCTGCTGGTCCCGACCCGGATCTACGTGCGCGCCTGCCTCTCGGCCCTGCGCGACCCCGGCGTCCAGGGGGGCAATCAAGGGAGCGTCAAGGCCTTGGCCCACATCACCGGCGGCGGTCTGGTCGAGAACCTGCCGCGGGTCCTGCCCGCGGGTCTGGGGGCGGTCCTCACGGCCGACTGGCCGCGACCCGCGGTCTTCGACTGGCTCGCCAAGGCCGGCGAGGTGGCGCCGGAGGAGATGTTGAGAACATTCAATTGCGGCATCGGCATGGCGGTGGTCGCCGCGCCGCAGGACGCCGAGGCCGTGACCGCGCGCCTGACCGCCAGTGGCGAGACGGTCCATCGCATCGGCGAGATCGCCAAGGCGGCGGACTGGCCCAGGGCGGACTGGCCCAGGGCGGACTGGCCGCGGCGGGTCCGCTTCGCGTGATGCCGGGCGGCCCAAGGCGGCGCGCGACGGCGGTCCTGATCTCCGGACGGGGCAGCAACCTGCAGGCCCTGATCGACGCCGCGGCGGCGCCGGACTACCCGGCCGAGATCGTGCTGGTCCTGTCCAACCGTCCGGAGGCCAAGGGCCTCGCGCGTGCCGAGGCGGCCGGGCTGCCGACCCGGGTGATCCCGCACCACGCCCATGCGACACGGCCGGCCTTCGAGGCGGCCCTGACCGAGGCCCTGACCGAGGCCGGGGCCGAGCTGGTCTGCCTGGCCGGTTTCATGCGGGTCCTGACCGAGACCTTCGTCACCCGCTGGCAGGGCCGCCTGGTCAACATCCACCCCTCCCTGCTGCCGGCCTTTCCCGGGCTGGACACGCACGCCCGGGCGCTGGCCGCCGGAGTCAAGCTGCACGGCTGCACGGTCCACCAGGTCAGCGCCGAGGTCGACCAGGGCCCGATCATCGGCCAGGCGGCGGTCCCGGTGCTGCCGGGGGATGACGAGCCGGCGCTGGCCGCACGGGTCCTGGAGGCCGAGCACCGTCTCTACCCGCTTTGCCTGCGCCTGCTGGCGGAGGATCGGATCAGGGTCGAAGGCGGCCGTGCCGTGATCCAGGATCCCCCGGAGGCCGGCACTTTGATCATGAATCCCGATCAAGAGCGCCCGGGCTAGGCACTTGCGGCTTCAGAGAAGTCTCGCTATCAAGGCCCCGCGCCTCGGGCGCAAAGCAAGGATCCAGGGGGAAACGCCATGGCCGAACACGACAAGATGCTGCGCGAGCATCAGAAAACCTGGAACGGTTTCGTCAAGCTCATGGCCGTAAGTACCGCGGTCGTCGCGGTCATCCTGATCCTGATGGGGATTTTCCTGGTCTAGCTGCGGAGGCCGGCACGCAGGGGCCGCTTTGCCCGGTTCAGCCGACGATCTCTTCGTCCTTGAAGAAGAACGCGATCTCCCGCGCCGCATTGTCCGCGGAGTCGGAGCCGTGGACCGAGTTGGCCTCGATCGATTCGGCGAAGTCGGCGCGGATCGTACCGGCTGCGGCATCGGTGGGATTCGTGGCGCCCATGACCTCGCGGTTGCGCTCGACCGCCTGATCGCCTTCCAGGATCTGCACCACCACCGGGCCCGAGGTCATGAAGTCACAGAGGCTGACGTAGAAGGGCCGCTCCTTGTGCACCTCGTAGAAGGCCTCGGCCTGGTCCCGGCCGAGACGGATGCGCTTCTGGGCGACGATCCGCAGGCCTGCCTCTTCGAGACGCGCGTTGATCTTGCCCGTGATGTTGCGACGCGTAGCGTCAGGCTTGATGATGGACAGGGTCCGCTCCACAGCCATATCTCCCTCTAAACTCCCGCGAGCCGGTTGATCGACGCGCGGCTTATAGCGGCTTTGCCACCCCGCGACAATCCCGGCCCGCGACAATCCAGGACAGCCCCCGGATCCGCCAGGTTTCGCCAGATTTCCGCGGGTTTCGACGCGGGCCCAGGTCTGCTATCTAGCCGGGCATGATCCAGCTCCGGAAGATGAGCTACCGGGTGGCCGGCCGGCCGCTGTTCGAGGACGCCGACCTCAGCCTCGAGGCGGGCTGGCGGGTCGGCCTGGTCGGACGCAACGGCAGCGGCAAGTCGACGCTCCTCAACCTGCTGTCCGCTTCGTTGCAGCCGGACCAGGGCGAGGTCAGCGTCCAGCGCGGCCTGTCCATCGGCATGGTCGCGCAGGAGGCGCCGAGCGGCAGCAACAGCCTGATCGAGACGGTCCTGGCGGCGGACGAGGAGCGCGCCGCCCTGCTGGCCGCGGCGGAGCAGGCGCCGCCCGAGCGCCTGGCCGAGATCCACGACCGCCTGGCGGCGATCCAGGCCGAGAGCGCGCCGGCCCGGGCGGCCAAGATCCTGGCCGGCCTGGGCTTCGACGAGGCGGCGCAGCGGCGGCCGGTGGACTCTCTCTCCGGCGGCTGGCGCATGCGGGTCGCCCTGGCCGCCCTGCTGTTCTCGGAGCCGGATCTGCTGCTGCTGGACGAGCCGACCAATCATCTGGACCTGGAAGCCGCGCTCTGGCTGGAGGGCTACCTCAAGAGCTATCCCGGGACCCTGATCCTGGTCTCGCACGACCGCGACCTGCTGAACGCGGTGGCCCAGAAGATCGTCCACCTGGAGGGCCGCAGGCTCACGCTCTACAGCGGCAACTACGACCGCTTCGAGGAGACGCGGCGCGCGCGCCTGGCCCGGATCGCTGCGCTCAACGCCCGCCAGGAGGCGCAGCGGCGGCACATCCAGGCCTTCGTCGACCGCTTCCGCTACAAGGCCTCCAAGGCCCGTCAGGCGCAATCGCGGCTCAAGGCCCTGGGGCGCATGCAGCCGATCGCCGCCGTCGTGGAGGCGCAGGTGCCCAGCTTCGTCTTTCCCGAGCCGGAGACCCTGCCCCCGCCGCTGGTCGCCCTGCACGACGTCGCGGTCGGCTACACCCCGGGCCAGCCGGTACTGAGAGGCCTGAAGCTCCGGATCGACAGCGAGGACCGGATCGCCCTGCTCGGCGCCAACGGCAACGGCAAGTCGACCCTCTCAAAGCTGCTGGCGGGCAGACTGAAAGCCATGCAGGGCCGTATGACCCGCTCCGGCAAGCTGAAGATCGGCTACTTCGCCCAGGACCAGGCCGACGAGCTGGATTACGAGGCGACCGCTTTGCAGCAGATGGCCCGGGTCCTGCCCAAGGCCACCGAGCGCCAGTTGCGCAGCCAACTGGGCGCCTTCGGCTTCGGCGAGGACCGGGTCAAAGTGGCCGTGGGTAACCTGTCGGGCGGCGAAAAGGCACGCCTGCTGTTCGCCCTGGTGACCC
>JAKSBE010000368.1 GCA_022361275.1 Kiloniellales bacterium
CGGCGTGCTGGCCGGCGCCTTCCTCGGCGGCTGCCTCTTCTCGGCGGCCGGCATCGCGCCCCAGATCGCCGGCGGGCTGGTGCCGATCAACCCGGTCTGGCTGGCCCGCCTGCTGCTGCCCGAGGGCGTCGTGCCCATCGACAACCCCAAGATCACCGAACCGCTCAGAGCTGCCCGATGACCCCTGCCTCCGCCCCGGCCCCCGCCTCTCCCCAAGCACTCCCCCTGCGGGCCCCCGTCGGCCGCAACCTGATCGCCGTCGCCTCGGGCAAGGGCGGCGTCGGCAAGACCTGGCTGTCGATCACCCTGACCCATGCCCTGGCCAAGGCCGGCCGCCGGGCCCTGCTGTTCGACGGCGACCTGGGCCTGGCCAACGTCGACATCCAGCTCGGCCTGCAGCCCGAGCAGGACCTGGCGGCCGCCCTGGGCGGCGGCCTGGCGCTGGACGAGATCGCCCAGCACGTCGCCGCGCCCGGCTTCGAGGTCATCGCCGGTCGCTCCGGCTCCGCGAGCTTGGCGGCCCTGTCCGCCGCCGGGCTGACCGCCCTGGCGCAACAGCTGCTCGCCCTGGCGCCGCGCTACGACCGGGTGGTCCTGGACCTGGGCGCCGGCGTCGACGCCACCGTGCGCTACCTCGCGGCGCGCTGCGCCACCAGCCTGGTGGTCACCACGGACGAGCCCACGGCGCTCACCGACGCCTACGCCTTCATGAAGCTGGCCCTCAAGCAGGATCCCCGGGCCGACCTGCGGGTCGTGATCAACATGGCCGCCTCGCGGGCCGAGGGCGAGCAGACCTACGCCACCCTGCGCAAGGCCTGCACCTCCTTCCTGAAGGTCGATCCGCCCCTGGCCGGCATCATCCGCCGGGATCCCAAGGTCAAGGACGCGATCCGCAGCCAGGAGCCGCTGCTGACCCGCCATCCCAACTGCGACGCGGCGAGCGACGTCGAGGCCCTGGCCCGCGATCTCGCCGCCGGCCCCGCGCCCAGGCCGGACGGGGGCGGATGAGCGACGTCTTCTTCCCGCCGCCGCGCTTCACCACCAGCGCCGCCCCCAAGGCGAGCAGCGGCGTCCACGCGACCATCACCCATCCGCCGCCGGCGACCGCCGCGCTGGCGACCGGCAGCATCGTCCGGGGCACGGTGATCGGGACCGACGCCAAGGGCCAGGTTTTGGTCAAGACCGAGGCCGGCGTGCTGCCGCTGCAGACCAAGGCCCAGCTCGCCCAGGGCAGCCAGGTGACCCTGCAGGTCCGGATCGCCGGCAGCGAACTCCATGTGGTGATCCTGAACGTCGAGACGGACAAGGAGGCCCCGCGCCACCAGGGGGGCCATCAGGAAGGCCATCAAGGAGGACGGGCCGGGCTCCAGGACGTCCCGCAGGGCCGCGTCCAGGCCGGCGCGGCCGCAGGCACAGCCGCGGGGGACCTGGCCAGCGGCCGCCTGATCCCGGCCCGCCTGGAACCAGCCGCAACGGGCCGGCCGGCCGGAACCACATCGGGGAGCGGGCCGGCGACGGTCCTGCAGACCGGCGGCGAGATCCTGGTCAGGCTGATCTCGGTCGCGGCGCCGACCGCGCCCGGAGCCGCAGCCGCCGTGGGGGCGGCCTTGATCGCCCAGGAGGCCGCCCAGCCGACGCCCACCGCCACTGGAAGCACGCTTAACACGCCCGCCGGCGCTCCCGGCACTCCCGGCGCTCAAGGCCAGGCGCTGCGCCTGGAGGGCGTGGTCGCCTCGGCGCCGGCCGGCCAGGGCGCGGTCATCGAGACCGGCCAAGGCCGCCTTCGCCTGGCGGTTCAGACCGCCCTGCCGCCGGGCACCCGCCTGGTCATGGCGGTGGTCCCGGCGCCCGGCCCTCAGGCCGCTGCCGAGGCCCCGGAGACGGCGGTGCGGGACAGCAGCCTGGCCCGCGGCTGGCCGGCGCTGGAGGAGGCCCTGCGCCTCCTGCAGCCGGGCGAGCTGCAGCCGGCCGGCGTGCCCCTCGGCTCCCACGCCCTGCCCCGCCCCGGGCCACGCTTCGCCTCGACGGTTCTGTTCTTTCTGGCGGCGCTGCGCGGCGGGGACCTCGGGGCCTGGCTCTCCGGCGCCGCCGCCCAGGCCTTGGAGCGGGCGGGCCGGGGGGATCTGGTCGCCCGCCTCAAGCAGGACTTCGCGCGCATGAGCCGCCTAGCCGCCGAGCCGGCGCCCGGCGAGTGGCGCGGCTACCTGATCCCGGTCTTCGACGACGGTGCGCTGAGCCAGGTCCGCCTCTTCGTCCGCGGCCCCGAGACCGATCGCGAGTCCGACGAGGAGGACGACGGCCCGGCGGCCTCGGCGCGGACGACCCGCTTCGTCGTCGAGGTCGCCTTCAGCCGGCTCGGAGAGCTCCAGCTCGACGGCCTGATCCAGGGCCGGCGCTTCGACCTGATCCTGCGCAGCCGCGCGCCTCTGCCCCAGGCACTGCGCCGCGACATCGCCGAGATCTACGAGGCCGCCGGGGCGACCACGGGTTACAGCGGCCAACTGGTCTTCCAGGCCTCGGGCGACTGGGCGCCCCTGACCCTCGACGCCTTGACAGACGAGTCCGAGGCCGGAGTCGTGGTCTAAGGCGTCGGGCCGCCCGTCGCCAGCGCAGCGCGAGGAGGCGGAAAGAGGCGCCCCTGCCTTCAAGTGAAAAGTCCAAGAAGATCTGTAACCGGCTAGTCTGACTGCCTATCTTGCCTCGATATATTGGCGCGCCGATGGCGTCAGCGCGCCTGGCGGCGGCGGACGGCGGCGTTGAGGCCGACCTCGTCGAGGGTCGCCTGCTCGCGCCGGGCACGCTTCTTGGCGTCGCGGTCCTGCTGGCTGCGCAGGCCCTGCTCGTAGCGCTTGAGCTCCTGGAAGACCTCCTCGATCTCGGCCCGGGCAGCCTCTATCTCGGTCTCGACGTCGGCGATCGACCGCTGGCAGGTCCGGCGCCGCTCCGCCACGGCGGCCGCGTAGCTGGTCATCGCCCGGGCCTCCTCCAGCCCCTCGCCGGCCTTGGGTCTTTCGGCCTCCAGGGAGTCCTCCAAACTTTCCAGCTCCTGGCGCAGGCGCGCGGCCAAGCGTTCGAGCTCCGCCAGCTTCTGCCGCTTTTCGTCCAGGGTCCAGCGCTGCAGGCGGACCAGTTGCGTTAGTGCCGTCATATTGAAATGCCCCCTTGGGTCATGCCCTTATCCGCCATTTCCAAAGCCATCCGGCGGGTCGCCCAGGATCTCGGCCAGTTGCCGGTAGCCCTCCGCCAGGTTGCTGGCCTCGGCCTTGTCCTGCGCCAGGAAGGCCTCCAAGGCGCCGTTGTAGCGGATCGCCTCGTCGATCCCCGGATCGCTGCCCCGCTTGTAGGCGCCGATCCGGATCAGCTCGGCCATGTTCTCGTAGGTTGCCAGCAGCGCCCGCGCGCGCCCGATCAGGGCGTTCTCCTCGGCACTGTTGCAGCCCGGCAGAGTGCGCGAGACGCTGCGCAACACGTTGATCGGCGGGTAGCGGCCGCGCTCGGCGATGCCGCGCTCCAGGACGACGTGGCCGTCGAGGATGCCCCGGACCGCATCGGAGATCGGCTCGTCGTGGTCGTCGCCCTCGACCAGGACCGTGAACAGCCCGGTGATCGAGCCGGCGCCGACCCCCGGCCCCGCGCGCTCCAGCAGCTTGGGCAGTTCGGCGAAGACGGAGGGGGTGTAACCTTTGGTTGCCGGCGGCTCGCCCGCCGAAAGACCGATCTCGCGCAGGGCCATGGCGAAGCGGGTCACGGAATCGACCAGGCAGAGCACGTCGCGGCCCTGGTCGCGGAAGTATTCGGCCAGGGCCAGGGTCGTGTAGGCCGCCTGGCGGCGTAGCAGCGGCGGCTCGTCGGAGGTCGCGACCACCACGATCGAGCGCTTCAGGCCCTCTGGACCGAGGTCGTCGGCGAGCCACTCCTGGACCTCCCGCCCGCGCTCGCCGATCAGGCCGATGACGTTGACGTCGGAGGCGGTATATCGCGCCAGCATGGACAAGAGGACCGACTTCCCAACGCCGGAGCCGGCGAAGATCCCCATCCTCTGGCCGCGGCAGCAGGTCAGGAAGGTGTTGATGGCGCGCAGACCGAGATCGAGCTTGCCTTCGACCCGCGCCCGGTCGTGTGCCGGCGGCGGCGCGGCCCTGAGCGGCCAAGCCCGCGGTCCGGTCGGCAGCGGCCCCTTGCCGTCGACCGGCTCTCCCAGGCCGTTGACGACCCGGCCCAGCCAGGCCTCGGTCGGCCGCAGGGCGGCCGCCTCGGCGACCAGCTCGGCCTTGCAACCCAGCCCGACCCCCTCCAGGGCACCGAAGGGCACGGCCAGGGCGCGGTCGCCGCGCAGGCCGATGATCTCGCAGTCCAGGCCCCGGCCGTCGCGCAGCTCGATCTGGCAGCGGTTGCCGACCGCGGCGAGCTGGCCCAGCCCCGCGATTTCGACCAGCATGCCGACCACCCCGGCCACGCGGCCGTGGTAGCGGACCTCGGGAAGCTGCCCGAGATCGTCGATCAGGTTACGCAGCGCCAGCCCCAAAACCTCTGCTCCGGACTTGTGTCTTATGGTTAAAACTGTGATAGCATCCGCCGAATCGGGCCGTCAGGGCCCGATCCAGTCTTGCCTGGCCCACTTTAAGGTTCGGTAAAAGATACGCCGCGTAAGGGTTTGTTAAGAAACCTGGAGCAAAATGGTTAACGAGACATGGGGTGTCTCGGGGTTGACGCAATCGGATAGGGAACATGCGAATTCTGCTTGTTGAAGACGATAGCGCGACCGCGCAGGGGATCCAGCTGATGCTGCAGTCCGAGGGCTACATCTGCGACTGCACGGATCTGGGAGAAGACGGGTTAGAGATCGGTAAGCTGTATGACTACGACATCATCATACTCGATCTCATGCTCCCGGATATCGACGGTTACGAGGTCCTGCGCCGGTTACGCGCCGCACGAGTCAAGACGCCGATCCTGATCCTGTCGGGTCTCAGCGACCTGGACGACAAGATCAAGGGCCTCGGCGTCGGCGCCGACGACTACCTGACCAAGCCCTTCGACAAGCGCGAGCTGATCGCCCGCATCCAGGCGATCGTGCGGCGCTCCAAGGGACATTCGGACTCGATCATCAAGACCGGCAAGCTGACGGTCAATCTGGACACGCGCACGGTGGAGGTGGAGGGCCAGCCCCTGCACCTGACCGGCAAGGAGTACGGCATCCTGGAGCTGCTGTCGCTGCGCAAGGGCACGACGCTCACCAAGGAGATGTTCCTCAACCATCTCTACGGCGGCCTCGACGAGCCGGAACTGAAGATCATCGACGTCTTCGTCTGCAAGCTGCGCAAGAAGCTGGCGGCGGCGACCGGCGGCGACAACTACATCGAGACCGTTTGGGGCCGGGGCTACGTCCTGCGGGACCCGATCGACGACGGCGGAAAGTCCGAGGAGCCGCGCAAGGCGGCCAGCGGCTGAGCCGGCGGGCGGGCGCTCTCGGGGCCGCCGCCCGGATCCCTGCCCC
>JAKSBE010000477.1 GCA_022361275.1 Kiloniellales bacterium
GCGCCGCCCTGGTGCTGCCGGAGCAGCGCTGGATGATCGAGGGCATCGAGGCCGCCGACAGCATCGCCACCAACCCGCACAAGTGGCTGCTGACCAACTTCGACTGCACCGCCCACTGGGTCCGCGACGCCGAGGCCCTGACGCGGACCTTCGCGATCAACCCGGCCTACCTGACCTCGGCCGAGACCGGCGACGTCGTCGACTACCGCGACTGGGGCGTGCCCCTGGGCCGCCGCTTCCGGGCGCTCAAGCTGTGGTTCGTGCTGCGCTACTACGGCGCCGAGGGCCTCCGCGCCATGATCGCCGACCACATCGCCTGGACCGCGGAGCTGGCCGCCGAAGTCGAGGCCCATCCGGACTTCGAGATCACCTCGCCCCCCGCCCTCGCCCTCTTCTCCTTCCGCTACCGGCCGCGGGGCCTGGACGACGCGGCGAAGCTCGACGCCCTCAACGAAGCGCTGCTGACCCGGCTCAACGACTCGGGCCGGCTCTATCTGACCCAGAACCGGGTCCGCGGCCGCTATGCGATCCGCTTCTCCGTCGGCGCCCGGACCACGACCCGGCACCACGTCATGGCGGCCTGGCAGGCCATCCGCGAGACGGCGGCCGCGCTCCCAGAGGCTTGAGCCGCGACGCCAATGGCCGCCGGCGATGTTCCGGTCGCGATGGGCCATGATCAACGCTCCTTTGTATTACCCACGCTTTCAGCTTGAATGCGTCGCAGTCACGGCACCACATGGAATTGTAGGGGTCAGAGGCAGCTCGCCAACAAAGCCAAGAAGGGAGGAGACGTCATGGCGCAGAAGATGAAAGCGGCCATAGTTCGCAGCTTTGGCCAGCCCCTCGAGATCCAGGAGGTCGAACGGCCGGAGCCGCAGCCCGGCCAGGCGGTGATCAAGATCGAGGCCTCCGGGGTCTGCCACACGGACCTGCACGCGGCCGAAGGGGACTGGCCGGTCAAGCCGAGCCTGCCGTTCATTCCAGGTCACGAGGGCGTCGGCCACGTCACCGCGGTCGGCGCCGGGGTGACCGCGGTCAAGGAGGGCGACCGGGTCGGCGTGCCCTGGCTGCACACGGCCTGCGGACATTGCGAGCACTGCTACACCGGCTGGGAGACGCTCTGCGGCGGGCAACAGAACACCGGCTATTCGGTCAACGGCGGCTTTGCCGAGTACGTCGCCGCCGACCCGGCCTACGTCGGTCACCTGCCCGAGGGGCTGGACTTCGCGCCGGCGGCGCCGCTGCTCTGCGCCGGAGTCACCGTCTATAAGGCCCTCAAGATGACCGACACCAAGCCCGGCGACCACCTGGTGGTCTCCGGCATCGGCGGCCTCGGCCACCTCGCGGTGCAGTACGCCAAGGCGATGGGCCGGCACGTGATCGCCGTCGACGTCGCGGAGTCCAAGTTGGCCCTCGCCAAGGACCTTGGTGCCGAGGCGACGGTGAACGCCGCCGAGGACGATCCGGTCGAGGCGGTGCAGAAGCTCTGTGGCGGCGCCCAGGGCATCGTGGTCACCGCGGTCTCGCCCAAGGCCTTCCAGCAGGCGGTCGGCATGCTGCACAAGCGCGGGACGATGAGCCTGGTCGGCCTGCCGCCCGGGGACTTCGGCCTGCCGATCTTCGACGTGGTGCTGAACGCCAAGACGGTGCGCGGCTCCATCGTCGGCACCCGCCAGGACCTCGCCGAGGCCCTTGCCTTCGGGGCCGAAGGCAAGGTCGCGGCGCACTTCAGCGAGGACAAGCTGGACAACATCAACGCCGTCTTCGCGAAGATGCGCGAGGGCGAGATCGACGGCCGCGTCGTCCTGCAGACCTGAACCCTGTCAGCTAGTTCAAGAGGCCCGGCTCGGATCGATCCGAGCCGGTCTCGATCTCGGCCACCGCTTCGACCGGGCCGCGCAGGGGATAGGCAGCGAGGCAGGCCACCTCACCCGCCCGGCGCCGTGGCACCTCCCAAAGCAGACCACCTCGGCACGCAGGGCGCGGACGCACGCGCGGCCCTCCGGAACCTCCCCCACTCCCTTTCTTCTAATCCCGGGCCTCGGCGCGCAGCTCCGCGGCGAGCTTGTCCGCGGCCTCGAAGGCCTCGGGCGGCAGGTTGTGGGCGATGCCCTTGTGGCAGTCGATGCAGGTCTGGCCCGACTGGGCCGCCTCCTCGTGGCGGCGTCCGGCGCGGGGCTCCTGCTTGGTGTAGTCCATGTAGGTGAAGCCGTGGCAATTGCGGCACTCGCGCGAATCCGTCTCCTTCATGGTGCGCCAGACGCTGACCGCCAGTTGGACCCGCTTGGCCTCGAACTTCTCGCGGGTGCTGATCGAGCCCAGGACGTGGTGGTAGAGCTCGTTGGTCGCACGGATCTTGCGCGCCACCTTGTGGACCCAGTCCTTGGGCACGTGGCAGTCGGCGCAGGTCGCGCGCACGCCGGTCCGGTTGGAGTAGTGAATGGTGGTGCGGTACTCCCGGTAGGCGTTGCGCTCCATCTCGTGGCAGGAGATGCAGAAGGTCTCGGTGTTGGTCAGCTCCATCGACCAGTTGAAGCCGCCCCAGAAGACGA
>JAKSBE010000058.1 GCA_022361275.1 Kiloniellales bacterium
CTGTGACGCTGGTCTTGGCGTCGCCGAAGAGCATTGCCGTCTGGGGCATCAGGTAGAGTGCGTTGTCCACGCCGGCAAAACCGGGGCGCATGCTGCGCTTGAAGACGATCACCGACTGCGCCTTGTCCACGTCCAGGATGGGCATGCCGGCGATGGGGCTGGCGGGGTCGGTGCGGGCCACCGGGTTGGTGGTGTCGTTGGCGCCGATGACGTAGGCCACGTCGGCGGTGGCGAACTCGTGGTTGATCTCCTCCAGCTCGAAGACCTCGTCGTAGGGCACGTTGGTCTCGGCCAGCAGCACGTTCATGTGCCCCGGCATGCGCCCGGCCACGGGATGGATGGCGTAGGCCACCTCGACCCCCTCCGCCTTCAGCTTGTCCGCCATCTCGCGCAGCGCGTGCTGGGCCTGCGCCACGGCCATGCCGTAGCCGGGCACGACGATGACCTTGGAGGCGTTCTTCATCAGGAAGGCGGCGTCGTCGGCGGCCCCCGACTTGGCCGTCTTGCCCTCGGACGAGGCCGCCGGGCCGGCCACCGCGTCGCCGCCGAAACCGCCCAGCAGCACGTTGACGATGGACCGGTTCATGCCCTTGCACATGATGTAGCTGAGGATGGCGCCGGAGGAGCCGACCAGGGCCCCGGTGATGATCAGCAGATTGTTCTCCAGCGTGAAGCCGATGCCGCAGGCGGCCCAGCCCGAATAGGAGTTCAGCATCGAGATCACCACCGGCATGTCGGCGCCGCCGATCGGGATGATGATCAGGACGCCCAGCGCCAGGGTCAGCAGGACGATCAGCCAGAAGGTGGTGCCGAGCTGGTCGACGCAGAACCAGGCGACCAGCAGCACGGTGACCACGCCGAGGATGGCGTTCAGCGGGTGCTGGCCGGTGAAGGTGATCGGCGCCCCGCTCATGACGCCCTGCAGCTTGGCGAAGGCGATGATCGAGCCGGTGAAGGTGATCGCGCCGATGGCGGCGCCGATCGACATCTCGATCAGGCTGTTGACGTGGATGTCGCCCGGGGTACCGATCCCGTAGGCCTGCGGCTGGTAGAAGGCCGCCGCGGCGACCAGGACCGCGGCCAGGCCGACCAGGCTGTGGAAGCCGGCGACCAGCTGCGGCAGGGCGGTCATGTTGATGCGCAGGGCGATGAAGGTGCCGATCGAGCCGCCGATCAGGATCCCGAGGATGATCAGCCAGTAGCTGACCACGCCCGGCATCAGCAGGGTGGTGACGATCGCGATCACCATCCCGGCCATGCCGAACATGTTGCCGGAGCGGCTGGATTCGGGATGCGACAGGCCGCGCAGGGCCAGGATGAAACAGACCGAGGCGACGAGATAGGCCAGGGCGGAGAGATCTGCGGTCATGGTCGGCTCCGCCCTATTTCTTCTTCTTGAACATGGACAGCATGCGCTGCGAGACGATGAAGCCGCCGAAGATGTTCACCGAGGCCAGGGTCACCGCCAGGAAGCCCATGAACTCGCTGAAGCCCAGATCGGCCGGGCCGGCGGCGATCAGGGCGCCGACGATGATCACCGAGGAGATCGCGTTGGTGACCGCCATCAGCGGCGAATGCAGCGCCGGCGTGACCCGCCAGACCACGTGATAGCCGACGAAGACCGCCAGCACGAAGACCGTCAGGCCGATGACCAGGGGCGAGGGCCCGCTGTACTCGGCCGCGGTGGTCATGGCCATCTGGGTGCCTTCGGTGACCAGGACTTCGACCGACTCGATCAGCTCCTGCGCCTTCTCGGCGACGTCCTTGGCTTGCTTCTGGAAGCTGTCGATAGACATATCAGCCGGCCTCCCCGCTCAACTGTGGCCCGCTCAACTGCGGCCCGCTCAACTGCGGCCTGCTCAACTGCGGATGGACGACCTTGCCTTCGTGGGTGATGCAGGTGCCCGTTATGATCTCGTCCTCCCAATCGATCTTCAGTTCGCCGCTTTCGGCGTCGATGATCAGCTTGAGGAAGTTCAGGAGGTTCTTGGCATAGAGCGCGCTGGCGTCGACCGCCAGGCGGCCGGGCACGTTGTGGTGGCCGACGATCTTGACCCCGTGCTTGGCGACCACCTTGCCGGCCTGGGACAGCGCGCAGTTGCCGCCGGTCTCGACCGCCAGGTCGAGGATCACCGAGCCCGGCTTCATCGACTTGACCATGGCCTCGTCGACCAGCTTGGGCGCCGGCCGGCCGGGGATCAGCGCCGTGGTGATGACGATGTCCTGCTTGGCGATGGTCTCGGCGATCAGCGCGGCCTGCTTCTTCTTGTATTCCTCGCTCATCTCCTTGGCGTAGCCGCCGGCGGTCTCGGCCTGCCTGAACTCCTCGTCCTCGACCGCGACGAAGCTGGCGCCCAGGCTCTCGACCTGCTCCTTGGCCGCCGGCCGCACGTCGGTGGCGGAGACCACGGCGCCGAGGCGCCGCGCCGTGGCGACGGCCTGCAGCCCGGCCACCCCGGCGCCCATGACCAGGACCCGGGCCGGGGCGATGGTGCCCGCAGCGGTCATCATCATCGGAAAGGCGCGGCCGAATTCCGCGGCCGCGTCCAGGACCGCCTTGTAGCCGGCCAGGTTGGCCTGGGAGGACAGCACGTCCATCGACTGGGCCCGGGTGATCCGCGGGATCATCTCCATGGCGAAGGCGGTGACCCCCGCCTCGGCCGCGGCCTCGACCCCGGCCTTGTCGCGCAGGGGATCGAAAAGCGCGAGGACCACGGCACCCTTCCGCATCAAGGCGAACTCGTCGCTCGCCTCGCCTGCGGCCATGGGGCGCCGGACCTTGAGCACCACGTCGGCGCCGTTGAGCGCCGTCTTCTCGTCCTTGGCGATGCCGGCGCCGGCCTTCTTGTAGGCTTCGTCCGTTATCGCCGCGCCCTGCCCGGCTCCCTTCTCGACGCTGATCGTCGCGCCGAGGCCGACCAGAGCCTTGACGGTATCCGGCGAGGCCGCCACACGCGCCTCCTGCGGATGGCGTTCCTTCGGGATCGCGATTTTCATCAAACCCCCGGCTTCCCAGAGTGGCCCCTTTCCTAGTTAAGAGCGTAGAATCTCCCGCCTTGCAAGCCCTTCGCCTGCAATAGATCGATGATTTGTCGGAAGCTTGGATGCGTCAGGCGCGGTTTATCGCCGGCGCAGGTCGTCGCGCGCGACAGCGGGATCGGCCGCCGAGCCCGGCGAGAGATCGCCTTGCTCGGCGATCAGATCGGCCTCGCGCAGCGAGGACGCCGGCGCCTCTTCCAGCACCAGGCCCTCGATGCCGCGGCGCGGGCTGGGCACGGCCGCCACCGTCGGGTAGCCGGCCCGGAAGGCCAGCATCGCCCGCCAGCCGTCGCCGCCGAGGATCTCGGCGACACCGCCGTCGAAGGCCGAGGCGCGCTTGAGCTGGCGATCGCGGTCGATCGCCTGGACCAGCTGGTTCATCGGCTGCATCGCAAGGCCCTGAGCGGTCGCCCAGAGGTGCAGGCGCTGCCAGAACAGGCCGGCGCGGAGGGCGGTCGCCCGCTCGTAGGGATCGCGCACCGCGATGATGCCGACCAGGGGCGCGGTGGCCAGTTGCACGTCGCGGGTCGCCGCGACCCACTGGCGGTGGGTCTTCTCAGGCTCCGGCTTGGGCAGCATCTTGACCGCCGCCAGCGACAGCGGCGGCAGGCCGAAGGAATCGATGGTCGGACCGTCGCGATGCTTCTCGACTTCCCGCGGCGTCAGGCGGAACCAGGCATTGCTGGCCGCGATCATGTCCTGATCGGCGACGATGGCCTCGGTCGCCTCGACCATCAGCCGGTCGAAGACCGCGCGCCGGGCCCCGTTCTCCAGCAGAACCAGGCGCAGGGAGTCGTCCTCGCGGGCCAGGTCGTTGAAGGCCCAGAGAGTCTCCCGCGGCACCCCGCGATCGGCGATGTAAGGACCGCGGTTGGTGTGGCGCTGCGAGATCACCGCGTAGAGCCCGGAGATGTCCCGCCGGCTGGGCGTGACGCGCAGACGGGCGACCACCTCGGGGGCTGGGACGCCGGGCGCCTCGGCGAGGGGCTGGCTGAGCTTGCCGGGCAGGAACTCGAGCTCCGGACGCAGCCCCTGGGCGCCGGCGGCCAGGACCATGTTCTCCAGGGCGCAGCCGAGGGAGATGTGCTGCTCGCGCCGGAAGGGGTCCATCGGGCCGAGGTGGCGGAAAGGGTCGGCCAGCAGCTCCAGGGCGTTCGCGCCGACCCGGAACAGCCAGGGCTGGGTGTTGTGGACACTGGCGGCCAGGACTCCGGCACGTACCAGCGCCAGCGGGCCTTCGCTCGGTCCGGCGCCCCGCCAGCTCTGCCAGGGCTCGTAGGCCGGGCCCCGGCCGGCATCGAAGACGCCGGTGTCGTAGGCCCGCCAGGCCAGGCCGCCCGCGGCCAGCAGGACGACGCCGCCGGCGCGCCTGAGGAAGACACGGCGCGTATCGGCTTCGGTGCCGGTCTCCTCCGACCGGATCTCCGGGGTCTCTCGCTCTTGCGTCATGCCTCCCACCTGTCAGGACCTCGGTCCATAACGGTGCCGGTTTTTACCAAGAAGAGGTTACGGAAAGACTGAGCAACCCTCGGGGGAGAAAGGGGGGCCGGTCAGATCCATTTCAGCCGCTTGAAGATCCAGTACTCGAGCACGGCGACCAGCAGCAGCAGGCCGCAGAGCACGAGGAAGCCCCGGGGCGCCTCGGTACCCGGGATGCCGCCGACGTTGACCCCCAGAAGGCCGGTGATGAAGCCCAGGGGCAGGAAGATGCTGGCGACGATGGTCAGCAGGTACATGTTCCGGTTCATCTGCTCGGACAGCCGGTTGGTCAGCTCGTCCTGCATCACCTGGGCCCGCTCGCGCAGCGCCTCCAGGTCCTCGACGTAGCGGGCCACCCGCTCGACGATCTCGCGCAGACGGATCAGGTCGTGGGCCTCGAACCAGGGCGGGCGCAGGTCGATCAGCTTGGTCAGCGCCGTGCGCTGGGGCGCGATGTAGCGCTTCAGGGAGATCAGCCGCCGCCGGATCTTCTGCAGCTTGGCCCGGTGGTCGCTGCCGGCCGGCCTGAGACCGGCGACCTCCAGGGCGTCGATCTCCCGGTCCAGGTCCTCCAGCACCGGGTCCATGCGCTCGACCATGGCCTTGGCCAGGTCGCAGATCAGATCGCTGGCCGAGCCGGGCCCGCGGCCGGCGGCGATGGCGTCCTGCAGGCTGTGGATGGCGATCAGCTTGCGGTTCCGCGAGGAGACGATCCGCCGCGGCTCGATCCACAGCCGGATCGAGACCATGTCCGAGGGATCCGCACCGGGGTTGGTGTTGACCCCGCGCAGGATCAGCAGCACGCCCTCGCCGATGAGGTCGCAGTGCGGCCGGGTCTCCTCGGCCAGCAGGGCCTCCTGGACCACCGGGTCGAGGCCGCTCTTCTGCGCCAGCCAGCGCTTGGCGCCCTCGGCCCGGCGGCTGAGGTGCACCCACTGCAGGCCGGCCGTCTCATCGTCGCCCCCAGGGGCGGCCGCCCAGGCCTCGACCTCCGGCCAGTCCAGGGGCCGCCCGCCTCCCTCGCCGTCGAGGGCATAGGCGCAGACCAATCCGTTGTCGCCGTCGGGCAAGGGGAGCCGCTCCAGGGATGCTTGGGACCGCCCCTATCCTGCGGCGCTTTGGTTTCCCAGGGCTTAATCCGACCGGCGCAAGGGGGTCGGCGGTCAGCCCGCCGCCGGCACCTCGGCGGCCTTCAGCGCCGCCGCCTGGCGCTTCGCGAGGGCGGCCTCGTCGAAGTCGGCGACCAGGTCGTGGAACAGGCGGTGCCAGTTGATCTCGGCCTTGAGGTGCATGAAGACCGAGCCCAGGCCGATGGCAGCGCGGTCCATGAGCACGAACTCACGCGGCGGGGTCACGCCGCCGACCCGCTTCAGCTCCTTGTGGACCTTGCCCACCACCTGGGCGCCGTAAAGGCCGCTCTCGTTTTCCTGGATTCTACGGACCTTGTCCTCCAGCAGAGGCGCGTAGATGAACTCGGCCCAGATGTTGAGGACGTCGAGCAGCTCCTTGCCGATCCCGGTGAAGCCCCAGGTCTCGTAGGCGCTGACGGCCAGGGCCTCGTCGCCGGTCTCGAGGGCGTGGTAGAGGTCGATCACGCCGCGCACGAAGCTGGATTCGAAGACCCGGATGCAGCCGAAGTCGAGCAGGTTGACCGAGCCGTCCTCGCGCAGGCTGTAGTTGCCCAGGTGCGGATCGCCGTGGATCACGCCGTGGTAGTAGAAGGGCACGTACCAGGCCCGGAACATGTTGTAGGCCACGGTGTTGCGCAGCTCGGTGTCCGGATGGCCGGCGACGAAGTCCATGATCGGCGTGCCGTCCAGCCAGCTCATGGTCAGCAGGCGGTCGGTCGAGAGCTCGGGCAGAACCTCGGGCACGTGCACGCCGGGCTCGTCCTTCAGCATGTCGGCGTAGAGGCGCATGTGGCGGGCCTCGCGGTCGTAGTCCAACTCCTCCCGCAGGCGCTCCGACAGCTCCTTGTAGATCTCCGAAGGGTTGATCGCCTTGTCGCTGCGCCGGTAGATCGAGAACACCAGCTTCAGCTGCTGCAGATCGGCCTCTACGGTCGACTGCATGTCCGGGTACTGCAGCTTGCAGGCCAGCTCGCGGCCGTCGTGGCCGCTCGCCCGGTGGACCTGGCCCAGCGAGGCCGCCGCCGCAGCGTCATGGGCGAAGCCGGCGAACCTGGATTGCCAGTCCGGGCCCAGCTCGCTGCGCATGCGGCGGCGCACGAAGGGCCAGCCCATGGAGGGCGCATTGGCCTGGAGCTGGCGCAGCTCCTCGGCGTATTCCCGCGGCAGGGCGTCGGGAATGGTCGCCAGGATCTGGGCGACCTTCATCAGTGGCCCCTTGAGGCCGCCGAGCGCCGACTTCAGCTCCGAGGAATGCTTGCCGAAATCGAGGTCGAGGCCGAGGTAGCGCGCACCGATGAACTGCGCCGCCAGGCCGCCCACCGCGCCCCCGACCCGCGCATAGCGCCGGACCCGGCCGCTCAGGCGTGAGGATTCGTCAGTGAAATCGCTGTCGGTCATGACACCTAGATGGCCCTGTCGGCTCGGACTGTCCAGCACCGGCGTCGTGCGGCGCCGTTCTCCGTCTATACGGCCGCTGGGCCTCCGAGGATCTTGCTCACGCCATCGCCTCCAGCTCGTCGATGAAGCCGCCGACCACGCCGAGCCCCCTGGACCAGAAGGCCGGATCCGCGGCGTCGAGGCCGAAGGGCGCCAGCAGTTCCTTGTGCCGCTTGGTGCCGCCGGCCCGCAGCATCTCCAGGTAGCGCGCCGCGAAGCCCGCCGAGGCGTCCTCGTAGACCGCGCAGAGCGAGTTGACCAGGCAGTCGCCGAAGGCGTAGGCGTAGACGTAGAAGGGCACGTGGACGAAATGGGGGATGTAGGCCCAGTAGTGCCGGTAGTCGCCCTCCAGCGTCACCGCCGGTCCCAGGGCCTCGCGCTGGGTCTCCAGCCAGATCTCGCCCAGGCGCTCCGGCAGCAGCTCGCCGTGGCGCCGCTCGTCGTGGACCACGGCCTCGAAGTTGTGCATCGCGACCTGCCGGACCACGGTGTTCAGCATGTCCTCGACCTTCTGCGCCAGCATGACCTTGCGGCGGATCGGATCCGCCTCCGCGGCGAGGAGCGCGCGGAAGGTCAGCATCTCGCCGAAGACGCTGGCGGTCTCGGCCAGGGTCAGCGGCGTCTCGGCCATGAGATGACCCTGGGCTCCGGCCAGCACCTGGTGCACGCCGTGACCCAGCTCGTGCGCCAGGGTCATGACGTCGCGGGTCCGCCCCTGGTAGTTGACCAGCAGGTAGGGATGGGCGCTGGGCACGGTCGGATGGGCGAAGGCGCCGGGCGCCTTGCCGGGCCGGACCGGGGCGTCGATCCAGGGGTTGTCGAAGAAGCGCCGGCCGACCTCGGCCAGCTCCCCGGAGAAGGCGGCATAGGCCGAAAGCACGGTGTCCCGGGCCTCGGCCCAGGGGATCCGGCGCCGCTCCTCGTCGGGCAGGGGCGCGTTGCGGTCCCAGTAGGGCAGCCGCTCGACCCCGAACCACTTCGCCTTGAGGGCGTAATAGCGGTGCGACAGCCTCGGAAAGGCCGCGCGCACCGCGGCGACCAGCGCGTCGACGACCTCGTCCTCGACGTAGTTGCCCAGGTTCCGGGACGATACCGGCCGTGCGAAGCGGCGCCAGTTGTCCTCGATCTCCTTGTCCTTGGCCAGGGTGTTGGTGATGTGGCTGAACAGCTTGACGTTGGCGCCCAGGACCTGGCCGAGGGATTCGGCGGCCGCCTTGCGGACCGCGGCGTCCGGATCGGTCAGCTTGTCCAGGATCTCGGTGCTGGTCAGCTCCCGATCGTCCAGGGGAAAGCGCAGCGCGGCCATGCTCTCGTCGAAGAGCCGGACCCAGGCGCCGCGGCCGGCGACGTACTTCTCGTGCAGCAGGCGCTCCAGGTCGTCGGCCAGCTGATGCGGGCGCAGCGCCCGCAGGTCGCGCAGCCAGGGCCGGTAGCGCGCCAGTCGCGGCGCCGCGGCCAACTTCGCCGCCAGCGCCTCTTCCGGGAGGCGGTTGAGCTCCAGGGTGAAGAACAGGATCCGGCTGGAGATCCCGTTGGTCGTTTCCTGCATCGATTGATAGAAACGGCCGATCTCGGGATCGCTGACGTCGCCGGAATAGGCCAGCTGGGCGAAGCTCATGATCCGGTCGAGACGCTCGCGTATGGCCTCGTAGGTCTCCAGCGCCGTCCCCAGGGCCTCGCCGTCGAGTCCGGCGAGCTTGCCTTCGTAGCGCGCCCGAAAAGCCTCGGATTCGCCGGTCAGCTCGGCCAGATCGGCCTGCAAAGCCGGGCCGTCGATCTCCGGATAGAGGTCCGAGAGATCCCAGGTCGGCAGGGAACCGAGCTCGCTTTGGACGGTCTGGGCGGAATCGCTCATGGTGCTGCACCTCCTTGACGCTCAGGCATATAGGCCGCCATAAGGGGTGAGCCAAGCGCACAGCACTACAATATAGAACGATAGTGCGACGGCCTTTGGGGGATGGCGTGGATCTCGACCGCTGGCAAAGCCTGCCTGCTCTCCTGTTCGACCAGGCGAAGCGCCTGGACGGCAAGCCCTTTCTTTGGGCCAAGCGCGAGGACGCATATCGGCCGCTGTCCTGGACCGAGGTCGCCGAGGCGGTCAGCGCCCTCTCCCGCGGCCTGAGGTCGATCGGGGTCAAGCCGGGCGACCGCGTGGTCCTGGTCTCGGAGAACCGGCCGGAATGGCTGATCGCCGATGTCGCGATCATGAGCGCCGGCGCGATCACGGTCCCGGCCTACACCACCAACAACGTCGGCGACCACCACCACATCCTCTCCCACAGCGGCGCGGTCGGCGCCATCGTCTCGACCAAGGCCCTGGCCCGCAAGGTCCTGCCGGCGGCGATCGACGCTCCGGAATGCCGCTTCGTCGTGACCATCCAGCCCCCGGAGCTGGGCCAGGAAACCACGGTGGCGATCCGCGACTGGTGGCAACTGCTGGACGAGGGCGCGAAGCGGCCGGACGACGTGGCCGAGATGGTCGCCAGGCTGAAGCGCGACGACACCGCCTGCTTCATCTACACATCGGGTACCGGCGGCACGCCCAAGGGCGTGATGCTGAGCCACCTCAACATCATGCAGAACTGCCTCGGCGCCCACGACGTCCTGAAGACCCTGGGCGTCGGCGACGAGGTCTTCCTGTCCTTCCTGCCGTTGTCGCACGCCTACGAGCACTCCGGCGGCCAGTTCTTCCCCATGGCCCTCGGCGCCCAGATCTACTACGCCGAGAGCGTCGAGAAGCTGCTGACCAACCTGGGCGAGGTACGGCCGACCCTGATGACCGCGGTGCCGCGGCTCTACGAATCGATCTATCAGCGGATCCTCAATGGCGTCGAGAAGCAGGGCGGCCTGAAGGCCAGGCTCTTCCGCCGGACCATCGAACTGGGCCGCAAGCGTTACCTGGACCCGGACGGCCTGACCCTGACGGAGCGGATCCTCGACACCCTCCTGTCGCTCCTGGTGCGCCGCAAGGTCAAGAAGCGCTTCGGCGGCCGGCTCAAGGCTTTCGTCTCCGGCGGCGCGGCCCTCAACCCGGACATCGGCATCTTCTTCACGGCGCTGGGCCTGCGCATCCTCCAGGGCTACGGCCAGACCGAGGCGGCGCCGGTGATCTCGGTCAACCTGCCGGGCAAGGTCAAGATGGAGACCGTCGGCCCGCCGATGACCGGCGTCCAGGTGCGAATCGCCGAGGACGGCGAGATCCTGGTCCGCGGCCCCATGGTGATGAAAGGCTACTGGCGCGACGAGGCGGCGACCCAGGCCGTGCTGAGGGACGGCTGGCTGCACACCGGCGACATCGGCGAGATGGACGCCGAGGGCTTCCTCAAGATCACCGACCGCAAGAAGGACATCATCGTCTTCTCCGGCGGCGACAACGTCTCGCCGGCGCGGATCGAGGGTTTCCTGACCCTGCAGCCGGAGCTCCACCAGGCGATGGTCTACGGCGACAAGCGGCCCAACCTCGTGGCCCTGCTGGTGCCCGATCCGGAGTTCGTCGGGGAATGGGCGACGGGGAACGGCAAGACCGGCGGCCTCGCCGAGCTCCACGAGGACCCGGAGCTGCGCAAGGCGATCGCGGCCGCGGTCGACCGGGTCAACGCCGAGCTTTCGCCGCTGGAGAAGGTCCGGCGCTTCGCGATCGCACCGGAAGCCTTCTCGGTCGAGAATCACATGCTGACCCCGACCCTGAAGATCCGCCGGCACAAGATCAAGGAGAGCTACGGCCCACGGCTCGACGCGCTCTACGAGCGGCGCCAGAGCGAGCAGGTCCAGAGCGAGACGGCCCAGAGCGAGACGGCCCAGAGCGGATCGTGAGTCAGCCCCTCGGCCTCTAAGCCTGGGGCACGGCGTACCTGGCCTCGTGCTGACACGCCGATGCGTACAAGTCGGTATTAGGCGCCCTTGCCGCTTTGCAGGCAATCGAGGATCGCGGTCAGGGCGTCGGCGCGCAGGATGGTGTCTTGATGGAAGCGGCGCTCCGCCCCCTCGGCGCCCTCCGCGATCCGGGCCTCTGCCTCGGCCCGGGTCCGCCCGGCCACCACGTAGGCCGCCTCGATCCCGCCCATGGCCTGAATCACGTCGCGGATCGGCATGTCGATCGCCTGGCGCTGGGTGTCGTAGAGCTGGCCGTCCTCCGGCCGGGTCGTCAGCTCGGGTTCGATGTAGGCCCGGCTTTTCGGACAGTCCGAGTTGCCCTGGGGCAAGGCCTCGCCCTGGCCGTCCTGGGCGCCCGAGGGAGACCCGAGAAGCAAGACGGAAGCCGCGAGGAAACAAGGCAGGCTGAGGTATCGCATAGGGCGGAGCCTAGCAGCCCCGCAAGGACGCCGCGCTTCACGATCGAGCGAGCGGGACGGCACCGCGGAGTCTAGATCTTGTGATAGTCCCGGTACCACGCGACGAAGCGGGGCAGGCCCTCGTCGATGGAGGTATGGGGCTCGAAGCCCAGGTCGCGCCGCGAGGCCGCGATGTCGGCGTAGGTCTCCTTGACGTCGCCGGGCTGCATGGGCCCGAACGCCTTGATCGCCTCCTTGCCGCAGGCCGCTTCCAGCACCGCGATGAAGCGCATCAGGTCCTCGGACTTGTGATTGCCGAGGTTGTAGATCCGCTGCGGCGGCGCCTCGCCGCGGTCGGCCGGTGGCCGGTCGAGGGCGTTCAGCGTCCCGGCGACGATGTCGTCGATGTAGGTGAAGTCGCGCCGCATGTCGCCCTGGTTGAAGATCGTGATCGGCCGGCCCTTGAAGATCGCGTCGGTGAAGATGTAGGCCGACATGTCGGGCCGGCCCCAGGGCCCGTAGACCGTGAAGAAGCGCAGGCCGGTCGAGGGCAGGCGGTAGAGATGCGCCGCCGTGTAGGCCATCAGCTCGCCCGCGCGCTTGGTCGCGGCATAGAGCGAGACCGGATGATCGACCGGGTCCTCGACCGAGAAGGGCAGCTTGCTGTTGGCGCCGTAGACCGAGGAGGAGGAGGCGTAGACGAAGTGCGCGCAGCGCGGCAGGCGGCGGCAGGCCTCGATCATGACCTGCTGGCCCATGACGTTGGCGTCGATGTAGGCGAAGGGATTCTCCAGCGAATAGCGCACCCCGGCCTGGGCGGCCAAGTGCACCACCCGGGTGATCTCGGGATGGGCCTCGGCCAGCCCCAGGATCGCGGTCCGGTCGCTGACGTCCAGGCGCTCGAAGGCAAAGGCGTTGCGCCCCCGCAACCGGGCCAGGCGTGCCGCCTTCAGGGCCGGGTCGTAGTAGTCGTTGAGAGTGTCGATCCCGATGACCTGCTCGCCCCGGTCGAGCAGAGCCCTGGCCAGGTGGGATCCGATGAAGCCGGCGACGCCGGTGACGAGGACGGTCATGAAGCTTGCTTCGCCGAGTCTGCACCGATGGAAGTGAAGGAGCCGGCAGTCTAACGTTTTTCGTCGGCGGTGAAAGGCGGGCGTCGCAGGGCGGAAGCGCGCCGCTTGAAGGCTGTACGGCGCCGCGGCTATCCTGCCGCGGTCGGGATGAAGCGGTCTCCCGGCCGTCCCAAGGCAATCCTTGCCCAAGCACCGCTCAGCGCTCCTGTTTCGGAGGGGCGGGCGCATGGGCGAGATGCAAGCAAGCCTTGATCCCGAAGATCTGCCGCGCGGCCAGGGAGGTCGGCGTCCGCTATCTCGCGGGCGGCAAGGGCGCTTGTCGCTTGCATGACTTCTTCCTGCGCTACAGCTTGGCCGGTGGTGCGCTCGATGGAGTCGCAAGGATCGTCGAGAGGGCGGACCTGGGCCGTGAAGGAACGAGAGACCAAGGTGCCGGGCTGGCCGCGATGGTCGCGGGGCCGGGCGATGTCTTCCGGGGTGACGGGACGTGGGTCTCTCCGGCCCTGCCGCTCTTCTACGCCGGATGCCGTCGGCGCGCCTTGCACGGGGTCACTCCGGGGAGGTCGTAATGGACGGCGGTGAGACCGTGGCGGGCGCCACGGCCAAGGGCCCGGAGGTCCCCTTCAAGGAGGCCTTCCTCGTCTGGCTGCGCATCGGCCTGATCAGCTTCGGCGGGCCGGCGGGCCAGATCGCGCTGATGCACAAGGTGCTGGTCGAAGAGAAGAAGTGGATCGACGAGGCGCGCTATCTCCATGCCCTCAACTACTGCATGCTGCTGCCCGGGCCGGAGGCCCAGCAGCTCGCGACCTACGTCGGCTGGCTGCTGCACCGGACCTTGGGCGGCCTGGTCGCCGGGGTCCTCTTCGTCCTGCCCGGCGCCCTGGTCATCCTGGTCCTGTCGCTGCTCTACGCCGCCTACGGCGAGCTGCCCCTGGTCGCGGCCGCCTTCTTCGGGATCAAGGCGGTGGTTCTGGCGGTGGTCGCCGAGGCGCTGCTGCGCATCGGCCGCCGGGCCCTGCGCAGCCGCCTGCACCTGGGGATCGCGGCGGCGGCCTTCGTCGGCATCTTCTTCTTCGCCGTGCCCTTCCCGCTGATCGTGATCGGCGCCGGGCTGCTCGGCTTCCTGGGCGAAGGCCTCGGGCGGAGCGCCGGACCCGGCGAGGCGCCCGACGAGAGAGCCGTGGACCGCAGCGGGAGCCTCCGGATCGCCCTGGTCTGCCTGGTGCTCTGGCTCGCGCCGACCGCGGCGCTCCTGGCTCTCCTCGGGCCGGACGACGTCTTCACGCAGATCGGCGTGTTCTTCAGCAAGATGGCCGTGGTCACCTTCGGCGGCGCCTACGCGGTCCTCGCCTACGTCGGGCAGCAGGCCGTGGAGACCTACGGCTGGCTGGCGCCCGGCGAGATGCTCGACGGCCTGGGCCTGGCCGAGACGACCCCCGGGCCGCTGATCATGGTGGTGCAGTTCGTCGGCTTCCTCGGCGCCCACCGCAACCCCGGCGCCCTCGATCCGGTCTCGGCCGGGATCCTGGGCGCCGTCCTCACCACCTGGGTCACCTTCCTGCCCTGCTTCCTCTGGATCTTCCTGGGCGCGCCCTACGTCGAGGCGCTGCGCGGCAACATCAAGCTCAACGCGGCGCTCTCGGGCGTGACCGCCGCCGTGGTCGGCGTGATCCTCAACCTCGCCCTCTGGTTCGCCCTGCACATCAGCTTCGCCGAGGTCGAGGAGGTCTGGATCTCGGTCTTGAGGCTCTACACGCCGCTGTGGCAGACCGTCGATCCGGCCTCTCTGGCGCTGACCGCAGCGGCCCTGGTGGCCATGCTGCGCTTCAAGCTTCCCATGCTGCCCGTCCTCTTCGCCGGCGCCGCTCTGGGCGCGCTCTACCACGTTTTCCTGGTATGAGGCGGCGCGGCTTCCGCGCACGCACCTCAGGTCAGCGGCCGGGCGGCGCCCTCGGGCTTCGGCGGATCCGCCTCGCGGATCGTCCGCTCGACCCGCTCCTTGAGCCCCTGGCGCAGGCCGAGCGCGAAAAAGGCCTCGGCGACCAGGAACATCGGTCCGATCAGGGCCTGGAAGAGATTGCTGAGCAGCGCCGGCCGGCGGCCCTCGTAGACGTGGCCCAGGAGCTGCAGCGCCCAGCCGCCGACGAAGAGGACCGCAAAGGCGGTCCAGACGACCGAAGCGCTCTGGGTGGCTGCGATCCACTCGGCAAGTCCGAGCGCGGGGACCATGAAGAGGCCCATGGCCAGCCCGATCGGCCGGTCGAGCCCGATCCAAAGCAGCCAGACGGCCGCCGAGACCAGCAGCGCCAGCGAGACGGAAAACGGGCCGATCCCGACCTGGACCCAGGCCAGCGCCAGCATGAGGGACAGGATGATCGCCGGGATGCCGAAGACGTGGGTCAGGCGATTGCGGTAATCGCGGTGAAAGGTCGTGTACATCGCCATCTGGCGTTCGAACAGCGTCGCGCGCATGGCCCCGAACCCAGGGTGTATTCCGACCTCGAGCGCAGTTTAGCGCCGCGCCTCGGCGAGGTCGATCCCGTTCGGGCTCGTCGGCTCAGTCTCCCGCTGCCGGAGCCTCCTGGGCCGGCGCCGGCCCCGAGGCCCGGCGGCGGCGGAAGATCAGGCGCAGCACGACGTAGAAGACCGGCGTCAGCAGGAGGCCGAAGAAGGTCACGCCGAGCATGCCGGAGAAGACCGCCGTGCCCAGCGCCTGGCGCATCTCGGCGCCGGGGCCGGTGGCGATCATCAGCGGCACCACGCCGAGGATGAAGGCGAAGGCGGTCATGAGGATCGGGCGCAGGCGCAGGCGGCAGGCCTCGACCGCGGCCTCGACCAGCGCCAGGCCGCGGTCCTCGGCCTGGCGGGCGAACTCGACGATCAGGATCGCGTTCTTCGCCGAGAGGGCGATCAGCACGACCAGGCCGACCTGGGTCAGGATGTTGTTGTCCATGCCCCGGGTCATGATGCCGATCATCGCCGAGAACACCGACATCGGCACGATGAGGATGATCGCGAGCGGCAGGACCCAGCTCTCGTACTGGGCCGCGAGCACCAGGAAGACGAAGAGCACCGAGAGCAGGAAGATGAAGACCGCCGTGTCGCCGGTCTGCTTCTGCTGATAGGCCAGCTCGGTCCACTCGAAGGTCATGCCGTCGGGCAGCAGCTTCGCCGCGAGCTCCTCCATGGCCGCCAGGGCGTCGCCGGAAGAGACCCCGGGCGCGGCCGAGCCCTGCACCGGCACCGAGGTGTAGAGGTTGTAGCGCTGCACCAGGTCGGGCCCGGAGCGCAGCTGCACGTCGGCCAGGGTGCCGAGGGGGACCAGGGCGCCGCTGGCCGAGCGGACCTTGAGCTGCGCGATGTCCGCGACGTCGAGGCGGAAAGGGATGTCGGCCTGGGCGCGGACCTGGTAGACGCGGCCGAAGGCGTTGAAGTCGTTGACATAGGTGGTGCCGAGATTGACCGAGAGCGCCTCGAAGATCGACTCGATCGGCACGTTCAGGATCTGCGCCCGCACGCGGTCGATCTCCAGAAAGATCTGCGGGCTGGCGGCGCTGAAGGTGGTGAACACACGGGTCAGGCGCGGATCCTGGTTGGCCTGGGCGACCAGGCCGTAGGCGGCGCCCAGGGCGCGGCGCATGTCCGCGGACTCGAGGTCCTGAAGCTGCATCCGGAAGCCGCCGGCGGTGCCGATCCCGCTCACCGGCGGCGGCGGCACGGCGATGATGAAGGCCTCCTGGATCTGCTGCATGCGACCGAAGATCTGGCCGATGATGGCGTCGGCGGAGAGCCCCTGGGCCAGCCGTTCCTCGAAGGGCGCGAAGGCAGCGAAGATCACGCCGGTGTTGGTGGCGTTGGTGAAGGTCGCGCCTGAGAAGCCGGCGAAACCGACGGCGTTGATGACGCCCGGCGCGGTCCGGACGATCTCGCTGGCGCGCAGGATGACCTCGTCGGTGCGGTTGAGCGAAGCGGCGTCGGGCAGCTGTACGACCACGATGGCATAGCCCTGGTCGAGCTGCGGGATGAAGCCGCGCGGCACGGACTGCAGCGCCACGCCGGTGCCGTAGACGAGCCCGGCGAAGGC
>JAKSBE010000030.1 GCA_022361275.1 Kiloniellales bacterium
CGCCGTCGGCAAGCCGGCGCATCTGCACTACTCGATCCTGACCCTGGTGCCCTATCCCTGGCGCCTGCGCTGGGTGACCCAGGGCTGGCTGCTGCCGGTCTTCCTTGACCCGCACGAGGCGCTGATCGCGGCGCAGACTTAGCAGCTTGTTGGTGACCCGCGATGCTGCCGACCCTCGCCCTTCGACAGGCTCAGGGTGAGGGTGAGATATCATAGGAAACTCTCCTCATCCTGAGCTTGTCGAAGGATGATCATGCCTAAAGGCGCCTGTCTCGTTCAGTGCCTCTGGGCCGCCGAACCCCGCCGCGCATGGCAGATCTGCGGAGATTCCGCTGGTCCGGGGCAGCGGCCGGCGCGTAGCTTGCATGATCCATGCCTGCAACCGTCGAGTCCGCCGTCGAGAAGCTGCGCGCCGTGCCTGCCCCTGTGCAAGGCGCGCTCTACATGGCCGCGGCGTCGTTCGGCTTCTCGGTGATGAACATCGCGATCCGCAGCGCGGCGGAAGAGCTCGATCCCCTGCAGATCACCTTCTTCCGCAACTTCTTCGCGCTGCTCTTCATGCTGCCCTGGCTCTGGCAGGTCGGCGCGGCGGGCCTCAAGACCGCGCATCCCGGCCTGCACCTCTGGCGCGCAGTCATCGGCCTGGCGGCCATGTGCCTCTGGTTCTACTCCATCGCCCTGCTGCCCCTGGCCGAGGCGGTGGCGCTCAACTTCACGGTGCCGATGTTCGCGACCCTGGGGGCGGCGATCTTCCTGGGCGAGATCGTCCGGGCCCGGCGCTGGACCGCGACCATGTTCGGCTTCCTCGGCGTCCTGATCATCCTGCGCCCGGGCTTCACCGAGCTGACCCCGGCCATGGCCCTGCCGGTGATCGCCGCGGCCTTCATGGCGATCTCGGTGATCATCGTCAAGCGGCTCTCCGGTTACGACCGGCCCGGCACCATCGTCTTCCTGATGAACCTGCTGCTGACCCCGCTGTCGCTGGTCCCGGCGCTCTTCGTCTGGCGCTGGCCGAGCTGGGAGGTGCTCGGCCTGATGGCGCTGGTCGGTTTCGTCGCCACGGTCTCCCACATCGCCATCACCCGCGCCTACACGAAAGCCGACGCCTCGGCCGTGTTGCCCCTGGACTACGCCCGCCTGCCCTTCATCGCCGGCCTCGCCTTCCTGTTCTTCGGCGAGGTGCCGGGGCTCTGGACCTGGGTCGGCGCAGGCGTCATCGCGGCTTCGGCGATCTACATCGCCCGCCGCGAGGCCCGGGTCGCGCGCGAGCGCGAGGCCAGCCGGGCCGCGTCCCACGCGCCGGCGGCCCGGCCGTGAGCGGGGCGGCGCGGGGCGCCCCGGCGTCCGCTTCCTTCCCGGCGGCCGAGGGCGGCTTCGGGCTGTCGCCCAACCATCGTGGCGCGCTCTGGATGCTGGCCGCGGGCCTCGGCTTCACCCTCAACGCCGTCCTGGTCAAGACGCTCGGCCAGCAGGGCCTGGACGCCTACCAGATCGCCTTCTTCCGCGCCGTGGTCGGGCTGGTCGCCGTGCTGCCCTTCCTGTGGTGGATCGGCTTCACCCGGCTCAGGACCCGGCATCCCTGGGTGCACGCCTTCCGGGTGATCTTAGGGGCCGGCGCCATGGTCTGCGGCTTCTACGCCCTGACCCGGCTGCCCCTGGCCGACGTGACCGCGCTCAGCTTCACGACGCCGCTCTTCGCGACGGTCCTGGCGGTGATCTTCCTGCGCGAGCCGGTGCGCTGGCGGCGCTGGAGCGCCACCGCGCTGGGCTTCCTCGGAGTCGTGATCATGGTCCGGCCGGGGGCCGGCGCCTTCGACCCGGCGGCGGTCGTCGCCCTCGGCATGGCCTTCGGCATCGCCGCCGCCCTGGTCCTGGTCAAACGCCTGCCCGCAGGAGAAAGCCAGATCGTCATGCTGTTCTACTTCGGCCTCGGCAGCGTGCTCATCACCGCCGGGCCGGCGGCCGCGGTCTGGCAGCCGCCGAGCGGGCCCCAGTACCCGCTCCTGGTCGTCATGGGCCTCCTGGGCCTCGGCTCCCAGGCGATGATGATCCGTGCCTTCCGGACCGGCGAGGCCAGCTTCGTGGCGCCCTTCGACTACGGCAAGCTGCTGGCGGCCGGGCTGCTCGGCTTCTTCGTCTTCGCCGAGGTGCCGGACCTCTGGACCTTGGCCGGCGCCGCGATCATCGTCGGCGCGACCCTCTACATCGCCCGGCGGGAAGCGGCGGTCGGCAGCCCCGCGACGGCGAAACCGGACTCCATCTGAAGCGGCTGCGGGGGACAGGGCGACTTCATGCGCGCCATCGAGATCCTCGAAACCGAACGGCTGACGGGCCGCCCGCCGAAGGACGGCGACGTCGACCTGCTGCACGGCCTGCACCGCGATCCGCGGGCCATGGCGACCCTGGGCGGCCTGCGCGACGCCGAGCAGACGCGCTTCTTCCTGGAGATGTTCATCGATCACTGGCGCGAGCGGGGCTTCGGCACCTGGATGCTCTTCGATCGCGAGAGCGGCGCCTTCGCCGGGCGCGCCGGCCTGCGCCGCCTGGAGATCCTGGGCCGGCCCGAGGTCGAGGTGCTCTACGCCCTGCTGCCGGATTTCTGGGGCCGGGGCCTGGCGACCGAGGTCGCCCGCGCCAGCGTCGAGGCGGCCTTCCGGGACCTTCGTCTCGAGGCGCTGATCGCCCTGGCCCTCCAGCGCAACGCCGCCTCGCAGAGGGTGATGCAGAAGGCCGGCTTCCGCTACGACCGCGACTTCACCTACGCCGACCGGCCTCACGTGCTCTACCGGCTGTCGAAGGAGAGCCTGGAACGTCCGCAGTGATGCGGCAGCTTGCATAAAGCGGGACGCAGGCAAAGAAAGCGGAGAAGAGTCAGTCCGCGAAGGCCTTCTCGACGACGTAGTCGCCGGGCGCCGCATTCGAGCCTTCTTCCAGGCCAGCCGCCTCGACCAGCGTCCGGGTGTCCGAGATCATCGCCATGGAGCCGCAGATCATCACCCGGTCCCCGACGGAGTCGAGGCCGGCGACGCCGAGGTCCCGAAAGAGACGCCCGCTCTCGATCAGGCTGGTGATGCGGCCGGTATGCACGTAGTCCTCACGGGTCACGCTGGCGTAATAGGTGAGATGAGCCGGTGCAACCTCTCCGACCAGCGGGTCGCTCGCCAGGCCCGCGACCAGCTTCGCGCCGTACTCGAGATCCGCCACCCTGCGGCAGGTGTGGGTCAGCACGATCTGCTGGAACTTTTCGTAGGTTTCCGGATCGCGCACGAGGCTGGCGAAGGGGGCGATCCCGGTGCCGGTGGAGAACAGGAAAAGACGGTGACCCGGCTTGAGGGCGTCGAGCACCAGCGTGCCGGTCGGTTTGCGCCCCAGGAGCACGTCGTCGCCCGGCTTGACATGGCGCAGACGCGAGGTCAGCGGGCCATCCTTGACCTTGATCGAGTAGAAGTCGAGCCCGTCGTCCCAAGCCGGGCTGGCGATGGAATAGGCCCGCAAGAGCGGCCGCCCCTCGACGAGGAGACCGAGCATCACGAACTCGCCGGACCGGAAACGGAAGCTGACCGGCCGCGTGACCCGCAGTGAGAACACGTCGTCGGTCCAATGGCGAACGCTCTCGACGCGCACCTGGACGACCGAGTTCGGCAGGACAAGATTCTCAACGCCCATACAACGTGCTCCTGATAGACGGGTTGGCGGGAAAGCAGCAAGGCCGCAGCCTGCGTTCGATGGAGGTGTCGGCCGCGGGGAACCGCCTCGGGCCCGACAGCACGAGAGTTCTATAGCGTACCGCGCCCCATTGCAAATGATAACCATTCGCAATAGAACATCGTCATGCTGCCGAACCTCCCGACACGCCTTCCCTCCGTCGCGGCCGATCCCACGCGGGCCTACGAGCGTTTCCGCCTGGCCACCTCGGCCGGCAACGAAGCCTACAGCGTCGGGGCCCATCGGCGCGCGCGCGCGCATTTCGAGGACGCCCTGGCCCTCGCCCGGCGCCTGTTCCAGCGCGCAGCGGATGGGAAAGCCTGCCCGGAGCGTGCCGCTGCCGCCCTGCTGGTCGCGCGGCAGAATGCGGCTCAGAATCTCTCGAGGCTAGGCCGGCTCGAGGAGGCCTGCGAGCACTTGGAAGCGGCCTGCCGCACGCTCTGCGACTGGCGGTTCTCGCCGCACGCCCCGGTCGAGCTGCGGAAGGCCTGCGCAAGCCTCCTTCCCTGTGCGCTGGAAGCCTGCGTTGCGCATCTGGAGCGCTGCGGTGCCGGGTCCGAGCGGATCCTTGCCCTCTACGAACGCGCGGCCTGGGAGTCTTGACGCGGGCAGGCCGGTTAGCCGCCCCGGCGCCGCAGCGCCGCGGCCAGGACGGCGTCGCGGCCGAAGACGTCGTCGCGGAACTGCACGGTTTTGCCCCTGGCCCAGGCGGTCAGGTAGGTGACGTGGATCGGGACCGGGTCCGGCAGGCCGACGGCGGTCGGCGTGCCGTCGGCCAGCACCTCGGCGACGCGCGCCTCCGACCAGCCCGCGGCGCCGGCAAGCAGGGCCTCGGCCAGGCGTTCGGGCTCTTCCACCCGGATGCAGCCGAGGCTGAAGCCGCGGGCCTCCGCCTCGAAGGAACTGCTGGCCGGCGTATCGTGCAGGCAGAGGCCGAAGTCGTTGGGGAAGACGAAGCTGATCCGGCCGAGCGGGTTCTCCGGGCCCGGCGCCTGGCGCAGCTTGAAGGAGAGCGCCGCGCCGTCGACCGTCGCCCAATCGATCGCCCCGGGGTCCAGGACGGTGGCCTCCTCGCTCCAGTCACTGAAGACGGTGAAGCGGTTGCGCGCCAGATAGTGGGGGTCGGCGCGCAGGATCGGCAGGAGCTCGCGTCCGACGATGCCCGGCGGCACGGTCCAGTCCGGGCTGAAGACGATGGAGGTCAGGGCCTGGCTGAAGATCGGCGTGCCGCGGAAGGGACGGCCGACCGCGATGCGCAGGTCGAGACGGGGCTTCCCGGACTCGACCAGCCGCAGGCTGGCGTCCGCCAGGTTGATGTAGACGAAGTCCTCGCCCAGATCGGCGGGCATCCAGCGCAGCCGCTCCAGGTTGAGGGCGAGCTGGCGCACCCGCTCCGCCACCGGCAGGTTGAGCGCCGCCAGCGTCTCGGGACCGACGACGCCGTCGGGCGCCGCCCCGTAGCGCTGCTGGGCGCGCCGGACCGCCGCAGCCAGCGCCTGGTCGAAGAGCGCCGAAGGGTCACGCGCCGCCGGCCGCAGGTCGCCGGTCTTCACCAGGCGTGCGCGCAGGGCCGGGACCCGGGAGCTGATGCTGCCGAGCCGGAGCGGGCCGCCGGCGGGAACCGGTTTCCAGCCGCCCTGGGCGGCAATCTGCCGATAGCGCGCCAGCGCCTCGCGCAGCGCGGCGTAGCGCGGGCCCTGCGGCCTGGACCTGACCACGACGTCCGCCAGGTCTTCCTCGGCCGCGGCCGCCGCGATCAGGGCCGCCGCGTCGACTCCCTCGCGCTCCGTCTCGAACAGGGTGCCGGGACCCGCCGTCGCGGCGCTGCGGCCGCGGGCACCGCCGAGATCGGAGAGGAAGCGCAGCAGCGACCGGCTAAGAGCGATCTCGAGAGGCGCCAGCGCCGCGGCCTCGGGCGACGACAGCAGGTTCCGGATCGCCTCCAGATCGTAGTCGGCCGGCTCGAGGCCGTCCTCCTCGGCCGCCGCCAGGACGTCGGTCACGGCCGCGGCCCGCGGCCCGGGACCGGCTTCGGTGACCCAGACCGGCGCCAGGTCGCGGTCCAGGTAGAAGGCCCAGAGGGCTTCGGCGATCTGGGCCTCGGCGCTCTGAGCTTCGGCCCCGCCGGCGGTGCCGACCGCGAACATCTCCAGGCCGCGCCGCAGTTCGTCGGCGAAGCCGGCTTCGGGGTCGTCTTGGGCCCAGGCGGGCGGTGACAGGAGAAGGAGCAGTATGGCGGCGGCACTCAGCCTCATGAGCCGTGGCCCGTGAGGCGCGACGCCGAAGGACACGGCCGGCTCCTCCACCTCAAAGCTTCAGTCGACCAGATCGCGGACATCGGTCAGGCGGCCGGTGACCGCCGCCGCCGCCGCCATGGCCGGGCTCATCAGATGGGTCCGTCCGCCGGGGCCCTGGCGGCCCTCGAAGTTGCGGTTGGAGGTCGAGGCGCAGCGCTCGCCGGGCCTGAGCTTGTCGGCGTTCATCGCCAGGCACATCGAGCAGCCCGGCTCGCGCCAGTCGAATCCGGCCTCGCGGAAGATCTTGTCCAGGCCCTCCTCCTCGGCCTGGTGCTTCACCAGGCCGGAGCCGGGCACGATCATGGCCTGGACGCTGTCGGAGACCTTGCGGCCCTCGGCGACCTTGGCGACCGCCCGCAGGTCCTCGATCCGAGCGTTGGTGCAGGAGCCGATGAAGACCTTGTCGACGGTGATGTCGCTGAGCCGCATGCCGGCGGTCAGGCCCATGTACTGCAGCGAGCGGCGGATCGCCTGGGCCTTCTCGGGACTCTGCGCCTCCGCCGGGCCGGGCACGGCGCCGGAGATCGGCAGCACGTCCTCGGGGCTGGTGCCCCAGGTCACCTGAGGCTCGATCTCGGCGGCGGCGAGGGCGATCTCGGTGTCGTAGGCGGCCCCCGGGTCCGAAGGCAGGCTGCGCCAATGGGTCACCGCCGCCTCCCACTGGCCGCCCTTGGGTGCCATGGGCCGGCCCTTGAGGTAGTCGAAGGTGGTCTCGTCGGGCGCGATCAGGCCGGCGCGCGCGCCGCCCTCGATCGACATGTTGCAGAGGGTCATGCGGCCCTCCATGGAGAGCGCGCGGACCGCCTCGCCGGCATACTCGATCACGTGGCCGGTGCCGCCGGCGGTGCCGATCCTGCCGATGATGGCCAGCGCCAGGTCCTTGCCGGTGATGCCCAGGGGCAGTGCGCCGTCCACGGTGATGCGCATGTTCCTGGCCGGCTTCTGGATCAGAGTCTGGGTCGCCAGGACATGCTCGACCTCCGAGGTGCCGATGCCGAAGGCCAGGGAGCCGAAGGCACCGTGGGTCGAGGTGTGGGAGTCGCCGCAGACGATGGTCATGCCGGGCAGGGTGAAGCCCTGCTCCGGCCCGATGATGTGGACGATGCCCTGGCGGACGTCATTCATCTTGAAGATCGGCACGCCGAACGCGGCACAGTTCGCCTCCAGGGTCTCAACCTGGATCCGGCTCTGCTCGTCGTCGATGCCCTCGGAGCGGTCGCCGGTCGGCACGTTGTGGTCGGGCACCGCCAGCGTGGCGTCGGGCCGGTGCACCGCGCGGCCGGCCAGGCGCAGGCCCTCGAAAGCCTGTGGGCTGGTCACCTCGTGGACCAGATGGCGGTCTATGTAGATGAGGCAGGTCCCGTCGTCCTGGCGGTCGACGACGTGGCTGTCCCAGATCTTGTCGAAGAGCGTGCGCGGCTGAGCCATCGGTTCCATCCTTCCAAGGGCGCGCTGCGCCTGGCGGAAGACGGCGCCGGCCCGATGTTTCCTGTCTGCGACGCGGCGGTGCCGCGGTGCCGTCGGGGGCTTACGCCCCCCGGCGTCCTCCCCAGGCGGCCCCCCCAGGCGGCCAGGGGCGGAAATCAGATATGAGGTCGCTTCGACCTCATGTCACCCTGCTCTAGGCCTCCGCGGCCTCCTCGGCCGGGGCCTCGGTCTTGGCGGCCTTGGCCGCGGCGGCCTTCGCCTTGGCGGCCTGCTGCGCCTGGGCCTTGGCCTGGGCGGCGGCCTCGCGCTCGGCCTGGGTCAGCTTCCCGGCCAGGCCCGTGGTCTTCTCGGCGATGCGCGCCGACTTGCCGCGGCGGCCGCGCAGGTAATAGAGCTTGGCCCGGCGGACGTCGCCGCGGCGGATCACGGAGACCCCGGCGATGCGCGGGGAGTACAGCGGAAAGACGCGTTCCACGCCTTCGCCGTAGGAGATCTTGCGGACCGTGAAGGAGGAGTTGATGCCACGGCTCTTGCGGCCGATGCAGACGCCCTCGAAGGCCTGGATCCGTTCCCGCGTGCCCTCGACCACCTTGACGTCGACGCGGATGGTATCGCCGGGCGCGAAGTCGGGGAGCTGCTTCTCGGCGCTGAGCCGATCGATCTGGTCCTTTTCGAGCTTTTGTATGGTGTTCATGGCTCTTGTTCCTTCGCGTCCTTGCAATAGCGGGCCCAAAGATCGGGCCGCCGCTGTTTCGTCGTCGCCTCCGCCTGCGCCCGTCGCCAGCGGCCGATCTCGGCGTGGTGGCCGGAGAGCAGCACCTCCGGCACCGGACGGCCCTGCCATTCGGCGGGCCGCGTGTAGTGGGGATACTCCAGGAGCCCCCGTTCGAAACTCTCCTCGCCGCTGCTGGCCTCGTTGCCCATCACCCCGGGCAGCAGCCGCAGCACCGCGTCGATCAGGACGATGGCCGCCGCCTCGCCGCCGGAGAGCACGTAGTCGCCGATGCTCAGCTCTTCCACGCGGCGGGCGTCGAGAACCCGCTGATCGACCCCTTCGTAACGGCCGCAGAGCAGGGTCAGACCCGGCTCTGCCGCCAGCTCCCCAACCCGCGCCTGATCCAGCAGGCGGCCCCGGGCCGAGAGGTAGATGACCGGGCCGGGCGCCGCATCCACGGTGGCCAGCGCCGCATCCACGACATCCGGGCGCAGGACCATGCCCGGCCCGCCGCCGAAGGGCGCATCGTCCACGGAGCGGTGTTTATCGCGCGCAACGTCCCGTATGTCCAGAACCTGCAAGCGCCACAAACCCTTTTCCAGCGCCTTGCCGGCGAGGCTCGCGCCCAGCGGCCCCGGGAACATCTCCGGAAAGATGGTCAGCACCCGCGCCGTCCAGGGGTCGCCCGCCCGATCCGCTTGGCTCCCGCCCGGGTCCCGATCCGGGGCTGCGGCCGCCGCGCACATCGCCACTCCCGTCGGTCAAAGCCGCGCTTTATGGCGCCTTTTGAGGGCTTTGTCCAGCCCCCGGAAGCGCCTCGGAACCCAATGGCACCGCTAGATCCACGGTCCGGTCATCCGCCGCGACGGCGTCGTTGGATTTGAGTCTTCTCGGGATCAATCCGTCTTCGTCCGGCGGTGGGCGAGCGCCTCGGTGCAGGCCTCGAAGCCGGCGAGATCCCGGTAGAGCTGCGCCGGGTCGTCGACCCGGCGGGTCACGACCTCGAAGCCGGCGTCCAGGATCGCGCCGTCCAGCATCAGGTTGTCGGCCATGTCGAAGGCCTCGATCGCCAGGCCCTGGGGATCGCGTGCCGGCGGGCCGCCGTCGCCCGGCGCCGGGTCGAGGCCGAAGTGGGCGAGAACCCGTCCGGCAAAGGGCCGGGTCGTGTTGCTGTAGCCCAGCACCGGACGGCCCAGGGCGGCGAAGTAGCCGAGCTCGAAGGCGGTGCCGACGTCCATGCTGGGGCCGCGGAAGGGCGTCATGTTGGCGATGACCGCGTCGCAGCCCTTCATCAGGTCGCGGTTGCAGCCGTAGATCCGCTGCCCGGCGACGCGGGGCGCCAGGCCGGAGAGGTCGAGGGCGGTGTCGCCGGGATAGACCCCGGTCAGGCCGTGGCGCCGGCAGACCTCGATCTTGCGCACGCCGATCGCCTCGGAGTCGGGCAGGAAGACCTCGGGTCCGGCGAGATAGACGCGCATGCCGCCACTTTGCCCGGGGCGGCCACGGGACGCCAGCGCGGTCTCCGGACGGTAGGATCGCCAGGCTCTCATGGGCGAAGGGACCGGAGAGGCGGTAAGTGGCAGACCCCCTCGCGCGGCGGTTCCGATCACGCCGCTTCACCGGCCCGTGAGGCGTGACCGCCGTCACTTCGGTCAAGGCGGGGCGCGCCCAAGTGAAGGACAAGCCGACAGAACCGCGATCGAAAAAGGAACCCGCGCCATGCAGACCGCCATCGCCAGCACCGGACTTCGGATCTTCGCCGCCTGCGCCCTGGCCTTCCTGGCCATGGCCGCCGTGGCCGGGGCGTCGAACGCCGCGGCCGCCCCGGAGACCACCGTCGAGAACCAGATCGCTTCGCCGGCGCTACCCTGACCGCCGCACGCAAGCGCCGGCACAGGCCCCCGCCGTCCCTCCCGAGGGCGGGGGCCTGACTTCTTTCAAGGATGAGTTCGCTTCGGAAGCGGAGGCAAAGACACGAGGCGTGTCAGCTCTCTTCCTCTTGGGCCCGATCGGTCACGGGCCGTGCGGTCACCTCGGCCGGGGGACGGATCACCACCCGGCCGGCGGCGACGTCGACCTCGGGCACGACCGCGCGCGTGAAGGGATAGAACTGCGAGACCCGCTCCGGGTCCAGGACTTCCAGCAGATCGCCGGCGCCGAAGTTCGGCACCGCGACCACCCGGCCCAGGGGCCGGCCTTCCGGATCCTCCGCCGCCAAGCCGATCAGGTCGGCCTGGTAGAAGGTCTCCTCCGCCTCGAGCCGGGGCAGGGCACCGCGCGCGACGTAGAGGTGCAGGCCGTGCAGGGCCTGGGCCTGGCCACGGTCCCGGATCCCCTCCAATTCGGCCAGGACCAGGCCCTTGACCCGGCCCTTGATCTTGAGGACGAAGCGCTTCCGGCCGGTTTCGTCGCAGACCGCGCCGTAGGCCGCGACGTCCTCCGGGTCCTCGGTGAAGCTCTTGATCTTCACCAGGCCGCGCACCCCATGGGCCCCGGCGATCACCCCGAGGCAGACCCGGTCCGGTTTCGAATCGCCGGTCAAGATGGCGTCCGTCTGAGTGGGAGACTCGCAGCGATCCCCCCCACCCTGACTCTCGCCCTCCGTTCAGATCGTGGAGGGGGAGGGTCAGGGTGGGGGAGGCCCACGGAAAGAGCCATCGGAAACTCGTCTCCGGATCAGCCCTTGGCCGCGGCCTCCTCGGCAGACGCCTCCGAGGCGGCGGCTTCGGCCGCCTCCCGGGCCGCCTTCAGGCGCTCCTGCGCCTTGGCCTTGGGCTGGTTCTTCTTGGTCTGCTCACGTCGCTTGGGCAACTCGATGATGTTGGCCTCGCCCAGGAAGCGGGCGACCCGGTCGCTGGGCTTCGCGCCCTTGGAGAGCCATTCCTTGATCTTGTCCTCGTCCAGGCGGACGCGTTCGGGGTCGTCCTTGGCCACCATGGGGTTGTAATGGCCCAGCCGCTCGATGAAACGGCCGTCGCGGGGATTGCGGGAGTCGGTGACGACGATGCGGTAGAAGGGCCGCTTCTTGGCGCCGCCGCGGGACAGTCGGATCTTAAGAGACATTTCCGGGTTTTCCTTTCTCGGGTCTCGTCTCGTGTTCTTCGCTGATCGGATGGAGTCATTCGGACGCGTAGCAGACGGCCTGGAGCTTGTTGCCGTCCGGGTCGCGCAGGTAGGCGCCGTAGTAGGTCGGGCCGTAACGGGGCCGGGGGCCGGGCGCGCCCTCGTCGGCGCCGCCCAGCTTCAGCCCCCTGTCGTGGAAGGCGTCGACCAGGGCCCGGCTCTTCGCCAGGAAGGCGACATGGGTGCCGTTGCCCCAGGTCGCCGGCCGGCCGTCGAAGGGCCGGCGGATCGAGAAGGCCGGCTTCTGGCTGTCCGGCCGGCAATAGGCGCTGCCCTCCGGCTCGTCGTAGAGCTTCTCGATCCCCAGAGTCGCCAGCAGAGCATCGTAGAAGCCCCGCGCCCGGTCCAGGTCGTTGCTGCCGAGGGTGACGTGAGAGACCGCGCCCTGGCCCCTGGCCACGACGCGGCCCTCGCCGTAATGCACGGCCTGGAGCTTGTTGCCGTCGGGATCACGGACGTAGGCGGCGTAGTAGTCCGGCGCGTAGTGCGCGCGCAGGCCCGGCGCGCCCTCGTCCCGGCCGCCCTTGGCCAAGGCCGCGGCGTGAAAGAGGTCAACCTGCTCGCGGCTCTCGGCCATCAGCGCCAGATGGCTGCCGTTGCCCCAGGTCGCCGGCAGCCGGTCGAAGGGCCGCAGGATCCAGATCCAGGGCGCGCCGGCGCGCGCGCGGGCGTACCCCAGCGCCGCCTTGTAGGCCTCCTGGCGGACGATGCCGAGCAGGCCCAGCACCTCGTTGTAGAAGGCGCCGGCGCGGGCGATGTCGTTGCTCCCGAAGGTGACGTGGCTCAGCATCGGGACGGCTCCTCAGCGCGGGAAGCCGCCCGGACCGCCCCCGGGGCCGCCCATCCCGGGCGGCAGCAGGCCCTGCATGCCGCCGCGCGCCAGGCCCTTCTTGCCGAGCTTCTTGACCTTCTTCATCATCTTCGAGGCCTGGAGGTGCTGCTTCAGCAGCTTGTTGACGTCCTGCACGGTGGTGCCGGAGCCCCGGGCGATGCGCTGGCGGCGGGAGGCCTTGATGATCTCGGGCCGGCGCCGCTCGTCCTCGGTCATGGAATCGATCATGGCCAACTGGCGGGTCAGGACCTTCTCGTCGACGTTGGCCTTCTTGAGCTGGTCCTGGACGTTGGGGATCCCCGGCAGCATCGAGAGCATCTGCTGCAGGCCGCCCATCTTGGTCATCTGGCGGATCTGCTGGGCCATGTCGTTCATGTCGAAGCGGCCCTTCTCGATCTTCTTGAGCAGCTTCTCGGCGTCTTCCTGCTCGATGGTCTCCGCGGCCTTCTCGACCAGCGAGACCACGTCGCCCATGCCGAGGATGCGCCCGGCGATGCGGTCCGGGTGGAAGGCCTCCAGGGCGTCGAGCTTCTCGCCCGTGCCCAGCAGCTTGATCGGGCAGCCGGTCACCGCGCGCATCGACAGAGCGGCACCGCCGCGGGCGTCACCGTCGACCCGGGTCAGCACGATGCCGGTCAGGCCGACCTTGGCGTGGAAGGTCTCGGCCACGACGACCGCGTCCTGGCCGGTCATGGCGTCGGCGACCAGCAGGGTCTCGGCCGGCTTGGCGGCATCGCGCACCGCCGCGACCTCGGCCATCAGCGCCTCGTCGATCGCCAGGCGGCCGGCGGTGTCCAGCAGGACCACGTCGTAGCCTTCGAGCGCGCCGCTCTGCAGCGCCCGTCTGGCGATGGCGACCGGCGGCTCGCCGGGCACGATCGGCAGGGTCGCGATGGCCGCCTGCTCGCCCAGAACCTTGAGCTGCTCCTGCGCCGCCGGCCGGCGGACGTCGAGCGAGGCCATGAGGACCTTCTTCTTCTCGCGCTCCCTGAGGCGCATGGCGATCTTGGCGCAGCTGGTGGTCTTGCCCGAGCCCTGCAGGCCGACCAGCAGAACCGGCACCGGCGGGGTCGCCGCCAAGTTGACCGGCTCGGCCTCCTGGCCCAGCATCTCGACCAACTGGTCGTTGACGATCTTGACCACCATCTGGCCCGGCGTGACCGAGCGCAGGACCTCCTGGCCGACCGCCTTGTCCTTGACCCGCTCGATGAAGTCCTTGACCACCGGCAGCGCCACGTCGGCCTCGAGCAGTGCGACGCGGACCTCGCGCAGGGCCGCCGTGACGTCGGCCTCGGAGAGCGAGGCGCGGCGCGTCAGGCCCTGAAAGACCTTGCCCAGGCGATCCTGCAGACTGTCGAACATGGTCGTTCCCTGACCGTGGGCCTCATGCCGAGCCTGTCGAAGCATGAGGCATGAATGAACGCGATCTGCGAGCCGCCTCGCCCTTCGACAGGCTCAGGACGAGGGAGCGAGCCAGCGGCCAAACGCCGTCTGCGCCAGTGCGCGAAACTCGCGGGCTGGCGGAGCGCCCCGGAACACGGGGTCGCCTGGGTTCGATCCCTGGCGCTTGGTTGGCGGGAACTTAGGGAGGCGCGGGCCCTCGGTCAAGCGGGCCGGTGCGGCGGGAGGCGGGACGCCTGTCCGGGGCGCC
>JAKSBE010000608.1 GCA_022361275.1 Kiloniellales bacterium
GCGCAGAAGGTCATCGACCAGGCCCTGCAGCTCCACGGCGGCGAGGGCGTCAGGGTCGGCCGCAAGGTCGAGGCGCTGTACCGGGACATCCGGGCACTGCGCATCTACGAGGGAGCGACGGAGGTCCAGAAACTCGTCATCGCCCGGCAAATGGAGCAGACGTGATGGCACGGCCGCAACCTGCAACGATGTCTCATTCCGCCCACCTCGACTCCTTCGCCCGGGACCACCTGCCGCCCGCGGACACCTGGCCGGAGATCGACCTCAGCCATCCCAACTACGCCTATCCGGAGCGGCTCAACGCCGCGGTCGAGCTGCTCGACCGCTGGATCGAGACCGGCCACGGCGCGGCGCGCTGCCTGATCGGCGCCGGGGCGACCTGGAGCTACCGCGACCTGCAGGCGCGGGTGAACCGCATCGCCAACGTCCTGACCCGCGAGCTCGGCCTGGTGCCGGGCAACCGGGTCCTGCTGCGCTCGGCCAACACGCCGATGATGGCGGCCTGCTACCTCGCGGTGCTCAAGGCCGGCGGCATCGCGGTCGGCACCATGCCGCTGCTGCGCGCCGGCGAGCTCAAGGCCATCCTGCGCAAGGCCGAGATCAGCCACGCGCTCTGCGACGCCGCGCTCAAGGAGGAGCTGGAGGCGGCGCGGGCGAGCTGCCCCGGCCTGACCGTCCTGCGCACCTGGAACGCCGAGGGCGCGGAGTCGCTGGATGCCCTGATGGCCCGGCAGCCGGCCGACTTCGACGCGGTCGACACCGCGGCCGAGGACATCAGCCTCATCGCCTTCACCTCGGGCACCACCGGCGAGCCCAAAGGCTGCCTGCACAATCACCGCGACCTGCTGGCGATCTGCGACGGCTTCTCGCGCGAGGTCCTGCGCCCCGAGGCCAGCGATCTCTTCTGCGGCAGCCCGCCGCTGGCCTTCACCTTCGGGCTCGGCGGCCTGCTGCTTTTCCCGCTGCGGGTCGGGGCCGCCAGCCTGCTGCTGGAGAAGGCGAGCCCGCCGGAGCTGGTCAAGGCGATCGAGGTCCACAAGGCGACGATCTGCGTCACCGCGCCGACCGCCTACCGCGCCATGCTGGCCGCCCTGGGGGGCCACGACGTCTCCAGCCTGCGCAAGGGTGTCTCGGCCGGCGAGGCCCTGCCCAAGGCGACCTCCGACGCCTTCTTCGACGCCACCGGCCTGCGCCTGATCGACGGCATCGGCGCGACGGAGCTGCTGCACATCTTCATCTCCGCCCGCGAGGAGGAGATCCGCCCCGGCGCCACCGGCAAGGTCGTGCCCGGCTACAGCGCCAGGGTGCTGGACGAGGACGGCCGGCCCCTGCCGCCGGGCCGGGTCGGGCGCCTCGCGGTCAAGGGGCCGACCGGCTGCCGCTACCTCGCCGACGCCCGGCAGCGCAAGTACGTCCGGGACGGCTGGAACCTCACCGGCGACGCCTACCTCGTGGACGAGGAGGTCTACTTCTGGTTCCAGGCCCGGGCCGACGACATGATCGTATCCTCCGGCTACAACATCGCCGGGCCCGAGGTCGAGAACGCGGTCCTGACCCATCCGGCGGTCGCCGAATGCGCCGTGGTCGGCACGCCCGACCCGGAGCGCGGCGCCCTGGTCACGGCCTTCGTCGTGCTCAAGCCCGAGGTCAAGGCGAGCCCGGCGCTGGCCGAGGCGATCCAGGACCACGTCAAGGCAAGCATCGCGCCCTACAAGTACCCGCGCGAGATCGAGTGGCGCGACGCCCTGCCCAAGACCCAGACCGGCAAGCTGCAGCGCTTCCGCCTGCGCGAGGCGGGGGCGTCTTGACCTGCCGCCGCCGCGCCGGGAGACTGCGGGCCCGCGGGGCGGGGGAGGCCTCGCGGATCCTCCCGATCCCCGATGACCTGGCCCGGCGCCGACGCCGCCTCGGGCCGCCGCCCGTAGCGCAGGAGGCCGCGGCATGAACGAGATCGTCAACCCCGAGGCCTGGCCCCGGCCGCGCGGCTACGCCAACGCGATCAGCGCCAGCGGCCGCCTGGTCTTCGTCGCCGGGCAGATCGGCTGGACCCCGGACGAGGCCTTCGAGAGCGACGACTTCGTCGACCAGGTGCGCCAGGCCCTGCGCAACACGGTCAGCGTGCTGGAGGCCGCGGGCGCGGGGCCGGAGCACGTCGCGCGCATGACCTGGTACGTGCTCGACAAGCGGGAATACAAGACCCGCGGCCCGGAGCTGGGCGCGGTCTACCGCGAGGTCATGGGCCGGAACTTCCCGGCCATGACCCTGGTCCAGGTCTCGGCCCTGGTCGAGGACCGGGCCCGGGTCGAGATCGAATCCACCGCGGTGGTGCCGGAGCCCTGATCCCGGGCTGCTGGCCAAAGACAAGAAACGACAACCAAGGGCCGGTCCCGGCCCGCAGGGAGCAGCAAGAGAGACGCAACGTCCCGATTGGATCGGGTCTCACGCGCCAGGGTGCTGTCGAGCCGTGCCTCGACGCGCACCGTTTGATTCTGTCTTTTGTTGTGGAGCTTGCTTTGAGTTTGCCTGAAGCCCTCGTCTCCGAGGAAGCAGTGCTTACTCGAGTCCAGCGGGTCAGGTCGCTTGGAATCCAAGACCTTCTTTGGCCAAGTGGTCAAAGTTCTGTCGCTACTCCGGCGACTCGAATGTACGACAGCCATCGTGGAAGCGTCTCCTCACTACAGGATGCTGCTACTGGCACTGTGATAGCGGCGTCTCCAGCCGACGGTAACGTCGGATGATTGAAAAACGGCTTTGTCTCGTCTGCCAGAGGAAGATGAAAGCCCAGAGCGCTTGCAAGGCTAGATCAGCAGTCACAATCGTCCTTGTCGAAGTTAATATCGAGCCGCACCGATTTCACCCTGACGCATGTGACGTCTTCCGACGGAATCTCTAGGCATTCGAGCAGCTTCTTCGCTGGGCCCACACACTTCTTGCCTACTGGGACGAGGTCGCGCCTGTTGAAGGGGAGGGTCAGTTCAGGGTCCAGGCGATAGGTTATGCCGCCGATCGAGGCGCCATCGGCTAGGAGCTCGATCCGGAAGTCACGTTCGGTGGTTGCAGCAATCTCTGCTTGCTTGAAATCGCCGCCCGGCTCCAGCTCGATGAAGATCTCACGTCGCGTTTGCGCGTCGAGCGCAAAGCGCGACGTAGGCAGATCGCGGAACCTCAGACGCCAGCCGCGCTTGACCAAGATCGGCGGAAGCATGACCTCGATATCCATTACCGCCCGCCGCGGGCTTGGATTGCCGGCCCAGAAGCTAATCCTGTCGAGACCGAGCATGAGACCTCTCAGCCCGCCTCCGCCTGGGACCGGGTTCACATTTCGCTGGCCGACGTTATTGTCGTTTGGCACCAGTCGCCATTCGGGAATCACTTCACCGGCGGTGAAGTTGTCAATGTTGCTGGGATCATCGGTCGCTGAGACGATCATCAAGATGCAATCGTGGCCGTAGGCGTTGATGTTCGGAGTCCACTCGAAGGGGCCGACAATCTGCTCTTCCGAGTCGTCAGCACCGAGGTCCCCGAATGCGATCTGAGGCGTTGTCATCGCCTGGAAATCGTTTGGCCAGAGGAGACCCGCGCCGGGCAAGCAATGGAAGCCGCGCACGATGACATTCGTTGCCTGCTGGGTGCCGCGGTTCTTGATCCGGACGTAGATGTAATTTGACTCGTCGAGCGCCGGCTCTTCGTGCGACAGGCCTCCATCAGCGCTGCGACGGTTCCAGATCGTCGTCGTGTGCCAATGCACACGCTGGAAATCATAGTGGCCCGCGCGACCATCGTCGATGTAGACATCGACATCGGGCGGTGCACCTGGAGTCGTAACCGGCGTCGGGGCGCCTGGAGGCTGGTAAAGCCCCTGCCTCTCGAATGACCAACGGATCACCTTATTGTATGCCCCGCCGTAGATGCCCTCTGACGTCCAGTTGAGGAGATCGACCGCGCCCATCGCGTTCGCGAAGGCGAGCGCGTTATCCGGGTTGGTCGCGGGCGTCAACGTCCCGACCGTACGCAGGATCAGATAGGCCGCCATTCGCGACGCGAACTGCCGGCGGCTCAGGTGCGGATGGCCGCCGCCGATGGAGAGGTAAATGCGAAAGAGCGTTGTTGCCAGGATTTGCTCCGCTAGGTAGCCTCCAGGATCAGTCATTGTGAATGGGGCGTCGTTGGTGCCACCCCAGGCCCAACCGGCCGCCGGATCGCGGTCGGCACGACGGATGGGGATCCAAGGGGTCAGTTCGAAGCGATCGGGCGCGTTAGAGTCTGGATCGGCTACGATCATGGCCATGCTGTCGCCCGCGCTATGCGCGAACCCGAAGTTCGCAGAATTCACGTGATCGTGGAGGATGCCGTGACCGCCTAGCTCATGAAGGTGCACGCGCCAATCGCCTGCGATGCCGATAAGTTCGGCCGGCGGAGGATCGTCGGCCAGCCCGTAGCAGCAGTGGTCGATGCCATCTCCGTCGCCAACGCAGTGGGCATTGATCGTGCTGTTTCTGCCCCGGTGATCTACCGGAATCGGGAAGGAAGTGCCGTCGAAGTACGTGCCGATCGAGAAACCAAGGCTCTCGACTAAAGTGAAGAAGCGATCGGTGTGGTAGTAGGTATTCACAGCTGCGAAGTCGTCGCTGCGAACGTCGTAATTGAAATTCGTCCCCGATGGCTCCGTCGTCGGTTCAATGCTCGGCGCGTGGACGTTTTCGACGTCCGCATAGGTTCCTCGCAGGTGCTGCGTGCCACCTACCGGCGCATCGAGGTTCGGCAAAGCGACTGTTGTACGGCAGGGATTCAGAACCGCGTTGCTCGCGTTTGGCGTCTTTGTTGCATCACCGGTTTCCGTGATCGGATCCTGTACAAACACCATCCCGTTCACACCCGACACCAGTGCGCGGAGATACAGCACGGCTCCCGTCGTAAGCTCGATCAGTGCGCGCCAGTTGAGGAGTTCATACTCGGGCGTCCAGAGCGAGAAGATGACTTCGGCGACGACGTAGTACCGGCCGTCCTCGATCTTCTTCGGTACTGACGGAAGCCGCAGGACGGGGTTCTCGGTCTCTCCGAAGCATCCGCCCGGCCTAGGTCCTCTCGTTGACGCTTCTAGCCGGGGCTTTTGCGGTTGCCGATCGGGTTGTGCAGGCAACCTCTCGGAAGCATCGTATCTGTATACATAGAACCTTCCGCGGAGGATCTTGTCTCGTCCGTGCCGGCTATCAGCGTCCCGATCTTCGCTACCATCTTCGACTCGCTTGGAATCGATTATCCCGCGAAGGAATTTGGCCGTGGCGTCGACGTCCTTCGCCTCGAATAGTCGACGGTACCTGTCGATGGTCTCCTGGTCGGGAAGCTTCGCGTCCAAGCCGCGCTGGCTCGTGTTGGCGGCGCTGACGATCCGGCTTGGATTCTGCTTCACCGTCACAGTAATGCCGGAGAGCCAAACCGGGAGGTTTAGATAGGTCTGCACGAGACCGGTGGTCGTCGAATCAAAGAACGTCTTTTCCTCGGACAATCTGTATTCAGCACCCTCCTCTCGCGGTTCCAGGTAGTCGACCTTCTGGTGCGCGCGTGCAAGCTGGCTCCTTGGGATGTCGAGCACATCGGCAACCTGCTGAACATAGTCTATAGCCGCGAGTCGCGCGGTGATCTGATCAGATCGCTTGTAGGATTCGAAGTGGTTGATTCCCCTTACAATTCCATCCGAATCGATCGTAAGTGTTGCTTGAAGAGATGGATCGAATTTGGTGATCATCGTCCTAGCTCCATATCTGTGCAAGAAACGTCCGATGTATCTGTCTTATTGCTAAGTTTATCCTGTCGGAGCGCATCTCAGTTCCAAGCCGTCTGGGCGCGCCAGAGGGCATGTTGCTGATTCGATAGAGTCTCAAAAAGCTTTTTCTGTTAAGACCTAAAGCACTGGCCTGCATTCCAATTCATTCGCCAGGAAGCTCTAATTCGCGACTCGAAGTCGCGATCGAGATTGTCCAGATGATCAATCTCGAAGAGAATTTGTAGAGCGTGAGCTCTCCAGAAAACGGCAATTCATAAGTTTCTCATGGTTGTCCCAATTGGACCATCCGTCAGGTCTGGGCTACACCTTCTGATGCTTTCCGTTCCTTCTATCTCGAATTGTAATGATCGCCTTTTTTGTGCAGCAGGATGTGCGATTTGTCACGATAGCGTGGAGATTATTCCGTGCATTTAAGGAGGGCTTGGCGGCCATCGTCGGCCCCTGCAAAGCTCGCGGGAGGGGAGCGGCACTACAGCCGCTGGGATGGCCCTCGCCCTCGCCCTTAGCCTGGGCGGTCAGGCTGGCTGGCTCCGAAGCCAGGATGTGCCGGAGGTCCGCCATCTCGATCGGACCTCGGACCTTGAGGGCCGCAACGCACCCGGCGGGCCGCCGCGCGCCATCGAATGGGTCACTCTCAGCCTTCCTTGGTACTGCATTATGGATGGAGCAGCTTGTCTGCCTTCGCGTGAACGCAGGCTAGTTTAGCCGCCGGGCTCGCCGTCGCCCCGCGCGAGCGCCGTCAGGCCGGCCAGGTTCGAGAGCAGGATGTGCCGGGGGTCCTCCATCTCGATCAGGCCCCGGTCCTTCAGGGCGGTGAAGGCGCGGCTCACCGATTCCACGGTCAGGCCGAGGTACTGGGCGATCACCTCGCGGTCCATGGCCAGCTCGACGCGCGCCGTATCTGGCACCGGCGCGGCCCCGTGCTGCCGGACCTCCAGCAGGAAGGCGGCCAGGCGCTCCAGCTTCGACTTGGCCAGCACGACCAGCAGATGCGCGCGCATCCGCGCCATGCTGCGCTCGGCCAGATCGAGCAGGCAGCGGTGGACCTCCGGCCGTTCCTGAGCGAAGCGGTCCAGCGCCTCCCACGGCATCACCCGGAGTGTCGAAGGCACCAGGGTCCGGGCGGTGACCGGCGAGCGTCCTTCCACGGTCGTCCCGGCCAGCAGGTCGCCGGGGAAGCACCAACCGACCATCTGCTCGTCCTGTCCCGGCTTGGACTGATAGAGCGAGACCAGCCCGCGATCGAGGATCATGAGGCCGGAGAGGACCCCGCCCTCACGGGCGAGCGTGCATCCGGCCGGGACCTGCTGGCCTTGGAACAAGGCACCGAAGCGCGCCGCCCCGGACTCGCCGAGGCGCAGGCTGAAGCGCGGCCCCTCGGACTCGCCGGCCGCGGGTCGCCTTTCGGCCGCAGTCTCCTCGGCCGGCTCGGATCGATCCTCCGATGACCCCAGTCCCATACGGCAGCCCCCATGTCGCGGAGCCTAGACCCTAGAGGCTTCCGGGACAGGGGGACTTGATTTGGGTCAAGGACCCTTTCGTTTCGCAAGCCGTGCGCCCGGCCCGAGAGGGCCTGCGTCCGCGGCCGCTTCGCGCGATCGAACCCGACACCGGGGTCCCGTCGCTGATCCTTGCGAAAAGGCGCCGAGGCGACAACGAGCCCGCCCCGGCGCCCCTGTTCCTAGAGCGGGCGGTAGATGGCACCCAGCTTGTCGATCTCTTTGCCGGCACGGCCCTGGAAGCCGACGATCTGCCAGCCGGCCGGTGCCTCCTGGGTCACGCAATCGCCGGTCTCGCTGCCGCCGGCCAGGCTGTTGCCGAAGTTCGTGGTCAGGCGCAGGTAGAAGATCCGCAGACCGCCGTCCCGCCGGCCCCGGCAGAGGTAGGCGGAGGCCAGGTATTCGCCCGTCCCGAGGAGAAGCTGCTGGGGGCTGCCGCCGCTGCCGCCATGGCTGAGACCCAGGCCGCCGGCGTAGGCGATGCCGATCGCATCCACGCGCCTGCCGCTGCGCAGGGAGACCAGCGCGACCCTCTCGCCCTGCGGATAGCTGGCCAGATCGCTGAAGGCGGTGCCGCCGCTGCCGCCGAAGAGCTCGGAGAAGGCGATGTCGTCGGCCACGGCATAGCTGAAGTCGACCGCCGTCGGGTAATGGTCGGACAGCCGGTCACCCTGGGCGTCGATGAAGATCTCGTCCTCCAGCCGGTAGCCGGTGGCGATGAGCCGCAGGGCCGGGCCGCTGCGGTAGAAGACCTTGTCGATCGACTCGAAGAAGGGCCCGTCGCGGTCGCGGTCGTCGACCAGGGCCGGGCCGTCTGCCGGAAAGTCGCCGCCGCGCACCAGCTCGATCCAGGGATCGGTGGTCCCGGTCTCGGCCAGGAACGCCTCGACGATGTCCGCGCTGCGGGTGTAGCGGCTGTTGGTGTCGCCCATGACGACGACCGCCTGGCCGGCCGAGTTGGCTTCGATATAGGCGTAGAGCTGGCGCAGGTTGCTGCGCCGGGCGGCCTGGGAACCGCCGTCGTTGCCGGCGTCGGCGTGGAGATTGTAGAGGTCCAGGAAGGCGAGCCCGCCCGGCGCTACGCCCTCGAGGATCACCCGGGCGTAGGAGAAGCCCTTCGGTGTCAGCTGGTCGCTGCCGCTGTCGAACACGCCGTGGCGCTCCTTCCAGGTGACCCGCTTGACGTCCTCGAAGGGAAAGAAGGCGAAGGTGTTCAGGCCGTCGCCGAAGCCGGCCAGGCCGCTGTGCGCCGTGCGATGGGGATGCTCGAGCTGGCTGACCAGGTCGCCGTGATAGTTGAAGTCCTCCTGGACGTTGACGAGGTCGTAGCCGTTCAGGAGCGGGCTGATCAGGACCGTGTTCACCTCGGGGTTGCCGCTGGACAGCAGCTGGGGCAGGCCGGCGACGTTGTAGGTGAGGACCGTGAAGTCGCCGGCCGGCAGAAAGTCGCCGGCGGCGGCCTCCTCGGGCGCCAGGCTGGACGTCAGGGCCGTGGCGAAAAGCAGGGCGGGCAAGACTCTGTGCATCATGGAGTGGGTCCTACTGGGATGTTTGCGGATGGCGGTGGAGCGCGACCGTCTCCCCGTCCTGCAGGCTGCGGGATGGGCGACGGCCGTCGCCGGAACTACAACTGGAACTAGAAATTTGAAGCCTAGGCTGGGAGCTTTACGGGAATGTTAGGGCGGGGTGACGCTTCCCGGTCAGGGATGTGACCGACGCGATGCCCGCCCTCGTTTCGCCGCCGGACGACGACGGTCTCCACAACCCGGGGCGACGCGCGAGTCGGCTTGACCCCGAAAACCGCGGCTCTAACATGACTTGGCCTTGCGCACTCCCGGCGGCCCCCAGGCTCGGAACGACGCCGGGTTGCACAAGCCGCGCCGGCCCCACGGCGCGCAACGAAAAAAGAACAAGCAAGAATTCAGAACAAGAACGAGAGGGAGGCAAGACAGATGATTCGGAAGGTTCTGATGGCCGGGGGCGCGGCGCTCCTGTCCCTGGGCGCCGCCGGGCCCGCGACCGCCGGCGACTACGACGGCGTGACGGTCAACGTCATGACCTTCACCGGCCCGCAGATCGCCGAGCCGCTGCAGCGCCGCGCACCCGACTTCGAGAAGCTGACCGGCGCCGAGGTCAACGTGATCACGGTGCCCTTCTCGGACCTCTACACCAAGCTGCTGACCGATTGGGCGACCGGCACCGACGCCGTCGACGCCGCGGTCTTCGCCCCGCAGTGGATGGTCGACTACGTCGGGCCCGGCTACCTGGAGGACCTGACCGACAAGGTCGCGGCCGACCCGGCGCTCGCGGTCGACGACATCGCGCCCTTCTTCCGCGAGTTCTCGCAGCAGTACGACGGCCGGACCTATCTGATCACGCTCGACGGCGATTTCCAGATGGTCTACTACCGCCGCGACCTCTTCGAGGCGGCCGGGCTCTCGGCGCCGGCGACCTGGGACGACTACGTGGCCGCGGCCAAGGCGCTGCACGGCAAGGACATGAACGGCGACGGCCAGGCCGACTTCGGCTCCTGCATCGCCAAGAAGCGCAACGCCCAGTCCTACTGGATGATCACCTCCATCGCCGCCGGCTTCCTGCAGTCCCAGGGCACCAGCCAGGGCGCCTTCTTCGACACCCGCGACATGAGGCCACTGGTCAACAACGAGGGCTTCGCGGCGGCGCTCGACATCTACCTGGAGACCACCAAGTACGGGCCGCCGGACGAGATCAACCTCGACGTCGGCGACACCCGCAGTCTCTTCACCACCGGGCGCTGCGCCCTGACCCTGGACTGGGGCGACGTCGGCACCCTGGCGATCGATCCGGCGAACTCCAAGGTCGTCGACAAGGTCGGCGCGGTCATGCTGCCCGGCTCCAGGCGGGTCCTGGACCGCGAGTCCGGCAAGCTGGTGGCCTGCGACGACCGCACCTGCCCGCACGCCGTCGACGGCGTCAACCGCGCGCCCTTCGCCGCCTTCGGCGGCTGGTCGGGCGGCATCAACAAGGCCGCCGACGCCAAGGTCAAGGCCGCGGCCTACGACTTCTTCTCCTTCATCAGCCAGCCGGCCCAGTCCAACGTCGACGTGACCATCGGCATCACCGGCTTCAACCCCTACCGGCTGTCCCAGTTCCAGGACAAGGCGAACTGGGTCAAGGCCGGGATGAGCGAGGCCGCGGCCGCCGACTATCTCGGCGCGATCCAGGCCAGCCTGAACAGCCCGAACATGGTACTCGACCTGCGCATTCCCAAGAACCAGGCCTATCAGCAGGTGGTCCTCGACACCGCGCTCTCCCGGCTGCTGGCCGGCGAGATCGACAAGCAGAAAGCCATGGTCGCGATCGAGGAGGGCTGGATCGAGCTCAACGAGGACAACGGGATCGAAGACCAGCTGAAGTTCTACAAGGCGACGCTGGGACAGTAGGCGCATGAGCGGAACGACGGGCGGATCCCGGCCGCATGCCGGGGTCCGCCACAGCGCTCCCAGACCTGACGACCCGCGGCCCGGAGGCCGGACATGACCACGCCGGACCTGACCCTGGCCGTACCGCGGGCGCCGGCCGCCCGGCTGTCGGAGTGGCTCGACCGCCAGATCGCCCAGCTCCTGATCCTGCCGACGGTCCTGATCCTGCTGGGCCTGTCGATCTTCCCCATGCTGGTCTCGGCCTACCTGGCGCTGTCCAGGTTCAGCCTGGCGCCCGGCGGCTACGAGCTGCGCTACGTCGGCTTCCGGAACTTCAGGAAGCTTCTCTTCGGCTCCCAGCAGTTCCACTTCCTCGGCACCTTCGGGACCCTCTCCTGGTTCGCGTGGCTGCTTCTGCTCGTCGCGGCCGCCGCGGTCGTCTTCGGCTTCCTCCGCTACCTCCGGCGCGGCCGGCCGAGCCTGTTCGGGATCCTGGGCCGGCTGATCGCCGGCAGCCTCGCCCTGGGCCTGCTGCTGCTCCTGCTGATCACCCTCGACGCGCCGGGCTTCCCGGGCTCGCTGGTGGTCACGATCTTCTACGTGCTGGCCGGCGTCGCCCTGCAGTTTCTGCTCGGCCTCGGCCTGGCCTTGCTCTGCGCCCAGCGGATCCGCGGCCGCAACTTCTTCCGGGTCGTCTTCTTCCTGCCCCTCATGGTGACCCCGGTCGGCATCGCCTACGCCTTCCGCATGCTGGCCGACATGGGCAAGGGGCCCTTCGCGCCGGTCTGGCAGCTCTCCGGCCTGGCCGAGTTCGCCTGGTCGGCGGACCCCTGGTCGGCGCGCCTGGTGGTCCTGATCGGCGATACCTGGCAGTGGACCCCCTTCATGTTCCTGATCCTGCTGGCCGCGATCGAGAACCAGCCGCGCGACCAGATCGAGGCGGCGCGCATCGACGGCGCCGGCACCTGGCAGGTCTTCCGCGACATCACTTGGCCGGCGATCGCGTCGGTCGCGGCGACGGTGGTCCTGATCCGGCTGATCGAGGCCTTCAAGATCATCGACCTGCCCAACGTGCTGACCAACGGCGGGCCGGGCATCGCCACGGAGTCCATGACCCTGCACGCCTTCATCGCCTGGCGGACCCAGGACCTCGGCGGCTCGGCGGCGGTCGGCTACATGCTGCTCTTCGTCGCCGTGGTGACCTGCGTGTCCTTCTTCAACTTCGTGGTGCGCCCGGCGCGGAGGCACGAGGCATGACACGACCGGATCGGCCCTCGCTCTGGCGCCGGCTCTTCGAGCCCAAGGACCTGGGTTCCCTGGCGCCGGGCACCAGGGTCCTGACCTACGCGGTGCTGCTCGGCTGGAGCTTCGTCGTGCTCTTCCCGCTCTACTGGCTGCTGATCACCTCCTTCAAGCTGCCGGTCCAGGTCAACGACGGGCCGGACTACCTGCCCTTCATCGACTTCGCGCCCTCGGGCCACGCCTGGCACTACGTCTTCGTCGAGCTCGGCAACGACACCCTGCGACCCTACTTCAACTCCGTGGTGATCGCCTTCACGAGCACCCTGCTCGCCGTGCTCTTCGGCGCCTTCGCCGCCTACGCCCTGGTGCGCATCCAGTACCGGGTGAAGCTCGGCCTGATCGTCGGCTTCCTCGTCATCCTGGCCGCCGTGGTGGTGGCCACCGCCGGCTTCGGCCTGCCCTGGCAGCTCAGCCTCGCCGTCGGTGCCGCGCTCTTTCTGCTTCTGGTCGTGACGCTCGGGCCGCGCCTCCGGCGCGCCGTCGGCAACGAGGACATTCAGTTCTGGATCATCTCCAACCGCATCCTGCCGCCGGTGGTCGCGGTGCTGCCGATCTACATCATGTTCCAGCAGCTCCGCCTGCTCGACACCCATGCCGCGCTGATCCTGACCTACATGGCGGTCAACCTGCCGATCGCGGTCTGGATCCTGCGCGACTTCTTCGCCGGCATCCCCATCGACCTGGAAGAGAGCGCGCAGATCGACGGCGCCTCCAAGCTGCGCATCCTCTTCACCATCGTCCTGCCCCTGGCCAAGCCGGGCCTGGCCGCGACCTTCCTGCTGGTGCTGATCCTGGCCTGGAACGAGTATCTGCTGGCGCTTTTCCTCTCGACCGCCGACGCCCAGACCATGCCGCTGCTGGTCGCGGCGCAGAACGCCACCCGCGGGCCGCAGTGGTGGTACATGTCGGTACTGATCGTCATCATGATCGCCCCTGTGGTCGCCATGACCGTGCTGCTGCAGCGCTACATCGCGCGCGGCCTCCTGATCGGGGCGGTGAAGGGCTGATGCGCGTCGCCCTGCAAAACCTGCGCAAGTCCTTCGGCGTGGTCGAGGTGGTCAAGGGCCTGGACCTGGAGATCGCCGAGGGCGAGTTCCTGGTCCTGCTCGGTCCCTCCGGCTGCGGCAAGACCACGGCGCTGCGCATGGTCGCCGGCCTGGAGCCGGTGACCGAAGGCCGGATCCTGATCGGCGAGCGCGACGTGACCGAGGTGCTGCCCAAGTACCGCGACATCGCCATGGTCTTCCAGTCCTACGCGCTCTACCCGCACATGACCGTCGCCGAGAACATCGGCTATCCCCTGAAGCTGCGGAAGCTGCCCAAGGCCGAGCGCGCCGCCGCGGTGCGCGCGGCGGCCGGCAAGGTGCACCTGGAAGACTACCTGGCGCGCTACCCGCGCCAGCTCTCCGGCGGCCAGCGCCAGCGCGTCGCCCTGGCTCGGGCCATGGTGCGCCGGCCGAGCCTGTTCCTGATGGACGAGCCGCTGTCCAACCTCGACGCCAAGCTGCGCGGCCACATGCGCGCGGAGCTGAAGCACCTGCAGCAGGAACTGGGCGTGACCACGATCTACGTCACCCACGACCAGATCGAGGCCATGACCCTGGCCCACCGGGTGGCGGTCATGAACCAGGGCGTGGTCCAGCAGATCGACCGGCCGCGCGAGATTTATCGCAACCCGGCCAACCTCTTCGTCGCCGGCTTCATCGGCGCGCCGCCGATGAACCTGGTCTCCGGCCGCCTGGAGGCCGGCGCCTTCGTCAACGGCGCCGGGCGGGTCGCCTGCCCGGGCCTCTCCGCGCCGGGCGCCGCGGTGCTCGGCTTCCGGCCCGAGGACTGCCGCGTCGTCGCGCCCGACGACGGCGCCCTGCGGGGCCGGGTCTACTCGGTCGAGATGACCGGCAGCGAGAGCATCGTCACCTGCCAACTGGACGGCACGCAGATCGTCGCCCGCATGCTGGACGACTTCGACCTGCCCGTCGACACCCCGGTCGGGATCGAGCTGGACCCGGCCCGGCTCCGCGTCTTCGACGGCGAGAGCGGCGACCGCCTGCGGTCCGAGACGGAGGATAGCGAAAGACCATGATGACACGCACCCTGCAGACCCGGAAGCACGGGCCGATGGCCCTGACCGCGCTGGGCTTCGGCTGCGCGCCGCTGGGCAACCTCTACCGGCCGGTCCCGGAAGAGGTCGCCCAGGCGACTCTCGACGCGGCCTACGACGCCGGCATCCGCTACGTCGACACGGCGCCGCTCTACGGCCTCGGCCTCTCCGAGGAGCGCCTGGGCCGCGCCCTCGCACGCTGGCCGCGGGACGAGTGGCAGCTCTCGACCAAGATCGGCCGGATCCTGATCGACTGCCCGCCGGAGGAGGTGCCGGAGACCATCTTCCACGACATCCCCTCACGCCGCTTCGACTACGACTACGGCTACGACGGCGTCCTGCGGTCCTACGAGGACAGTCTGAAGCGGATGGGCAGCGACCGCATCGATATCCTCTTCGTCCACGACATCGACATCTGGACCCACGGCAGCCGCGAGGCCTCCGACGCCAAGATCCGCGAGCTGATGGAGGGCGGCTACAAGGCGCTGGAGGAACTGCGCGCCGCCGGCGACGTCAAGGCCATCGGCGTCGGCATCAACGAATGGGACATCTGCGAGCGCCTGGCCAGGAGCGCCGACTTCGACTGCTTCCTGCTGGCCGGCCGCTACACCCTGCTGGAGCAGGAGGCCCAGGAGTCCTTCCTGCCGCTCTGCGTCGCGCGCGGCATCGGCATCATCCTCGGCGGGCCCTACAACAGCGGCATCCTCGCCACCGGGCCGGTCGAGGGCGCGAAGTACAACTACCACCCGGCGCCGCCGGAGATCCTGGCGCGGGCCGGGCGTCTGCAGGCGGTCTGCGAGGCCCACGGCGTGCGCCTGGTCGAGGCGGCGCTGCACTTCCTGCTGAACCATCCGGCGATCGTCTCGGTGATCCCCGGCGCCGCCGCCCCGGAGGAGGTGGCGCGCAACCTCGAGGTTCTGGACGCCAAGGTCCCGGCGGCGCTGTGGCGCGACCTCAAGGCCGAGGGCCTGGTCCGCGCCGATTCGCCGCTGCCCGAGACCGATCCGGCCTGAGGACGGCGGCATGGCCCCCAGCATCGACGCGCACGTCCATTTCTGGCAACTGTCACGCGGGGATTACGGCTGGCTGACGCCTGACTTGGCGGCGATATATCGAGACTTCGCGCCCGACGACCTGGAGCCGCTGCGCCGGGGCCAGGGCATCGACGGCGTGGTCCTGGTGCAGGCCGCCGCGACCGTCGCCGAGACCGAGTACATGCTGGGCCTCGCCGCCGCGACGCCCTGGGTCAAAGGCGTGGTCGGCTGGGTCGACTTCGCCGACCGCACGGCGCCGGCCGAGATGGCACGCCTCGCGGCGAACCCTCGGCTCAAGGGCTTCCGCCCGATGATCCAGGACATCCCGGACGACGACTGGATGCTGCGGGCCGACCTCGACCCGGCCTTCCGGGCGCTGCTCGACCTCGACCTCTGCTTCGACGCCCTGACCCTGCCGCGGCACCTGAAGAACCTGCTGCTGCTGCTCGAGCGCCATCCCGATCTGCGCACGGTGATCTGCCACGGGTCGAAGCCACGGATCCGCGACCGCGCCTTCGAGGCCTGGGCCGCCGACATGACCGCCCTGGCCCGGGAGACCAGGGCGCTCTGCAAGCTCTCCGGCCTGGTCACCGAGGCGGCCGCAGGCTGGCGGGCGGCCGATCTCCGGCCCTATGTCGACCACCTGCTGGTGACCTTCGGAGCGGACCGCCTGATCTGGGGCTCCGACTGGCCGGTCTGCACCCTGGCCGCCAGCTACGACGCCTGGCGCGCCGCCGCCGTGTCGCTCACCGCGGACCTATCCGAAACGGAGAAGGCCGCCGTCTTCGGCGGCAATGCGGAGCGTTTCTATCGATTGTAGCGGAGGTCGCTGCGGCGGATGCGCAAACGCGTCCGCCATGCCAGGACTTGATCCGGGCATCCGTCTTGCCGCTACGCCCTTGCCGCTGCGCCCTTGCCACTGCGCCATGGATTGCCGGATCAAGTCCGGCAATGACGGTCCGTATGGTGTCGAGCGGATCGGTGCTCCCGGACCACCGCCTCTCCCTCAGGGCGAGAAATCCTTGCTGAGGATGTAGGCGACGATCTTCATCCGCTCCTCCCGGTCGTAGACCTCCTTCCAGGCGGGCATCTTGCGGAAGCCGTTGGTGACCCGGTCGTAGACGAAGTCGGGCTTGTAGCGGCGCGGCTTCAGCTTCGGCGCCTTGCCCGGATAGGCGGCGCGGCCGTGGCAGTGGCGGCACTGCTCCTTCCACATCTCCTTGCCGGCCTCGATGTTCGCCGGGGCGGCGAGGAAGTCCTCGCTGAAGGCGGGTGCCGGCTCCTTGTCGCCCTCCGCCTGCCCCGCCGTAGCCCAGAGGGCCGCGACCGACGCGAGGACCAGCGAGACACTCAAGCTACACGGCGTCATGGCTTGGCCGAACTCCTTCGGGTTTCGGGTGAGACTGCCGTGAGGACGCGGCGATCGCGGCGGCAGGCGCCGGGATCGCCTCGCCCCCTCTTCACCCGCGGGCGCGGATCAGTTCGCCGGGACGATCTTGTAGATCGTGTCCAGGCCGCCCACCGGACCGGTGGTGATCGAGGTCAGGGCATAGACCTCGCCGGCCGCGTCCTGTCCGAAGGCCAGGACGTAGGGCGTGTTGCCCTCCATGTTCGTGACCTCGGCGGTGTCCATGGTCCAACTGCCGTCGCCGGCGCGGCTGCCGACGAAGATCTGGCCGTCCATCTCGCCGAAGGACTTGCTCCAGTCGCCGAAGATGTACTTGCCCTTCCAGGCGTCCTGGCCGCCCTGGTAGACGTAGCCGCCGGTCACCGAGATGCCCTTGCAGCCGTCCGGCTTGGCCGTGCAGTTCTGGTACTCCAGGACCGGCAGGATCATGCCGTCGCTGTCGCAGGTCTTCGGATGGTTGTCCGGATCCTGGTAGTCGAAGCAGTGGGTCGCCTCCATCTTGCGCCAGCCGTAGTTGCCGCCCTTCTCGATGACGCTGACCTCCTCGTAGCTGTTCTGCTGCACGTCGGCGCAGATCAGCCGGTCGCTGCCGGTGTCGAAGGAGCAGCGCCAGGGATTGCGCAGGCCGTAGGCCCAGATCTCCGGCAGGGCGTCGTTGCGGCCGACGAAGGGATTGTCGTCGGGAATGCCGTAGGGGTCACCGCCGTCGACGTCGATCCGGAGGATCTTGCCCAGCAGGGTGGTCAGGTCCTGGCCGTTGCCCTCGGTAACGTTGTGGCCGATGCCCCAGTCGTTGGCGTAGCCGCCGTCGCCGGTCGAGATGTAGAGCATGCCGTCCTTGCCGAAGCCGATCCAGTGGCCGTTGTGGTTGAACTGCGGCCAGTCGATCGAGGTGACGATCTTGCCGGACTTGGGATCGGCGGCGTCCGGATCTTCGGCCGAGACTTTGTACTCGGCGACGACGTTGGTGTGATCCCACCAGAACTGCTTGGCCAGATCGCCCTGGAAATCGAGATGCGCGGTGTAGGCGACGTAAAAGCGGCCGTTCTCCCTGAAGCTGGGATGGAAGGCGAGGCCGAGCAGCCCGCGCTCGTCGAAGTCCTTCCAGAGCTGCGGGATCAGGTTCCGGATGTCGAGGAAGGGCTCCGGCTCGAGCTGGCCGTCCCGGACGATGCGCACGCGCCCGAACTGCTCGATCACGAAGGTCCGGTCGTCGCCCTCCGGCTGGACCATCGCCAGCGGCGAGTTGAGCCCCGTGACGAAGGGCTCGAGCTTGATCGGCACGTCCGCCCGGGCGGCCGCGCCCGCGGTGAGCAGCCCGGCCAAAGCCGAAGCCACGGTAAGAGTCCTTGCAGGGCTCATTCTTGTGATCCTCCCCTTGAGTAAGCCTAGGTCGTGCTTTCCCAAGCCGGCGTTCTTTTGTTTCTTTGTTGTTTCACAGCTTACCGGCGATCCCGGCCTGCGTCTATTGGACTGTCTGGCGCGGGCGCGCGGGCAGGAAGAGGCCTCGTGCCGCAGCTGGCGCGCCGCGGCAATGGGCTCGAGGCGGATCCGCGGGAAGCCGCTGTCCGAAGGCCAGAATCCGAATCGGACGGTGGGGCTTCGCGCTTCCACCCTGTGAGGGTCTCCGGACCCGTCTCAGATCGCGGCTTTCAGCACACGGCTGCGTTCAGCGATGAGCCAGTCACGGAACACCTTTGTCTTGGCATCCTTCTTCGCGCAGGTCGGGTAGACGACATAGTACGCGCCATGCCCCGGGAGGCTCAGGTCGAACAGTCTCGTCAGGCGGCCGTCGGCCAGGGCGTCGAACACGAGAGGGCCGCTGGCGAGGGCGATGCCCTGAGCGCTTATAGCCGCTTGAAGAGCAAGATAGCTGTGGCTGAAAGATAAACCTCGGTTGGTGTCGACGACTTCCGACACGCCCGCGGCGCTCAACCACTCGTCCCAGCCGACCTTCGCCGAATCGTGAAGGAGCGTGTGACGGGCCAGGTCCGCCGGTGTTCGTATCGGATTGGGCCCCTCGACTAGCACGGGATTGCACACGGCGAACATACTGTCATCGAACAGCAGCTCGATCGTCAGATTCGGCCAGTTGCCGTTTCCGTAACGAATGGCGATGTCGATCGCGTCTCGATCGAAGTCCACGTAGGCGTCCGAGGTCGAGATTCTGACGTCGAGTTCTGGATGCGCCTCGCGCAGGCTCCGCAACCGGGGTACCAGCCAATCCGAGGCAAAGGAATCCATCGTCGCAATGGTCAGGATCGAAACCGCCGACTTGCCCATGAGCCGCCGCGTGACCAGCGAAAGCTGATCGAAGGAAGCCGCCAAGTGTACGTAGTACAAGCTCCCGTCTTCGGTCAGCTGCAAAGGGCGCGTACCTCGATGGAACAGCTTGACGCCCAGCCATTTCTCCAGCTGCCGCATCTGATGGCTTACGGCCGATGGCGTCACGTTGAGTTCTTTCGCCGCCAAGGTGAAGTTTCGATACCGAGCCGCAGCCTCAAATGCCCGCAGCGCGCTTAGTGGCGGCAGCGAAGATCGTGTTTCAGTCAGGGCCATGCTCTTAAGCCATAGCATGAAATCAATTTGAAATAGCTATCAATTTTATTAACTTGCGACCACAGTAGCACCAACTTCAATAATCTCTGGAAAACAATCATATCGACGGAGTCTGCCGCGCTGGCAGCGTATTCCCCCTATGAGATGGGTTCAGCATATGCGATCTTCAGCGCGTCTTGTCGGTGAAGTGGCGCGGCCGGGTGCACCACTCGTCAAGGCTTATGTTCTTCTGCTGGCCGTGATCCTTTTTTGGGGCGCCAACTGGCCGATTATGAAAGTCGGCCTCGACTACATCCCGCCCCTGATGTTCGGAGCCGCCCGAATGGGAATCGGCGCGCTGGTGGTCTTTGCCATCCTCGCCGCCTCCGGGCGTCTTGCGCTGCCCACCAAGACCGACCTTCGCATCGTACTAAGCGAAGGCCTGTTGCACATGGCGGCACCGATCGGGCTGATGAACCTCGCGCTCCTGCATGTCGAGGCCGGCCGGAGCGCCATCCTGTCGTTCACGACTCCGCTCTGGATAGCGCCGGTGGCCGTGCTCCTGCTCGGGGAACGCTTGAGCCCGCTCAAGCTGCTGGGGCTCCTCATCGGCCTCAGCGGGGTCGGAACTCTCTTCAGCCCATTCGGATTCGATTGGTCGTCACCGGATATCGTGGTGGGGAACGCTCTCCTTATGTTGGCCGCCCTGACCTGGGCGATCGCGATCTTGGTTGCGCGAACCCAAGGGGTGGTGCGGACGCCGCTTCAGCTTACACCCTGGCAGCTACTGCTCTCCGCTATAGCTCTGGCGATCCCGGCAGGGATCTACGAAAGCGTCGAGGACGTGCAATGGTCCTACGAGCTTTGTCTCGTGATGGCCTTCAACGGACCGATCGCCTCGGGCTTTTGCTTCTGGGCTGCCCTTGTCGTCTCTCGTGAGCTGCCATCGATAACGGCGTCGATGGGATTCCTGGGGGTTCCCGTAGCAGGCGTGCTCTTCTCGTCCGCGTTCCTTGGCGAAGCGCTGACCCCGGCACTCGTCGCCGGTCTTGTCTTCATCGTCGGCGGTATCGCCCTCGTCAATCTCGGAGATGCCTACGCCGCTCGGACATCGATCGGCCCGCTCGCGGCCCCGTTGCGAAGACCCCGGATTGAGGCTCGACCGCCATCGTCTTAAATACCAAGGAGTTCATTCCGTGGACGTGTTCACATCGACAAGACCTTCGCTGCCTGGTCATTTTCGGCTGTCGGCGGGACGAACGCCAAGAGGTGAAGGGTACTCCGGAGAGTTCTGGCCCACGCGGGACGGTGAGGCATGGCGCTGTGCGTGGCACCGCGAGAGCGAAGAGGGCCAGGCAGAGGATCTGGAAGGAGTGGCGATCTGCATCGGGAACGTCATCTTCGCCGGCCGATCCCGGAACATCGAGCATCAACCGTCGCCGGGCATTGTGGTGTATAAGATTCAGGGGAACGGGGATCTCCCCGCGCGCTGGTACCATCCTGATCTCCAAGGGCGTCTGGGTGAGGGACTGTCCACGGACGGGCCTGAGGGCCAGTTCGTCGGCAGGTATCGGGCCGAATACAGTTCCGCCACGGGAACCTTTGACCCCTTGGTGAAGGAACTGATTCAGGTCGGAGATTTCTATCACTGTAGAAGTAGCCGGTCTCCTCCAAATCCGTTGTCTCAAGGCAGCGGCCACGGACCCGGGCGACGGTGTGCTCTCGTTCCGATCGGGTGAGGAAGCGTCGCTGAGCGAAACTCTGTCCATGCAACTGCTCTGTGACGTAGCCGTACTTGACCAGGGTCTGTTCGATCGGCCGGCAGTCGAACATGCGCAGCACATAGGAGATGATCCAGGGCGCGCTTCGCGGCCGCAGCAGTGTCAAGAGACGATCGAACGTCCTCTCAGTGATGTAGCCAACGCATCCGGTCGAAAGCACGGCGTCGATGCCTGAGGACCGCAACAAACCGTCACCTCCGTGGTAGCCCTGCGGATGCTCAGCCTCGAAGTTCGCGTGCCAAGCGAAATCCAGCAGCCCGCAGGCCGCTGCGTAGCGGACGGCTTCTCCGGCCGCGTCGAAACCGATGCATTCGAGGTCGGGCGACTTCCTCCGGCTCGAGTAGAAGGCTCGGTCTCTGTAAATGAGCTGGGACCGGGTCAGCCCGGCGCAGGCTTGCGATGAATAGTGCTCGTAAAGATCGTCGAGAGATATCGTGCTTGAGAAGCGCGGCATTCACGCCATAGGAACATCCGACGTCTAGGACGCGGATCGAGCGTCGAGACTTCGCTCTCTTGGCGGCCCTCAGTATGACGAGAGTCGTCAGCTTTGCGTTCTGTGGGATTTGGTATTCCGCGTCTCGCATCGCGGTGAAGTAAGCCGTTGGGGTCGGCGCATCGTAGATGGACGCGAATGAAGTCTTGTGGCTGTTCAACCCCTCGTAAAGACGGTGGCTTGAACCTGCTTGGTCGGTCTGCATAGTGGTCTCGTAACAGCTGACGCAAGGACATGAGGCCTTGGCAAGCCACACAACC
>JAKSBE010000339.1 GCA_022361275.1 Kiloniellales bacterium
AATCTGGCGCCGTACTCCTTTTTCAACGCGGTCAGCGATCATCCGAAGATGGTCATGTTCTCGTCGGACGGACACAAGGACAGTGTCACCAACATCGAGGCCAGCGGCGATTTCACGGCAAGCCTCGCCAGCCTGCACATCGCCGAACACATGAACAGAAGCTCGGTGGATGCGCCCCATCATGTCGACGAGTTCGCCTTTGCGGACCTCACAGCCGAGCCGGGCCGGCTTGTCGATGCGCCGTTCGTCGGTGAAGCCTTCGCCGCCCTGGAATGCCGGGCGGTGGATATCCTGCGCCCCAAGGCGCTGGACGGAACGTTCTCCGCCAACTACCTGGTGATCGGCCAGGTTCTGGGCATCCATATCGACCCGTCGATCATCAAATCCGGACGCATCGACATGGAGGAGGCGGCGCCGCTCGCCAGGCTCGGCTACCGAGACTATTGCCACGTCTCCGAGGTCTTCGAAATGAGCCGCCCGCAATGGGACGACTGATCAGTCGTCCGTGACGGATGAACCGGCTGAGCCGGCGCGCTCCAGGATCCTGCGGGCCTGTTTGAGGTGCGGACGATCGATCATCTGTCCATCGAGGCTCAACACCCCGACATCGTCTCCGGCATCGGCGAACAGGCCGACGATGCGTTTCGCCCTTTCGACGGCTTCCGGCGACGGGGTGAACACGTCGTTGATCGTTTCGACCTGGCCGGGGTGAATGGCCATCTTGCCGGAGAACCCGTCGCGCAGGGCAGCGCGGCACTCCCGTTCCAGCCCCTGCCGATCGCGGAAATCGACAAACACGGTATCGACGGCCGTCACTCCGGCGGCCGCGGCGCCTATCAGGGTCACCGTGCGGGCATGGCGGAAGAGATCCGTGTAGGCTCCGGCTTCGTCCCGGTTGGTTTCGACCCCCAGATCGGCCGACAGGTCCTCGGCTCCCCATGACAGGGTTTTCAGCCGTGCGGATATGCCGACATAGGTTCCGGCGTTCAGCGTCCCGAGGGCCGATTCGGTGATCAGGGCATGGATGTCGGTCGCACCCTCGTCGATGCCTGCCTCCGCCTCGTATACGGCGATCATCGCCGACAGGCGCTGGACATCGGCGCCATGTTCCGATTTCGGCA
>JAKSBE010000089.1 GCA_022361275.1 Kiloniellales bacterium
ACGATACGCATGGCGTGCCAGTCCTTTTCAATGAAGGACGGGTCAACACCAAGCTCGCCGGCGATCCCTTTGACCAGTTCGGGATCAGGAGGCGCGCTCATAGACTATTTGGTTGCCGCCGAACGCGATCTTGCGGGAGACGCGACCCTTGACGCCGATCACCCGGCCGGTGGGAACCTGGGTCGTTCGGCCTGTGTTATAGGCCTGGGCCGAGGTAGGTGCCACGACCTCCACGTCCAGAAGCTTTTCGGCCTTGAGGCGTTGCAGTGCCTCCATGGCAAGCGAGGGCAAGCCGTTGGAGGGAACCACCTTGCCTGACAAGGGGCCGACTGTGGCCCGGGCATAGAGTCCGTAGCCGATCTTGACGAGCTTGCCTTTGGCAACGAGGCGGCGTAGGGCGCGGCCGACCTGATCGTAGCCGCCCAGATCTTCGAAGTCGGAACGCAGGAACACGTCGCCTTTCTTGCGCGAAATACGCTCGGAGACCTTAGCCTCTAAGGGTTTGTTTTTACTCGACTTCATAGCGATGCTAGCTTACAAAAATACGACATGTCCTGGATGCAAAGATACGACACATCTAGTCCTTCGTCAAGGGCTGCTCATTAGGTGGTGAATTCGGCTTCGCCAACCAGGGACAACGTAGTGAGGCGTCTATTCAGGCCGGATCTGCCCTAAGGTACGTCCGTCCAATCTCTTCCAAGAGAATCCGACTTTCCAGGTCCGGGGCGCAGCAAAAAGTTCGATATGCGTTCAATAGGGGGGGGTGCCATACTCCGCGCATCACGACTTTCTCTATCTTATTCAATAACTTAGCTCACATTGACTGCTATAGCCTTTCTTCCCGGCGTAGCTGATTCTTCGTAAGGCTTTGAAATAAATAGATTTTTAGTTCGAATACTGCATGCCCTCTCCCCGATACAGTCGCTGAGTGGAGAGGGAATGATGATCTCTAGGGTTCCGTCAGGTTCTGGCATATGCCTGTGATATGCCGGGCATGAGTTATAGTCCGCCATGCTGTTGGAGGTCGATACCATGATACTGCTAAACTGTTCGTGAATGGCCGTAGCCAGGCGGTTCGGATTCCCCGGAGCCTTGCTTTCAAGGGCATCAGCGAGGTGGCCGTCCGCGCGCTCGGCGGCGAGCGAGAAATACAACCGCTTGATCGACGCGTTCTCGGACCGGCTGGATTTCATTGCCGACTGGACGACGCAGGAAGCGGATTGCCTTGCCGAACTGCAGCCGCGGCTGTTCGCCGAGGGCACGCCCATCGGACATAACGACACCATGATTGCTGCGCATGCGGTTTCACTCGATGCGGTATTGGTCACGAACGACCACAAGTCCTTCTCAAAGGTTCGCGGTTTGACGCTGGAGAATTGGGCTCAGCATTGACATGCGCCGACAGCGCCGCCGTGCCGGCTCCAGGGGCGCTGTCGCCCGCGGTCCCGGGCCCCGGCGCGAAGCCCGGGGCCCGGAAACCGGAGCCTGGAAACCGGCGAAGGTTCAGGCCCTGGTCCTAGACGTCACTGACGTAGTTCTGGTCCTGCGCGGAGAAGAGCTGAACGGTGGCCATGATGATCTGCATCAGAGCGATGGCCAGCATCATCTGAAGCTGCGCGTTGTCCAGGCCGCCTTGCTTGCCCGACTCGCTGCCGGCGTCACCCTCGACCGGCGTCGGGTCGCTGACCTCGCTGGAATCCCCCGGCTCCGAGACCTCGCTCGCGCCCGTCTCCGTGAACAGCGTTATGTCGCGAATCGCGTAGTCGGAGTTGTGGTTGTGGTCGCCGGCGCCGTTAGGCACGGCGCGAAACTCCAGGGACTCGAAAGGCTGGTCGATGGTGATGTAGCCGAAGCCCGGGTCCTGGGGATTCTGGCCCTCGACCCCGTAGCGGCCGACCTCTTTGCCGTCGGCGTCGTAGGCGATCACCTCGGCCTTCTCGGTGAACTCGCCGTCCTTGCCGCCGGGCCCGTAGAGCTTGTCCAGCGAGATGCGCGCACCGGTGACCTCACCCTCGACGTTGTCCGGCAGGGTGAAGGTCATGGTCTCGTCGGTGTTGATCTCGTCGTCATGGCGGCCGCCGGAAACGCCCCAGACGCCGTCCTCCTGGCGCTTTTCGCCGCCGCTGGCGGTCAGGTGGTGACCGAGTTCGTCGCCGGCCAGCGTGCGTTCCCGGCGGGCCGGCTCCGGGGTCACCGGGCTTTCGGTTTCGTCGCCGTCGTCGTTCTTCGACTGGTACTGCTCCAAGAGGCCGGCCAGCGTGCTGATGATCTGCGCCAAGCTGCCGAGCCCGGCATTGACGCCACCGAAGGCCTGGCTGCGGTTCGCGGGTTGATTGACGGCCGAAGCGTCGTCGCTGCTGACGTAGAACGCCCCGACAAAGCCTGCTGAGATATCCATGGAATTCCCTCCTTGTCTCGGACTTGCGTCCTGCGATTGCGGCCATCCGAGATCCCGACGGGGCCATCGGATGCCGGTCCCTACCTTGCCCGGCGAGACCGATCGCGAAATCGACGCTCGCCGGCAAAGCCGCTCTCGGGAGACGCCGTCGCCCTCCATTCGGAGGCCTTTGGCCCCATTCGGAGGCCTTTGGCCGGGGCATCGAACACCGGCGGGTCGTCCTCGGTCCCTCAACCGAACTGCCGACCGTCCTGCCGGTGTCGCGGGCTAGACCGTGCCGCAGGCCTTCGACGTCTCGTCCCTCGAACCCGCCGGTATCCGCGTCCTGGCGCTGCGCCTCCAGCCGGGCCAGCAAGAGCCGGGAGCGTCTCCGCGAAGCTGCCGGTCGACGACCGGCGCACGCCTTCTTGCATCCCTCTCTTCGGCAGGCCAGATACCCGACAAAGTTGCGTTAACCATAGCATCGCGGTCTCTCGGCCCGCGTGTGTCATCACTATGTCGGCCGGCCCGCGCGCTCCCGAAGCGCTTGCATATCCCTCACCGCTGCTGTCCAGGAATGGGCTTTTGAGTGACGAATTTGCGCGCTCGCCGGCGCGAAGCGGAAAGGGGTGCCTGCTCAGACCAGCCCGGCCTTGGACAGGGCTTTTGCCACCGCGGTGAAGGTGTCCTGCGGCACCGGCGCACCGAGACCGCCACGGCGGACCAGCGTCTCGGCGAGCTCCGGATCGTTCGACAGCGGGGTGCCCTGTCTCTGGGCCGCGTCGAGGATCCCGCGCGCCCGGCCGCCCCGGCCCTTGCAGACGGTGACCGGCGCCGGGGTCTCCTCCGGGACGTACCTCAGACCGATGGCGACGTCGTAGCCGTCGGTCAGGATGACGCTGGCATGACGGACGCCGATCAGGGGGCCGGTGACCAGGGCCCGCTGTTCCCGCCGACGGGCGCTGCGGATCTGAGGGTCGCCCTCCATGTCCCGGCGCTCGCGCTTGAGCTCGGTCTTGGTCATCCGCATGTCGCGCAGGAAGAGCCAGCGCTGGACCCCGATGTCGAGCAGTCCCGAGACCAGCAGGAGGATGATGGCGATGGCGACGACCGGCTTGGTCAGGACGCCGAAGACCGCGGCGACGCAACTGATCCCGCAGAGGGGCGCCTTGACCATGGCGTCGAGGCCGAGCAGCGAGACCGTGCCGATCAAGGCCGCCATCAGGATGACCTTGATCAGCGATTTCACGAACTCGACGAGATTGCGCAGGCTGAAGATGCGCTTGAAGCCGGCGACCGGGTTGACGTGGTCGAGCTGCGGCTTGATCGGCTCGGTCGAAAAGACGAAGCCGCCGATCACCACCATGTTGGTGACCAGCGTGATCAGCACGATCATGACCAGCAGGGGGCCGAGGATGTCGATCGTGAGGTCCAGAGCCTCGCCGGCGAGCAAGGCGATCGCCTGTCCGAACGGCAGCCCGTAGGTATCTCCCGGCTGGCCCAGGAAGCGTTGCAGCCGATCGGTGATGCCGTCCCAGGCGAGCCAGAGATAGATCAGCGTCACCGTCGTCGTGGCGCCCATCACCATGTCCCGGCCGTGGGAGATCTGGCCTTTCTTCCGGGCATCGCGGAGCTTCTTGAGGGATGCCGGTTCGCTTTTTTCCTCGCTTTCGCTCTGGCTCATCGGGCGTTCCGGCTCATCGGGCGAAGAGTTCCAGTGTGCCGGTCACGCCGCGCAGCGAAGCCAGGTCGCCCTTGAAGTACTCCAGCGCGAAGATCGCGTAGACCGGCATGCCGAGGGCAAGGATCAGGTTCTTGATCGAGAGCGAGAGGTCGAAGACGTTCAGGCTCGGCGCGAAGCGGTTCATCAGCGCCAGCGCGAGCTCGCCGAGGAACATGGCGATGAGCAGCGGCCCGGCGAAGATCATGCCGAGCCGGAAGATGCTGTCGAGCAGCTGCAGGAAGAAGTCGGCGGTGCCGTCCTGCAGGCTCGGCACCAGGTCGACCACCGGCCAGACCGCGTAGCTCCGGTAGAGCCCCTCGATGATCAGCTCGAAGCCGCCGATCACGAAGAACAGGGCGACCAGGATCAGGGAGAAGAGGGTGCCCAGAATCGAGGTCTCGGTGGTCGCGCTCGGGTCGATGAGAAAGGCCATCGAAGAGCCGCGGTAGAAGTCGAGGAGGTCGCCCGCCGCCTCGACGCTCCAGAACGGCAGGCCGAAGGCCAGGCCGAGAACGACGCCGAGCAGCAGCTCCTTGACGATGAGGAGCGCCAGCCGGCCGTGGCCGAGGGGCTCGATGACGTCGAACTGGACCATGACGTAAGGGACCAGCGGCAGCGAGAGGCAGAGCGCGACGCCGCTGCGCAGGAGCCCGGACAAGCCGAGGCGGGTGAAGGCCGGAAAGACCAGGATCAGGCCGAGGCCGCGCGCCATCGCCAGCCCGGCCGCGGAGATGAACGGAATGATCGTCTCCAGGAAGACCTGCGCCACGCCGGACGACAGCATCGGCTTCGAACCCGCTATCTGACCGCGGCAATCTCCTGCAGGATGCGGTCGGTGAACTCGATCAGCGGCGCGACCAGCATCGCGCCCGTGAAGATCAGGGCGACCAGGATGGCGATGATCTTGAAGACCTGCGGCAGCGACTGATCCTGAATCTGCGTGATCGCCTGCAGCAGGCCGACGGTCAGGCCGACGACGGCCGCGATCAGCAGCGGCGGCGCCGAAAGCAGCAAGGTCAGGACGAGAGCCGTGTTTACCTGGTGAGCCAGAGTCGCTTCGGTCATGGGCCCTCCAAATGCGTTAGCTGTAGCTCAAGACCAGTCCGTGCATCAGCCGCGACCAGCCGTCGACGATCACGAAGAGGAAAAGCTTGAAGGGCACGGAGATGACCAGCGGCGATACCATGATCATCCCGAGCGACATCAGCACGGCCGAGACCACGAGGTCGATGACGATGAAGGGGAGGTAGAGGAGAAAACCGATCTCGAAGGCCCGGGTCAGCTCCGACACGATGAAGGACGGCACCAGAATGATCAGATCCTCGCTCGAGACCTGCTGCTGCGCTTCCTCGGACCAGATCCGCGCCGTCGCGGTCATGAAGAACTCGCGCTCCTTCGCGCTGGTGAAGCGCTGGAGGTACTCCTTGACCGGGCCCTTCGCCCCTTCCGCCGCCCGCTCCCAGTCGGAGAAGGTCTCGTACGTGAGCGCCGGGTCGTTGACGTTGGCGTAGACCTCGGCGATGACCGGCGAGGATATGTACAGCGCCAGGACGACGGCGATCGCATAGAGCACGAGGTTGGGCGGTGTCTGCTGGATGCCGAGCGCGTTGCGGATCAGGAACATCACGACGGCGATCTTGATGAAGGACGTGAAGGTGATCACCAGGAACGGCAGCAGGCCCAGGCCGACGCCGATCGCCATGATGACGAGCAGGTCGTTGCCGTCGCTAGTCATGACTGAACAGCCGGACAATTCGAACGCCGAGGCCCTCGGCGACGCGTACCACCTCGCCGCGGCCGATCAGGCTGCCGTTGGCGTAGATGTCGACCGGGTCGTCCAGGCCGCGGCCGAGCTCGAAGACGTGTCCGCTGTCGATCTCGCGGAGCTCGCCGAGGGACAGCTGCTGTCGGCCGAGCTCGAAGAGCAGGGTGATCGGCAGGTCGTCGAGCTCGGTCTCGGTCTCCGCGCCCGAGTTGACGCCGTCCTCCTTCGTATCGGCCATGGCTCTTCGCTCCCGCGCCGTGGTCTCCAGTCTCTCGGGCCGTGCCAGAACCCGGACCCGGGTGTCCTCGATCCGGGCCGGATAGGCCCAGAGCTCGCCGACGACGACGGCGAGCCTCCGTTCTTCGGTCTGCGCTTCGTCGAGCAGCACGACGTCCTTGAGACGCAGGCTGCGCAGCTCCCGCAGCTTCAGCCGCGTCGTGCCCAGGCGCAGGCAGGCGGTGGTCCGCAGGCGCGACCAGCCGCGCCGCGCCGCCGGCCAGGCCCGACAGGCGCCCGCGAGGACTTCGCCGTCGGCCGGGGCCATCACCAGGCTTGCCCTCAGCCCCTGGCTGCCGTCCACGCGCAGGGAGAAGGCCAGGGCGATCCCGTCCTTCGCGCGCCGGGGCGGGGCCGTGCCGGGAAGGGCGACCCGGTGGCCCGTGGCCGCCTGGACGCGGTCGAGCACAGGCGCCAGGGCGAGCTCGAGCAGGAGCGCGAGGCTGCCCTGGTCGAGGTCCTCCGCCTGGAGGTCGTCGTCCAGCGTCGAGAGGAGCAGCTCGGCGAGGGCCGGCGAGAGCAGCAGCCGGCCCGCACGGCCGTCCAGGGTGAAAGCCACCGCGACGGCATCGGCTTCGAGCCGGCGCGCGGGCGCGGGACCCAGCAGCCGGACCGCGCCCTGCACGCGCCCGAGATCGAGGTCCAGCTCGTCTCGGGCGCGCACCAGCCGGTTGTTGAGCGCGGCGTCCCGGGCCGTCATGGCCACGGGCTCCAGGGGCCTCGCGTCGAGAGAGGCGGCCCGCGCCCGGCGGCGCGAGGCCGTCGCCCGGCGCGCTGTCGCTGTCGTTTGGTCTTGGGCCAGGTTATCCATCGCGCGCGTCGCTTGTTCCGGCGCGGCTGCTCAGCCAGCGGTCGCCGAAATCGCTTTCAAGGTCGAGCTCGCTGGCCCGCTCCGCGGCACGCCGCCGCCGCCCCTCGACCGCCTCGGACAGGCAGCGCCATTTCCGCAGGGCCTTGCTCTGCGCGGCGAGGGCCCGCCGTGCCTCCTCGGCTTCGGCCTGGGCCTTCCGGACCCGGTCCTTGGCCGCCTCGGTTTCCGCGGCGAGGCGCCGCCGCTGCCGGTCCAGCTCCAGGATCCGATGGTTGACGCGCTCGATCGCGCCGGCCGAGAGGCGGCGCCCGATCATCGAGGCGTAGAGCCCGGACCGGTGCCGGCGCAGATCCGCCGCGAAGGCTTCTTCCCGCTCCGCGGCCGATATGCTGGCTTCGAGGGCCTTGGCCAGCTTCGCGCGGCATTCCTGCAGGGCCTGGCGGCTGCGCTCCTCGCGCCGTTCCTTGATGCGGGAGAGCGAGCCCAGTTGCCGAAGCGTCATGCCGCCAGCCCCTCCAGCCGCTCGAGCGTCTCGGCCCAGGTCGCATCGTCGTCGGCCCCCTGGCGGAGAAAGGCGTTGATCCGGCCGATCTTCTCGATCGCCTCGTCTGCCAGAGGGTCGTTGCCCTTCTGGTACTCGCCGACCTGGATCAGCAGCTCGACCGAGGCGTAGCGCGCAAGCAGTTCGCGCACATGGCTCGCGTGCTTGCGATGCGCCTCGCCTGCAACCGCTTCCATCAGCCGGCTGCGGCTGGCGAGCACGTCGATGGCCGGGAAGTGGCCGCGGTCGGCCAGCTCGGTCGAGAGCACGATGTGGCCGTCGAGGATGCCCCGGGTCTCTTCGGCGATGGGATCCGACATCGGATCGCCCTCGACGAGGACCGAATAGAGGCCGGTGACGGCGCCCTTTTCCGAGGTCCCGGCGCGTTCCAGGAGCCGTGGCAGGGCGGCGAAGACCGAGGGCGGAAAGCCGCGCCGCGTCGGCGGCTCTCCGGCGGCGAGCCCGATCTCCCGCTGGGCCCTGGCGAAGCGGGTCAGGTTGTCCATCAGCAGCAGCACGTGACGGCCCTGGTCGCGGAAGCGCTCGGCGATGGCCGTCGCGGTGTAGGCGGCCTTGACCCGCTCCATCGCCGGCCGATCCGAGGTCGCCGCCACGACCACGGAGCGCGCGCGGGACTCCGCGTCGAGATGATGCTCGAGGAATTCCCGGACCTCCCGGCCGCGCTCGCCGATCAGGGCGATCACGGCGACGTCGACCTCGGCCCGGCTGATGATCCGTGCCAGCAGGGAGGACTTCCCGGCGCCGGGGGCGCCGAAGATGCCCACGCGCTGCCCCCTGCCGCAGGTCAGCAGTGCGTCGATGGCCCTGACGCCCAGGTGGATCGGCTCGGAGATCAGTTCCCGTGACAGGACGCTTGGCGGATCGCCCTGGATCGAGCAGAGGCCCTCCGCTCGAAGCTCGCCTTTTTCGGCGACGTCCAGGGCCTTGCCGAGGCTGTCCAGGGTTCGGCCCAGCAGCCCCGGGCCGAAGGGGATGCGCAGCGTGTCCGCGGTCGGCTCGACCTCGGTGCGGGTCGACAGGCCGTCGAGATCGCCGATCGGGGTCAGGAGCACCAGATCGCCGGTCAGGCCGATGACCTCCGCAAGCAGCTCCCGCCCGGCATGCGTGTCGTGCAGCCGGCAGACCTCGCCGAGGCGGACCTCGGGGACGGCGGCATGGATCACGGTGCCGACGATCTTCACGACCCTGCCTTTGACCGGCCGCGTGTCGATCGCGCGCAAGGCGCGCCTGACCCGGGGCAGAGCCCCCGTGAGCCTTTGCGGGCTAGCCCGCATTTCTCAACAAGGCGGCGCGCAAGCCTTCCTTGACGGCCGCAAGCTGGGCCTCGACCCCGGCCTCGATGAACCCGAACGCGCTTGCAACGACGCAGGATCCCGGCGGCAGCTTGTCGTCGCCTTGGACCACCGGGAGCGCGTGGGGATCCTCCCCGTCGAAGATCTGCTCCAGGCGGAGGCGGAGATCCGCTGCCTCGGCGGGGGCGACGTAGAGGGTCAGCCGCTTGTCGAGGCGCCGCTTCGACACCGCCTGGCAGGCCGCGCGCAGCAGCAGCTCCTTGTCGTCGAGCCTGCCGATGATCTGTTCGAGGGTTTCCATCACGAGATCGGCGACCTGCGCCTCGATGCCGGCGAGATAGCGGTCGATCGTCGCCGTGGTCTCGGCGACGAGCCTTGTGGCCTCCTCCGCGCCGGCCCGTCGCCCCTCTTCGATCGCCTCGCGCCTCCTGTCCCGGGCTTCCGCTTCCGCGGCCTGGCGGATCTCTTCCGCGCGCTTCCGGGCCTCCTGCAAGGTGATCCGGCCCTTGTTCCAGTCGAGCAGATCCTCGGCCCTCAGGATCGAGCTTTTCGAGTCGGCGTTCCGCTGGACCTCGTCCCGGGTCAGCTTCTCAGTCATCGCCCGCCAGCTCCCCTGCGACTGCGGCGACGAGCGCCGCACCCGTCTTCTCCAAGGCGGCGGGCGGGGCGCCAGCGTCCCAGTCGTCCGGCGCGTACATCAGGGCCAGGCGTGCCCGCAGGCTGCCGGGCTGCGCGGCCGACCAGGACTTCAGGCAGGCGAGGCCGTCGCGCTCGACGCTGCGCCGCAGCGCGTCGAGCGGGATCGCGGCGGCCGTGCGATCGCTGAGCGGGAGATGGGCGAGCGCGAAGGCATGGGCTTCGGCGCCGAGGGCCTCGATGACCTGGCGCAGCGCCGTGCCCGTCACGACTGTCCGGAGGAAGCCGCCATGCCGGACGGCGCCGGCCAGCAGCGTCACGCGCCGCAGGTAGGCTGGTCCCCGCAGGACCATTCGCCGTTCGGCCGAGTGGAAGAGATCGAGGCCGCAGGGCGGCGCCCCGAGGGACCCGAGGACGCGCCTCGAAAGCTGACGCTTGGTCCGCGGGCAGGCGAGCAGGTTGCGCCGGGTGTTCTCCTCGAGCGCTGCCGGAAGCAGTCCGCTCAGCCGATCCGGGTGCAGATAGCTCAGGGGGCGGTAGTTGAAGGCGACGACCTGCCTCGCCAGATCCCCCCGTCCCGCCGCCTCGACGGTCTGCGTCGCCCCGGTCATGCCGGTGGTGCCTCCCGTCGTCGGCGCTGCCAGTGCAGGAAGAGGGCGGCGTTGCCGAGCAGGACCGCGGCCAGAAGGCCGGCGAGCGCAAGGATCAGGGTCCTTGCGTCGCCGGCGCTCGACGACAGGCCGGCAAAGCCGATCGCGCTCTGCGGCCGCGCCGCGCCGGCGTCCTGCCGGCCGGTCCAGGCGGGCGCGGCGAAGAGCACGACCGAGACCTTGTCGTAGACCAGGCCTTCGATGCTGTTCGCGACGAGTATCTTGATCTGCGGCAGCAGCGCCTGGATCCGGGCGCGCTCGTCGTGCCGGATGAAGACGGAGGCGGAGGAGGGCGCCAGCTCCGAGCGCAGCGGGTCGTTCTCCGGCAGCACGATGTGGACGCGCGCGGAGAGCACGCCGTCGATCTCGCTGATCGTGCGCGACAGTTCCTGGCTCAAGGCGAAGATGAAGCGCGCCCGTTCCTCCATGGGCGAGGAGATCAGGCCCTCGCCGCTGAAGATGTCACCCAGGGTGGCGAAGTCCTCGCGGGGGTAACCCCGTTCTTTCAGGATCTCCACGGCGTCGGCGAAGCGGCTCTGGTCGACCATCACGCTGAAGACGCCGGGCGTGCTCGAGTCCCGGGCCGCAGGGATGTGGTTCTGCAGCAGGATCGCGGTCATTTCGTTGGCGTCGCGCTCGCTCAGGTTGCTGTAGAGCTCCTGCTTGCAGGCGGACAACAGCAGCAGGCCCAGGGCGAGCGCCAGCCGGGACGGTCGCCGGAGGGCCGCAAGGCCGAAACGGCTCATCAGGAGAAGGCCCATGGCAGTGCCTCGCTTGCCCGACACGCGGCTATTGCCCTCGGAGCAACGTGTTGACCGAGTGGGTCGAGTTGCCGACCGAGCGGGCGACGAAGTTGAGCTCCAGGTTGCGGTCGTTGAGCATCTGGACCGATTCCAGCATGGCCTTCATCTTGTCCAGGTTCATGAAGCCGTCGAGGCCGGCAAGGGCGCCCGTCGCCCCGGAGGCCGATTCCCCAGCGCCTGTCGCGCCGAGGTTCTGCGCCGCCGGTCCCGGCGCGCCGGGCAGGGCCTCGGTCACGGAAACCCAGCTCTTTTCGGTGCTGCCACCGACCTCCAGGCCCTTCATCTCCTCCATGTTCTGGTGCACGCTTTCCAGGGATTGCAGGACCTTGTCGCCGAGCGCGCTGGGGCTGGCCAGGAGTCTGGCCTGGGCCTCGGGAGTCCGGCTGACCGCAGTCATCCCGCCGGGTTGCTGGGTCATGAAATCCCGGAGCGTGGTTTCGGAGGCCCTATCGAGGTGACCCGCGTCGAGGTGACCCGGGTCGGTCACTTCGCGGGAGCTGGCCAGCGGGGCAACAGAGTCGAGCGACATTTTGCTTCTCCTGGAGCTGCGGACGCCTGGGAACTGCGGGCGTTTGGTTGCGGTCGCCGCGGTGATGCCGCGGAAGCGCCACGGGGCTGAGGCCGTCGTTTCCGAGGCGGCGTCGTGTCGCGCTGCGTGGCTATGCCTGCGCCTTGCGGCTGTGGGTCCGGCCGCGGGGCGGGCCGCCGCCGCCGGCGCCGAGGCAGCGCACGCCCGGCAGGAGAATAGCTTTGGGAATCGTGAGGAAGACAATGAGGAGGAGAGACGAGGGCAGGCCGCGGGTCGCCGAAGCGGGGGTCCTGAGCGCCCGCACCACGGTCTGAAGAATGCGCGTTCGGGCCAGGGCCGCGAGCAGCGCGCGCGCAAAGGCGGCGCCTGCCTCCGACGGGGCCGCCTTCGCGGCCGGCGTGCGGCCGAGCCGGAGCGCGACCAGCCCAAGCGGCTGGCTCTCGGCGAAGGCTTGTGCTGTTCCCTGTTCCATGGTCCGCATCCAGCTGATGAGCGTTTCCCATCGACCTGCGGGTTCTTCGGCCCGCCGTCGGCGTCCTGGCCGGGACGGTGCCGGGGATCCTCCGGGCCCCGACGGGCGGGACCCGGAGTCCGTCGTCAGTCGCGTGCCTTAGGCGGTCGCGGTGCTGGCGTCGTCGCCGGCGGAGTCCGAAGCCATCTGCTCCATCGCCGGCGCCAGGGCCATGAGGAGCTGGCCAAGCGCTTCCAGCAGGGCGCCGAGCTGCGCTTCCAGACCGCTTCCGGCGCTCTCGGAACCGCTGCCGCTTTCGGCGGCGTCTTCGGAACCGCTGACCTGATCCGCAATCTGCGACAGGAGCTGCTCGAAGGTGTCGCCGACACCGGATCCCTCGAACCGGTTCGACACGCCGGCATCGTCGCTCTTGTTGTTGAGACCGACGGCATCGGTCAGTCCGGAAAAGGCACCGACAGCGGCGCCACCGATGATGTTACCCAACATGATAGTCCCTCCTTATTGAACGGGTCTTTCCTCACAACGCCGGCCGATGGGCCATGACCCGAAACCCGAGGCGCCGGCTCCCTCCTCACGCGCGTCGGCCAGCGACGAGACGAAGCTCTGCCGAGCGGCGCGAACCGCAATGCAAGACTCCCTCCTGCGGTCCGTCAGTAGAAGCTGTCGTCCTGATCCAGCCAGAGGCTGTCGATCAGGCCGCTGAAGAAAAACTGCATCTGGAACAACTGCTGCAGCATCATCACCTGTTGCAGCTGCGCCGTGAAAGCCGTGTCGACCGGCTCGGCGGCCGCGTCCTGGGCCTTGGGCAGTTGCGCGCCGGGCGTCGTGGGTGTGCTTTCCATCTCCAAGCTCCAGCAAGGGCCTCAAAGGGCCGTCAGGCGTCGACCTTGATCTTTCCGCTCATCAGCCGGGCGATCTGCTTCGCCGGACCGTCCGCGCCCTGCAGGAGTTCGCGCTGGACCGGGTCGGCTTCCTCGGAGCGGCCGCCCATCATCAAGGCGACCATCAGCATGGCCTTGGCCTCCGCGGCGCCGTTCTTCGCGGTGACGCCGTCCCTGCGCAGGATGCGCGCGGCTTCCTGGAAGTTGCCGTGCGTCATCTCCGTGAGCGCGTAGCCGATCGCCGCCGCCGCGTTGTCGGGCCGCAGGTGCCGCAGCGCGTCGAAGATCGGCTTCGCGCGCTTGCCGTGGCCCTGGACCGCGGCCGACAGGGCGACCTCCGAGAGCAGCTTCAGGTCTTTGGGATCGAGGCTTGGCGCGGTCATGATGTCTCGCCCTCCAAGAATCTTTGCCCCTCCGGGGCGGGTTGGTACCGAACGGGAAGCCGGCCTGGAATCATGATTCCGAAATCACGACCCCGAAATCATGATTCCGAAATCACGACTGGGGATCCCTTCGGCCACGGAAAACGCCGACGTCGGCCCCGGCCCGCTTGCCCAGGGCGAGGAGCGTTTCCTCGATCAGCTCCACGTAGCGCGGCGGGCCCGAGACGAGCGCGAGATTGGACTCGTCACTGAAGCGGAGCGGATAGCGGGCATCCAGGATGTCCAGGTTCAGCAGTTCCGATTCCAGTTCCGTGAAGCCGACCGGGCCGAGCGCCAGCATGCGCGCCTCGGCCTCGGATCTGGCCGTGACGTAGAGGGTCTCGCCTTCGTAGTACCAGTCGAAACTGAACTGGCGCGCCAGGGCGTCGATGAACAGGCGCGCCGTGACCCCGGGCCAGTCGCCCCGGATCTGTCCGTCGATCTCGTCGCTGAGCTGGACCCGGAAACCGAGGTTGTCGGCGAACTCCCGCAGAACGTCCCGCAGGTCCTGATCGACGATGACGTAGTCGTAGGGCTCCGAGAACCACGGCGGGTCCGCCGCCGCCGCCGGCGGCGCGAAGGCCGAAAGCATGGTCAGCGCGGCCAGGAACACGGAGATGCGGCGCCACCCAGGGACGCCGATGCGGGGATACGGAATTCTCCGCAGAGCGCCGGCCAGATCGAACCTCGCGACCGCCGGGAGATCTATGAAAAACCGCTCCGACACTGGGAAGTCTCGCATTCTCTGTTACAGACGTATTACAAGAACTTCTCCCTATAGTGGTGTTAACCATAACGCTGAAAGCGCTCTCAGTGGCGTGTCATAGCTATGGCCTCTATGGTGCGTGCTCGGATTTCTCCCGAATTTATTGACTTTCAGCGACATAAGCCGCTCCAAAACTCGATGTTGCCTAAGAAGTCAGCAGCGGATGGAAGTGGCGGACACAGCCATGACACAGTTTTCGTGCTCTACCCTCCGTTGACTCCCTTTGCGCTTCACACAATGGTTAAGGTGTGAAGAGCGGTCAGCTCTTTCTCGCCGAGGGAGTCTGTTAAATTGAGCAAAACTCAGCTTATTTTCGTGGATGTCGACAAAGCACTGGCGAAAGATTCTACAGGAGCGGTTTTGCGTGAACTGCGGGATCAGTTGGCCCGCGGCGAAGATCGCTGTCGTTCCGTGTTGGACAGCGGTGTGACGCCGGCCGAAGCGGAGCACCTGAGTTTACTGCTCTCGGCCTATGCCGCAGGCTCCGAACTGCTGCCCACTTTGTGGCAAATCCACCAAAGGAGGGAAGAATGACGACGACAACCGGAGTCGGCTCAGGCACCGACATCTTCAACACCGAGGGCGCTTTTTCCGGGGCCGATGAGTTTCAGCAAGCGGTCAACGAGCTGAACGACCAGGCCATGGCGCAGAATCTCGAGGCCAAGAAGGAAGCGCAGCAAACCAGCCTTGAAAACGCGATCATCGGTGCCACCGTTCGACCGAGCTAAAGCTTAATTCGTCAGGCGCAGTGGCATTCTATTTGTTTGATGCCACTGCGCCCGACACGCAAATTTGCGAATTAGAGTCGGCACCTGGCAAAAAGTGCTGAGGGAGAGCTTGCGCAAACGATTTGGTTATATTTTGCGCAACCCCCGGACAGTGCGCGGGCGAGTGACTTCAGCGTGGGTCCGATGAAGAGATCAACGACGATCGGTGTCGGATCATGAACGATACCAGGGATCAGCGCTTCGTACTGAACATAGAATGCGGCCGTCACGGAGGCGTTTTCCAACGGCTCGCGCCCGGGAGCTATACCCTCGGAAGTAGTGCCGACTGTGACATCGTCCTGTCCGATCCCGGCATCGCGGCGGAGCACGCGAAGCTGAGCCTCGGCAACCTGGGGCTCCTGGGTGACCTGGGACTCAAGGGCCGGCTGACGGTCCAGCCTTTGAACGGCGACGTCGCCGTCGGCTCGAGGGACTTCTCGCCGGGGCAGGAGATCGTCAGCGGTTTGCCGGTCAGGCTCTCGCTTGCCGGGATCGAAATCCGCCTGGAGCCGACGGCGCAACAGGAGCGGCGCAAGGCCTGGATGGAAGGCATCGCCGCTTCGCTGCTGGCCGCGGTCGCCTTTGCCTTCGGCCTGAACCTGTTCTCCGCCGAGAGTGAAGCCCCCTCGGCTGAGATCGCGGCGACCGAAGACCCGGCCGGCCGCCTCCCGGAGACCTTCTGGAAGGAGGCGCCGGCCGGGGCCGTCCCGACGAAGATCGTATCGTCAGGGCTGTCGCAGGCGGGCGACGGGCGCGCGCCGGTCGAGGCTGCCGAACCGCTCGCCGAGCCCGGCTTCGAGAGGATTCGGGATATCGTGGCGCAGATCGCGCGGCGGAACGGCGGGCGGCTGGAGATCGAACGCGTCTCGGCGGATGTCTATCGCCTGACCGGCTACCTGCCCAGGCGCGAACAACTGCAGGGCCTCGTGCAGGAGGTGAAGCAGGAGGCTGCCGGCCTGCGGCGGCTCGAGACGCTGGTGGTCACGGTCGAGGGTGCCGCCGAAGCGCTGCGTCGGCAACTGGCGACGACGGGCCTGGATGCCGCGGTGCGGGTGACGACCGGCGCGGGCGCGGTGGTCGCCAGCGGAGAGATCAAGAGCGACCAGGCAGCCGATTGGCGCGCCGCGCTGAAGTGGTTCGACCGGCGCTTCGGTCGCGACCTCGTGTTCGACGCCAATGTTCGGGTCACGGACGGCCCGTCCGGACCGCCGCTCTCGATCCGGGCCGTGTGGACGGGCGCGGCGCCCTACGTCATCGCCGGCAACGGCCGGAAGTACGTCGAAGGAACCCTGCTCGACAGCGGATGGACCATCGAGAAGATCGAGCGCGAATACATCGTGCTCAGCCGGCAGGGCGAGACCTTGAGGCTGAAGCTTTGACGCCGAGGGGCCACAGCGTGGCGCCGGAGCCGGCGCGCCGCCGATGCCGGAATCCCCTGGGATGAGCGACCTGAAGGCCGGCACGGTTCGGCTCGACCGGACGATCGAACGGCTCAACGAGAGCGAGGTCTCCCCCGGCGACGCGGTGCAGCTGAAGCGCTTCGAGGTCGTCTTGCGCGCCGCCGGCCGGCGGGGAAGCTTCGGTTTGGCGCCGGAAAGCCTGGAGGAGCAGCTCTTCGACTTCGCCATGCCGCACTTGGCCGATCCGCGCATCATGCAGGGCGAACACTATCTGGCGCTGCTCGAGGATCTGGCCGAGGCCATGAGCCGGGCGCCGGACGATCAGGACAAGCTCGGCCGCTATGCGGCCCTGGTCCTGCGCAGCGAGCTTCGCCGCCATCGCCTTCTGCGCAGCTATGTCAACGCGCTCATCGAAGCGTAGGGTTTTCGCATGATGCCGTCGGCCACCGCGGAGATGCTCCAGGTCCTGGGCTATCTCTACCTCCGCTTCGGACAATACCGCCGCGCCTTGGCCCTGCTCCAGGTCGCCGCACGAGAGGCGCCGGAGGATCCCGGTGTCCTGCGGTCCCTGGCCTATGCCCTGGTGCTCAACAAGGCGCCCGAAGAGGCCTTGGCCGTCATCGAGAAGCTGACCTCGCTGGAGCCTTCGTCGCGCCAGGCCGCGCGGCTGCTCGAAAGCCGGGCCCTGCTGCTGCAGGGCCGGACGTCGGAAGCCCGGCGGTCCTTTCGCCAGTTCGTCGATCAGCGCGCGCAGCAGAGAGGCGGCGAGGACCTGCCGGCCGAAGGCGCGGCGCAGGCCGGCCGAGGATGGTCGGCATGAGCCAGCCAGCCGGCTCCGGCCGCCTGCAGGACCGTGTGCAGCAGTTTCTTCTGCTGGCCGGTCAGCGCCAGGATCTGATCATCGTCGCCTTCCTGGTGACGGCCATCATCATGATGGTCCTGCCTCTGCCGACCTGGCTCGTCGATTTCCTTCTCGCCGGCAGCATGTCGGTCACGGTGCTGCTGCTGATGGTCTCGCTCTACCTGAAGAGCCCGCTCGACTTCTCGACGCTGCCGGCGGTGATCCTGATCTCCACGGTTTTCCGCCTCGCGCTTTCGATCACCACGACGCGGCTGATTCTGCTGCAGGCCGACGCCGGCGCGATCATCCAGACCTTCGGCAGCTTCGTGGTCGCCGGCAACCTCGTGGTCGGCCTCGTCATCTTCCTGATCATCACCGTGGTGCAGTTCGTGGTGATCACCAAGGGCGCCGAGCGGATCGCCGAGGTCAGCGCCCGCTTCACGCTCGATGCCCTGCCGGGCAAGCAGATGAGCATCGACGCCGATCTCCGCAGCGGCGATGTCGATCAGTCGGAGGCGCGGCGCCGCCGGACGATGCTGGAGAAGGAGAGCCAGCTCTACGGCGCGATGGACGGCACCATGAAGTTCGTCAAGGGTGACGCGATCGCCGGGCTGGTGATCATCGCGGTCAACCTGCTGGGCGGCATCACGGTCGGCACCATGCAGCAGGACATGACGGTCGGCGAAGCGCTCCAGGTCTATGCCCTCCTGACGGTGGGCGACGGGCTCGTCGCGCAGATCCCCGCGCTGTTCCTCTCGATCACGGCGGGCACCTTCGTGACCCGCGTGACGTCGGAGAACTCCGAGAACCTCGGCAGCGACATCTCGCGCCAGCTCGTCTCGGACCCGCGCTCCCTGGGGCTCGCCGCCTTCGTCGTGCTGATCATGGCGGCGGTGCCCGGCTTTCCCAGCGGGATATTCCTGTTCCTCGCCGCGATGCTCGGCGGTCTCTCCGCGCTTTTCTATCGGCGCGCGCGGCTGGATGCCGCGGAAGCGCCCGAACCGAGGCCGCGTCAGCCCGGCGGCGGCGAGCCGAGGTCCGAGCCGAGCCAGGTGGTGGTCGTACGCGCCGGCGCCGCGCTCTACCCGGCGCTGGAAGTCGGTCTGTTTCAGCGCAATCTGCGGCGGATCCGGGAGTCGATCTTCTCGGAACTGGGCGTCCAGGTCCCCAGCATCTGGTTCGAGGCCGATCCGGTCCTGCCACCGAACAGCTATGGCATCGACATCGAGGGCGTGCCGGTGACCGACGGCGAGCTGAAGCCGGAGCCGCTCCTGCTCTACGACGATCCGGCGCACCTGGAGCTGCTGGACGTCGCCGGAGAGACCGGCGGGCCCTTGCTGGATCTCGAGCAAACCGTCTGGCTGGACCCGCGCCATCGTCAGGCCCTGGAGCGGGCCGGCGTGGGCTTCATGGACTGCAACACGATCCTGGCGACGATCATCGGCAAGACCCTGTCCAGGCATGCGGCCCGCTTCCTGGGCATCCAGGAGACCCAGATCATGCTGCAGCGGATGAACGAGACCCACGGCGACCTCATCCGCGAGATGCAGCGGGGCGTGCCCTTGCAGAAGACCGCCGATGTCCTGCGCCGCCTGCTGGACGAAGGCGTGTCGATCCGCAACCTGCGGGCGGTTCTGGAGGCGCTGGTGGAGTGGGGCGGCAAGGAGCAGGATCCGGTCCTCCTGGCCGAGTACGTGCGTACCAGCCTGGGCCGCCAGATCTGCCACAGCCATGCCGATGCCAACAAGGTCCTGGCCGCGGTGATCTTCGAGAAGGAAGCCGAGGACCTGATCCGCGGCGCGATCCGCCAGACCTCGGTCGGCAGTTTTCTGGCCCTGGACGAACGAAGCACGGAGGCCCTGATCGGGGCCTTGCGGCGCAGCATCGAACGCAAGGCCGGCGAGCGGGCGAAGCTGATCGTGCTCACGTCCCTGGACGTGCGCCGCTACGTCCGCAGCCTGCTTCAGAAGAACGGCTTCGATCTTGCCGTGCTCTCCTACCAGGACCTCGTCGCCGAGTTCTCGGTGCAGCCGATCGGGACGATCCGGCTGCCTACCGCCGAAGCTGCCAAGGCGGCCGCGCCGAAGACTCCCGCACAAGCCAGCGCGTGAGCGCCGGATCGGCGATCGCTCTGACGGCGGACCGGGACTGGCGGCTCAGACCGAGCCGCTCTCGATCCAGTGATGACACGCACCAATCAGCGTGTCACCCTCCTTGATGGGGGTGGGTGACACGCCGAAATCCGCAAGTCGGCACTAGATCAGGGGCAGGCGGTCCCGGTCGTCGTCTTCCTTGCCGGACGCGGCGACGAGCTTGACGTAGCCGACGGACTCGCCCTCCACCTGCAGCGATATGCTGCCGACGGAATCCGAGGTGTCGTAGGTGATGGCGCTCACGTCATCGCCATCGGTGACGATCCCGGAGTCGAGGCTCTGCAGGCTGGTCTCGACGATTTTCTTCGAGGCCTCGTCGTTGATCGCCTTCAGCTCCTGCAAAGCCTGCAGGAACGACGGGTTGACGACCAGCTTCACGCTTTCCTCGGTGCTGCGCGCCAAGTCCTCCAGGGCCGCCTTGGTGCCGGTCTTCTCAAGGATCTTGTCCTTGGCGTCATTGCCGTTGTCCTCGTCGTCGTCGGCGACCTCCTTGACGATCAAGTCGAAGATGCTCGTCTCCTCTCCGTCGAGCGCGTCGCCGGAATCGATGGACGAGCCGCCGCCCTTGATCGCGAGGAGATCCAGATAGTCCGTATCGCCGGAAAACTTGAGGGTGTTGGTCTTCTTGTCCTGACGGTCGTCCGTGTCGCCGGCCTCCTTCGTGGTCTCGTTCGCGGCCTTGGCTTCTTTGGAGGCAGACAGGTCGCTGGTCACTGACGCGAAGTCGGTCTGTTGCGCGTCGATTCCAGCATTGGGCCCAGCGTTGAGGTCGTTGTTGGCGAGGACGTTGCCAACGGCGTCCCCACCGCCGGAGGCGGTGATGCTCTGGGGTGACATGGGTCCCTCCTTGTCGACGGTCTGTACGTCGCCGCGGGCGCCGCAGGGCGACGACCATGGCTTGAAAAAACCCCTCCTAGGTAAAACCATGGTAACAAGGCGTCGCGGGCCAAGGGTGTGTCATCGGGGAGGTTTCCGGTGTCCTTCTTTGGATATCGAAGGCTGCGGCCGCTGTCTTCACGCCCGAAGCCCTCCAGGGGACTTCGGCAGATGCCGGCATCTGCCGCCGCGGCCGGCGGGCGAGGGGACTCCCGCGGCGTCGAGGCCGGCGTCACCGCGCGGCACGTTCTCCTGGTATCGAAGAGATCTCAATGGCTTCGCCCTCCGTAGAGAGGGGCGTCCGAGGCAAGCCTTTCGGCCGTTTTCCGATTGCGCCCCGCCTTCAAGACCCGACCCGGGCAATCGAGGTCCCGGCCGGGCGACATGTTCGGCCGCTCGGTCCCGGGAGCGGCCGCGCGGGGCAGGGCGTGCGCCGCCGCGGCGGGGGATATGAAGGTTTACCGACGTCACTTCACAAAGATGTTTGCAACTTGGCATTGAATAGCGCAGAGATCGTGGTGTGATAGGCGAAAGGCTGCGGGGAAGGCGGGAGGACGCGAAACCGCGTCCAAAACGCACCCTCGACCTTGGGGGGCAAGCGGCACGGCCTGCGCCGTCGCGACGACAAGCGTCGATGGCGCTCATTCTTCCGGGGCGATCTCCCGGGACCGGATTGGGAGGACTGGAGGCGAAGAACCAGCGACAGAAGGGGGCGTCCATGAGCGGCAAACCGGCGGCGGAGAGACACGGCATGCGATCAGAGCACCCTTGCGTCACGAAGGCTGACGAAAATCCCCGATCCTGCGCGACGGCCCGATCCTGCGCGACGGGACGTGCCGGCTGCGGAAGGCGAGCCGGCGCCGGCGAAGCCTCCCCCGGCGTGCGCGGCACCTATCGTGCTGCGAAGCTGGCCGCGGCCGTCGTCCTCGCGACCTCCCTGGGCGGCTGCGAGTCGATCGGGGGGGCCGCGCCACCGCCCGAAAGAAGTCCCTCGGAGGAACTGCTCAGCCTGGGCGACCGGATGCGCGATGCCGGGGATCTGGATGTGGCGATCGCGATCTACCGGCAGGCGGTCGAGAGGGACGCGCAGGAGATCCGGCCTCTGCTCCGTCTCGGAAGCGCGCTGGCCGCCAGCGGCCAAACCGCCCAGGCCGCAGGCGCCTACGACGCGGCCCTCGCCCTCGACCCCATGAGCGCCGAGGCCTTGAGAGGACGGGGCAGGGCCTCCATCGTGCTCGGCGAACCGGAGCGCGCCATAGAGCCCTTGTCGCGCGCGATCGAGCAGGACGATGAGAATCCGCAAAACCAGCGGCTGCTCGGAACCGCCTACGATCTCCTCGGGTTTCACGAAAAGGCCCAGGACGCCTATCTGGCAGGACTTGAGCTGAAGCCGCGGGACGTCGATCTGCAGAGCAATCTCGCGCTGTCCTTCTCGCTCGTGGGCAACCATGCTTCCGCGATCGATCTCATGCGCTCCGTCGCCAACGCCCCCGCGGCGGCCGAGAAGCACAGGCGCAACTATGCCTTGGTGCTGGGCCTCGCGGGCCGGGAACTGGAGGCCGAGCAGGTCGCGCAGGAGATCCTGGGAGAGAGCGCGACGCGGGCCTTGCTGAGGAAGATCAGAAGGCTGCTCTTGATCGAGGACTCCACCGTTCGGGCCAGGGCCATCGGAACGAACGAGTTCTCCGGCTGAAGCCCGGTCTTCGTCCGCCTGGAGCAGCCCGCGTTCATTCGAACGCGGATAAGCTGCTCTAACTCTATGGAATAGATCGAATGATCTGCGTCTAATTGAGTCCAGTTAAACGCAGATCATTCGATCTATAGCGGGATGGTCATGCTTTAGGGCGCGCCGGCTCCTTCGTCCTGTGGATCGAACCTGCGCTGATAGGACTGCATCGCCCGAACCGCCCGCCCGGCGGAGCCGGGCCCGAGGCTGCGTCCCCGCAGGAGATCCTCGGGGTCCTCGACCATGTGCAGCAGGTTGAGCTCGTTGACGCAGCCCCAGGGCAGGGTGCCGCCGGCGGCCGCGCCGTCCTCGGCGCAGTCGAGCGACACGATGGCGTCGCCGTGGAGCGTCACCCGGACGAGGCCGGGCTCGAGCGCCCCTTCCGCTGCCGTGATCCTCTCGGCCGGAACGCCGAGGGCGCGGAGGGCGGCGGCCACGGCCGCCTGGCGCGCGGCGCCCTCCGGTTCTCCGCCTTCGAGGACGACCTTGCCCGCGGTCGCGACGTCGTGGCTGCGGGCGAAGGCGTGAAGCTGGCGCTGCGCTTCGCCGTCGAGTGCGACGCTGCCCGCCTCGAAGGCGACCATGTGGCTTTGCTCGACCGGAACCACGGCGAACGTGCGCAGGGGGCGCGGCGGCGGTTCGGGCGCGCAGGCCGAGAGTGCGCAGAGCAGGGCCAAGGTACGGACGAGAGGGGCGCGGACGAGAGGAGCTCGCCGGTCGCGTTTCCGGTCTGGGGCTGGGCGCTTCATGTCCGGGTCCCTCAATCGATGATGAATCCTACGGTGTCGTCGACCGGGCTTCTCGGCGGCTTTCTGTGCGGCAACCTCATGCCCTCCGGTGGGGCGCCCGGCAGGGCCATACGCTCCCGGTCGGAGACGGGGTTCACGAGGTAGGGCGTGATCAGGATGACCAGCTCGGTTTCTTCCTGCTGGTAGCGCACCGACTGGAACAGCTTGCCCAGGATCGGGATGTCCGCGAGGAAGGGGAACTTGTCCAGGTCGTCGGTCACGTTGCGCTGGAACAGGCCGGCGAGGGCGAAGGTCTGGCCGCTGTTGAGCTCGACCGTGGTCTCGGTGCGGCGCACCGTGAGCAGCGGGACGACGAAGCCGTCGATCGCGAAGCCGGAGCCGAAGTTGATCTGACTGACCTCGGGCCGCACCTGGATGGCGATACGATCGTCGCCCAGCAGCGTGGGCAGGAAGCTCAAGGAGACGCCGAATTCCCGGAACTGGATCGTCACGTCGCCGTTGCCGCTGGGAACGGGGAAGGGGAACTCGCCGCCGGCCAGGAAGCTCGCCGCTTCGCCGTTGAGCGCCGTGAGATTGGGTTCGGCCAGGATGTTGACGATGCCTTCGCGCTGCAGGGCGTCGATGACCACGTCCAGCTCGACGCTGCCGCTGTCGAAGCTGCCGAAGGCCGTGGCGAAGGTTTCGTCGCCGACCTCGCTGCCGACGACGGCGAAGTTGCCGGTCGCCAGGCCGACGAGGAAATCCCCGCGTTCGATCAGGGCCTGCCAGTTTATGCCGAGCCGGTAGATGTCGTTGCGCCTGACCTCGGCGAAGCGCACCCGCAGGTTCACCTGTTGCGACCTGTCGATGGCGGTCCGGTTGTAGGGCGGTATGCCCTCCGGGGCCAGGCCTTGCGCCAGCGCGGCGACGTCGTAGGCTTCGGCGAAGCTCCCGACTTCGCCGCTGGCGACGACCTTGCCGCCCAGAGCGTCCAACCTGGCGGTGCTGCCGGGGTAGCGCTCTTCGATCCGGCTTCCCGCGACGTCCACGTCGGGCGCGACCGCCAGATCCACGAAAGCCACGACGTCGCCGTCGGCGGCGAGGGCGAAGAGATCGGTTTGGCCCACCTTGCTGCCGAAGACGTAGATCAGCCGCGGCGAGACCACGTGGACGTCGGCGACGGAGGGGTCCGCGAGCAGCACCTTGTCGATCAAGCGGGAGAGGCGGATCAGCCGGCCTTTCCCGACGCTGAGCGAAAGATCCGATCTCGGCAGCTCCGGGATCTCGATCATCGCTTCGCCGGGCGTGATGGGCTCCGGCAGCGCGCCCTCGGGCGGATCCGGAAGATCGATGACCCGCTCGGCGGTCAGCGGCGCGCGGCCGATGCCGCCGTCTTCGGCCTCGATTTCGTCGGGCCGCGGCGGTCCAAACGCCGCGTCTTCGGCCGGCTCGACGTCGCCGCCCGGAAACGCGGGCAGGAGGTCGACCGGAGATCCCGGGTGCCCGGTGCCGGGCCCTCCTCTTTCCGCCAAGGCGTCGACCTCGGAAAGAGGGGCCTCGGGCGGCCCCTCCGTCGCTTCGCCCGCCGACGCGCCGGCATGTTCCGGGGCAGAGGCCGACGCCTGTTCGGCCCGGAAGGGATCCTCAGGAACCTCCGTCTCTTCCGCTTGCCTGGGCCGGCCGTCGAGATCGCGATCGGCCTCCTTGGCCAGGAGATCGATCCATTCGAAGGACTCCGCCGCAGGCGCCACCCCCGGCGCGGCCGCCTTCGGGGGCTCCACGGCTTCCGTTTCCGATAGCGGTCCCGACAGCAGCGCGACCTGTTCGTTCTGGCCGGACGCTTCCACAGGCCCGCCCGGGGGCCCGCCCGGGGGCCCGGGCGGAGGCTCGGCACCGGCGGGGCTCCCGAGGCCGCCCACGTCGTCCGCCGCTGCGGTCCTGGCCAGTTGCGTCGCCCTGGGATCCGGAGGCTCCGCGGAGGAGTAAGCCAGTGCGTTCTCGACCTGCACGGCCAGGCTGCTGGTGATCATCGTCCACTGCGAAGCGGAGAGAAAGGGCAGAGCCGCGACGGAGATCGAGAGAAGCGCGGCAAGGGCGGCATAGCGTGCGGACGAAGGCGTGCCAGTCTGGGGCGTGCCAGTCTGGGGCGTGCCACGCCGGCGCCCGGCCCGAAGCTTGCCCCGAAGCTCGCCCCAGAGCCGCTTCACGGGATGGTCGAGCACGCGGAAGTAGTAGAGCGTGCGGGCGGAGGGCGGCCACACCGTCAAAAGCGCTGTGATCCGCCGTATAAGACTGAGATCTCGATGCACAGTATCCTCCGCTTTCCGGGCCCAGAGCCGTTTCGCTAAGAAGATGCACGTGCTTTTTTTCTTCGACGCCTAAGACGCCTAACTGGACTAGCGTTTGATAAGTGTGCTCTTTTTCATGTTACAAATCTGCGCTCATCGATATGAGCTTGCTGTGATGATTGTGAGCCAAAAAGGAAGGGCTTTCAGCTTGGAATCAATGCAAATAAATGCTCAAAAAATGGGCAGTCGTACATTTGAGTTTTGCAGGCAGGATATTTTTTGTAGCGCTAGAAATATTCGACGCGATCGGCGCCGGAGACGCCGCGGCGGGGGCGTGCCGTCTTCCTGGCGCCGCAGCCAAGCCCGACGGTCTCTCGCGATCCGCCCTGCGCATGTTTCCCGGGGCGCGGGGGCCGACAACCGGAGCGCGATCACCCTGCCCGAACTTTGACAGATCTTTTACCCTGTGCGCGGCGCCGCGCCTGCGCCTAAGCTGCAGCGTCGCCCACAGTCGAGGCTGAGCATTTCCCTTCGCTATGACGAGACAGGCAGCAGCAGCGAAGACGGATGACGAGAGGTGTCGCGTAGAGCGCGCCACGCCGGCAATCCGTCGCGGCCCTGCCGCCGGGCGGCGGCGATGAAGGCCGTTCTGGCAGAACCCCTGCTGGAGAGCCGGCTGCTGCAGGCCGTTGCCGATTGTCTTCGTCCGTGCCCAGAAGCTCCGGCCCCAGAAGCTCCGGCCGACGACACGCCGTCGCTTCTTGAAGCGCGTCTCGCCGCGGCGATCGCCGGGGCGGGCTTGCTTCGGCGCGTGGTCCGGACGCTGATCGGCGGCCTTCCGCTTGACGCCGGCTTCCGGCCGGCTTTCACCTTTTCCCTCCTTCTGACCACCCTTCAGCCCGGTCATCGGCCCGGCCTCCGCTCTGCGGGCGCCGGCGGCGGCGGCCCCGGGCGCTAGCGGCCCAAACCGCGAAGCGCACGCCATTGGCTTCGGCACCCAAGGTCGTTTCTTCCGTCCCCTCCCTCCTGGACTGTCGAACCGGCCGAGAGGCTTCGACCCAGAAACCTCCGAGAGCCACGGCGCTGCAGCGGTCTCCGGCGTTGGAGACCGCAAGGCAGGCGTAGAGTTGCGGTCGGGCCGTGGATCCGTGACCGGCGGGCTTCTCCCTCCTTTGCCCGCGGTGGCGGGGTCGCTTTCGAAAGCGGTTTGTCCCTCCTTACCGCACCGGAAGCCCCACGAAACGACGCAGCACCGCCGCTGGAGCAGCGCCCCGGCTTTCCCAAGCCGAACCTTGGCGTGCGGTTCGCCGGGCCGGGCAGCCCGGTGGGCGGAATAGAAGATCTCGGGCCGCCAGATACCACTGCCAGATATCACGGATTGCCGCGCAAACCCCTGGATGTGGCGCGTTGTGAGGGGCATACGCTGTTTTTGGCGCGCAAGATGCAGCGTCCCGCAGCCCAAAGTCTGCATGAACGACACTGAGGCGGATCGACGAAAGAGCCGGCTTGAGACGCCGATGCCGTTGCAAGGGCATCGCAGCCTAGCGCTGACCTGCACAACTCAGAGAGTCACCCCCACCCAACCCTCCCCCGTCAAGGGGGAGGGCTTTATTGAATGAACGGTGGCCGCCTTCTTCCCCCTCCCCCTCGATGGGGGAGGGCCGGGGTGGGGGTGAAACACCGATGTGTGCAAGTCGCTACCGGCCCATCCATGATCAAGATTGGATGCAACCCTCTGGCATCGCCGCAGCATCGCGGGCCGCACAGCTTGCTTCTAATCGGTGCTTCTGTACACCCAACCGTTCTCAATGATGTTTTCGACAGGTATTTCTTCCGCGCTCACCTCTATGTTCTCCAAGACAGTCGAGTCTGGGAAATCTGAACCGATTTCCGCCGAAGCGTCGCTGATGCTTTCAGATGTTTCGTCGGAGGGACTCCCTCTCAGCACGACAGAGAGATGGATCTCGTCCCCTATAGACTTGATTTTTATCAACCTTACACTCGGGTCTATCCGCCCAAGAAAGGCTCTTTGAGCTGAAAGCCGCAGAGATGCGGACGAGATTTCTGAGCTCTTGTCACTCATCGTACGTCCTCAACTTGCTCAATCCGAAGACGAGGGGCGTGCCGGCACGATGTGCGCCCCCTTTTTGCTGTAGTGAATCATGCCTACAGTGGTTTCGTTCTTCTCGCCAGTATGTTGGTCGACATGTTTTCCGATCGGTTCGCCAAAATCGACCCGTTCTTTCGAGCCGGGTTCGCCAACGGTTTCTCGCCCGGCGCGTTGACCCGTTCCCGCGTGCTTGTCCAGAAGTTCTTGCGGATCAGGGTGGGTCAGTTCGCTACGACCAGGAATGAAGTTGTTATGGTCCGGCTGATGTTTTCCCTGCTTGCCTTCTTCAATCTTCTTGCCTCCCCACCAGGAGGCAAAGACGTTCTGTCCTAGTGGCTCGTCAGGCGGTGTCGTTGGCCCCCTGAGCCCTTGCGGACCGTCGACGGGATTGTCCAATATCCTCACCCCGACCGGCTCGGGCAAGAGATCGCCGAAGAGGCCGCCGTTGCCCGAGCCGCCGCCAAGCCCGGACAGGCCGTCGGTGACCCGGTCGAAGGCCAAGGACAGGGCGCCGGCCTGCAGGCCACGCAGGGCGGCGTCGGCAAGGCCGACGTCGGCCTCGCGGTCGGCGAGGGCGCGCCCGCTCTCGGTCAGGGCCGCCGTTCCGGCGGACCAGACCGGGGGCAGGACGGTCCCTGCCATATCGGCCATGCCCAGCCAGTAGGCGGTATTCGGGGCGATCGTGCTGTCCTCGCGCGAGGCCTTGATCCGCTCGTGCCCGGGAATGAAGGGCAGGGTCGCCAGGTCGGCGCCGACCCCGGCGATCGTTTGGCCGATCCTGCCGGTGACCGTGTGCTCGTCGAACTCTCGCGGCTCGATCGGCGGGATCATTTCGGGATGCTGGCCGCTGAGGTAGTCTATCACCACGCCGAACCGGTGCGCGCGGGCGGCGCCGTTCCGCCAGCCGTCGACGAAGTCGTCGAGGCCGCCCGGACGCCAGCTCTCGCCGTCACCCTCGGGGGCCGCCGTGCTCTTCTCGGCAAGGCCCGGCGAACCGCCGGACGCGAGGGCGCTGGCGGCATCGGCCAGTTCCGTCCGCACCCGGCCGGGCGTCTGCGACTCACCGCCCAAGGTCTCTCCGGCCCAGTCGCCAAGGCCCTCGAGCACCGGGATGTCGTTGGTAGCGCGCTCGAAGGCGTTGGCGGCACGCTGAACGACGTTCCCGCCGCCGGCGTCCCCAGCTCTATTGGACGCCTGCCCGTCCCGCCGTTCTTGCGCCGGGGGCTGGGGGCGCAGGACATCGGCGAAGCTGTCGCCGGCGCCTTCCAAGGGCGTGCCATCGGTCCGTCTGTCGATGAAGCCGCCGACCGCGCCGCGCGCCCGGTCGATCGCTCCGCCGATCGCGTCGAAGGGACTGGACATCTCAGACGCCCTCCCACACCGGTTTGGCGGTGCCGCTCGGCACCCGACGTACCGCCTTGCCTTCCATGCCGCGAGGCATGGCCGCGCCTTTGTCCATATATCTTTGCTTAGACATGGTTTTTCCCTCATAGGTAGTAGGATACAGTTGGCCGTTCGCAGCCCTCGCGGTGCTGCGTCATCATCCGTTTCCGCAGGGTGTCGCCTCGCGCTGCCACGCCTTCCGCCCTGGGACGGAGTCGCTCGAAGCATGGCGCCTAGGGCGCCCAGCTCGCGTTTGAGCCCGCGTTTGCAACGACTTCAGGGCAGCTCGGACGATGGCAGTGCAGGATTATGGGGGCGGCGATAGCCCCCGGTAGCCGGTCGCGATCATCTGTTTCCCTCCTTGATGACGCAAGCGGTTGGTCCATTAACGCTAGGGGAGCAATGTCCCACGCCCCGAGCGACATGACTGTGGCAATTCTTGAGCAAACTCGCGCGCCACGTGTAGGCGCGGAGAAGACGGATCGCGCGCGAGACGCCGACGGCCCGGGGGAGAAAGGGGAGCGGGGGCGGCCAAGGCCGGCCGCCCCCGCTGCATCGCTCGCCAGAGCAGCCCGCGCTCATTCGAACGCGGATAAGCCGCTCTAACTCTATGCTTCGGACACTGGTGTCGCGACGGATCGTCTCCGGGCTCCGGAACGACCGGGCGGATCACGACCCTCCGGTCCGAGCCACGTCCTCGGGCGAGGCCGTCTCGCCCTCGGCCGACCAGTTCGGATCGCGCGGCTGCCAGTCGGGCTCGTAAGCCGCCGGCGGGTCGCCGCGATCGTCGCCGGCCGCGCGTTCCCGGCCGGAGAAGGCGCCGGGCATCGCCTCCAGGTCGGAGAGCCGGATCGTCTCCGTCGTCTTCGACGCGGCACCGAGGCTCTGTGTGCTCCGTTCGACCGGCAGCCCGCTTTCGCTGGCGTTGCTGAACAGGCCGGCGATGCGCGACGCGCCGGTGGTCCTCACGATAGGCTGACCGATCGCTCCATTCGCATCCACCGGGGCCAGGCGGTGGCTCGTCGTACGCCCGTGGGTCGAACTGATCGTCTCCCTGATCACGACGAGATCGGAGATCTGCCCCTGCGCGTCCTGGAAGTAGAAGCCGGGATCGAGCCTCAGCGCCTCCGAGCGGATCTGGCTGATGTAGCCGGGCGCGAAGTGGTTGTTGTCGCCTTCGTTCATGCGGAACACCACGGTCGCGTCCGAGCCCCAGTTGCGGGTCAGGCCGAGGCCGCCGACGACCCGGTCGTCCAGGTTGAGGTAGTAGACGCCGTCGACGGCGTTGGACTGCCGCGACGACCCCGGGCCGAGGCCGATGAAGTCGACGTGGTCGCGCAGCGTCTGCTCGGCCTCCTGGCCCGACATGCCCCGGGAGATCAGCATCTGGCGGGCGTTGTCGAAGGCGGCACGGGTGAAGGACACGCCTTCGCTGTGGCCGACGACCGTCAGTGGCGAGGTCAGGGGGAAGGAGCCGCTGTCGACGTGCTCGACCATGATCCGGGCCAGGCGAACGGCGAGGTTCTGGCCATCGATGCCGTTGTTGCGGTCGCTGTGATCACCGGCGCCGGCGAACTCCCGCCAACGCCGGGTCGGGGCGTTGGCGCCCTCTTCGTTGGGGATGTTGGTGTGCGGACCGTTGTAGAGCGCGATCACGGGGGTGCCGAGCCGGTTGGCGACGCGCTGCGCGTTGGCATGGGCGGTGGTCGCCGGCACCGTAACGCCGTTCACCGCGACGACCGGGCCGCTGACCATCATCTGGAGGCTGCCGGCGCGGGACTCGATCATGTGCGGCTTCAGGGCCTCGAGGTAGCCGGTCTCGTCGCTGACCCGGAGGATGTCGCCGTTGCGGCCGATGAACTCGCCGTTGACCCGGCGCAGTTCCAGGGCCTCGTCCCTGGCGTTGCCGAGGACTTCCACCGGCGCGCCCGTGTTCTGGGCCACGACGGTCCTGAAGGCCGAATCGGCGGGGAGCGTCCCGCCGGCCGGCGAGGTCGCCGACGGCGGTGGAAGGCGTGAGCTGTTGACATCCATCATTTGAGAAGTCCCTCCTTTGTCACATCGATTGCGTGTGGGCGCTGCCGGGCAACCGGCGCTCGCCGCGCCGCTGCGCTCGGACAACGCGTTCGGCCGCTGCAATCCCGAGTCCCTCCTCGATGCAGAGGCGACCCTCAGGCTCCCATAGCGTGTGTGTCGGCACGGTGTTTTCTGGCGAGCAGGCAAATCGTTTCTGCAACCGATAATGGACATCGCGGCCCGCCCTCGAATGCCGGGGTCCCCGCGGCGTCCACCGCCGAACAAGGAGTGTTAAGGAGACGACGCGGGCCGGGCTTTCGGAGGTGGATCCGCCGCCATTCTCAAACCGCGGGTTTCCTGCTACGAAGAGCCCTGCGGTCACGACCGGAGGCCCGGTCGAGGCGGCTGACGGTAGATGGCCGCCAGGAGGAGCGACGCATGCCGGAACTCAATCTCGATGCTCTCCTGCAGGACGTCTCGGCGGAGCATCCCTGCGGCGAGGATCTCGAGTACGACCCGGACTTCATCGCCTTGGAGGGCGACGCCCGCGACAAGGCCGCCCCGATGCTGGACGATGGCGCCGGGCCTGCCGGCAACGGCGTGGACTGGGCCGCGGTCGGGCAGCAGGCGACCGAGCTCCTGACCAGAACCAAGGATCTGCGGGTCGCGCTCCACTTGACCCGCGCGGCGCTCAACACCGAAGGCCTCGGCGGGTTTCTGGGTGGCCTGAAGCTGATCCACGGCTACGTGAGCCGGCATTGGGAGCAGGTCCATCCCCAGCTCGATCCGGCGGACGGGGCCGACCCGACCCAGCGGATCAACATTCTGGAAGGCTTGAACGATCCGGAGACTTATTTGCGCGACCTCAAGTCGTCGCGGCTCATCGTCTCCAAGACCTTCGGCTCCATAAGCTTTCGCGACACGTCGATTGCAAGCGGCGAGACCGCGGTTGCGGGCGAGGTGGCCGAGGGCGCGCCCGATCCGGCGGCGATCAACGCCGCCTTCCTCGACTGCGACCTGGAGGAGTTGCGCGACGCGGCCGCGGCCGCCGAGGCGGCCCTGCGCGAGGTCGTCGACATGGAGGCCCGGATCGGAGAGCAGGTGTCCGCCGATAAAACGCCGAATTTCCAGGACCTCACGGCCTGCCTGCGACAGATTTCACATCTGCTTGCAGACAAGCTGGCCCAGCGCACGGGCGAGGGCGCTCCTCTCGGGGCAGCGCAGCAGTCGGCAGACCCCGGGGCCGTCAAGGCCGGGCCGAATCGACTTGAGACAGCTCAAGTCAAAAGCCGAGAAGATGTGATCCGGCTGCTTGATATGATCTGTGACTACTACGCACAGCACGAGCCTTCGAGTCCGATACCCATCCTGCTGAAAAGAGCCAAAGGATTGGTGGCAAAAGAGTTTATTGACATATTGCGTGACTTAATGCCGGATGCCGCCGGCCAGGCGGAAAAGCTCCGCGGATCCGATGTCAGTGATTAATACCACTCGTAATTCTAGAGCTTAACATTAACCTTTTATTCGGGCATGATGGCTTCGCCAGCGATAAAGCCGGGGACGACGCACCCGGGTCGTTCGGCGCGAAGGGGTGTACAGGAACAACGAAGGGTTTTGGGCATGGCAGCGCAGAGCAGCCAGAAATTCATCGCGCGCAACAGAGCGCCGCGGGTACAGATCGAATACGACGTCGAGGTGTATGGGGCCGAAAAGAAAGTCCAAATCCCCTTCGTCATGGGTGTTATGGCCGATCTTTCCGGCAAGCCGGAGAACCCGCTGCCGGCGGTCGCCGATCGGAAGTTTTTGGAGATCGACGTCGACAATTTCAACGATCGCTTGAAGGCGGCGAAGCCGCGGGTCGCCTTTCAGGTGCCGAACACGCTGACCGGTGACGGCAACCTTAGCGTGGATATCACTTTCGAGAGTATGGACGACTTTTCCCCGGCGGCGGTCGCCCGGAAGGTCGGCGCCCTTCGGAAACTCCTGGAGGCCCGGACCCAGCTCTCCAACCTCGTAACCTACATGGACGGCAAGACCGGGGCCGAGCAGCTGATCGCCAAGACCATTCAGGATCCGGCGCTGCTGCAGGCCCTTGCCTCGGCGCCCAAGCCCGAGGCCGAGGACGCCGGCGCGGCGGAGGAGGGTAAAGATGGCTGACGCGAAGGCCCAGACGGAGGTCCAGCCCGAGGCCGAGGCGCTCAGCGCCGACGACTTCACGAGCCTGCTGAACAAGGAGTTCAGGCCGAAGTCGGATCGGGCGAAGGAGGCCGTCGAGACCGCGGTGCAGACCCTTGCCGAGTACGTGCTGGCCGACGAATCCGTCGTATCCGAGGACGTCGTGCATTCGATCGAGGGCATCATCGCCGAGATCGACCGCAAGCTGACGGAGCAGATCAACCAGATCCTGCACCACGAGGACTTCCAGAAGCTCGAAGGGGCGTGGCGCGGTCTTCACTATCTCGTCAACAACACCGAAACGGACGAGATGCTGAAGATCCGCATGATGGATATCTCGAAGAACGACCTGCGCAAGACGCTCAAGAAGTTCAAGGGCACGGCCTGGGACCAGAGCCCGATCTTCAAGAAGGTCTACGAGGAGGAGTACGGGCAGTTCGGCGGGGAGCCCTTCGGCTGCCTGGTCGGCGACTACCACTTCGACCACACGCCGCCGGACGTCGAGTTCCTGGGCGAGATGTCGAAGGTTTGCGCGGCGTCGCACACGCCCTTCATCGCCGGTGCCTCGCCGACGGTGATGCAGATGGACACCTGGCAGGAACTGACCAATCCCCGGGATCTCACCAAGATCTTCCAGACGGCGGAGTACGCGGCCTGGCGGTCCCTGCGCGAGTCGGAGGATTCGCGCTACGTCGGCCTCTGCATGCCCAAGTTCCTCGGGCGTCTGCCCTACGGGGCCAAGACCGATCCCGTCGACGAGTTCGACTTCGAGGAGGATACGGACGGCGCCGACCACCAGAAGTACTGCTGGGCGAACTCGGCCTTTGCGATGGCGACCAACATTACGCGGTCGTACAAGCACTTCGGCTGGTGCTCGCGGATCCGCGGCGTGGAGTCGGGCGGTGCGGTCGAGGGGCTGCCGACGCACACCTTCCCGACCGACGACGGTGGCGTCGACATGAAGTGTCCCACCGAGATCGCGATCTCGGACCGGCGGGAAGCCGAGCTGGCGAAGAACGGCTTCATGCCGCTGATCCACAAGAAGAACAGCGACTTCGCTGCCTTCATCGGTGCGCAGTCGCTCCAGAAGCCGGCGGAGTACGACGATCCTGACGCGACGGCGAACGCCAATCTTTCGGCGCGTCTGCCCTACATGTTCGCGATCTGTCGTTTTGCCCACTACTTGAAGTGCATCGTCCGCGACAAGATCGGCTCCTTCAAGGAGCGCGAGGACATGGAGCGCTGGCTGAACAGCTGGATCATGCAGTACGTGGACGGCGACCCGGCGAACTCGACGGAAGCGACCAAGTCCCGCAAGCCGCTGGCGGCCGCGGAGGTCACGGTCGAGGAGGTCGAGGGCAATCCGGGCTACTACCGCTCGAACTTCTACCTCAGGCCGCACTATCAGCTCGAAGGCCTGACCGTTTCGCTGCGACTTGTCTCAAAACTGCCATCGGTCAAGGGCACGTGACGCCAAGCCCGGCCTTGGTGGAAAAAAGGATGGCGTAAAGGGACCAGACCTCAGGACTAAACTCCCTGCGAAGTTGTTCGCAATTCACAGGCCAACTCAGGAAGGAGACGGTAAGACATGGCTGTTGATATTTTTCTGAAGATCAAAGGCATCGAAGGCGAGTCAAAGGATGCAAAGCACAAGGGGGATATCGATATCCTCGGATTTAGCTGGGGCGCGTCCCAGTCGGGGACGATGCACGGCGGCGGCGGCGGCGGAAGCGGCAAGGTCAGCGTGCAGGACGTCTCCTTCAGCAAGTACGTGGACAAGGCGTCGCCGAACCTGATTGCTTACCTTTGCAGCGGCAAGCACGTCGACGAAGCGACCTTGATCGTCCGCAAGGCGGGCGACAAGCCGGTGGAGTACCTCAAGTTCAAGATGACGGGCGTCTTGATCTCCAGCTTCTCCACGGGCGGTTCGGGCGGCGACGATCGGCTTACGGAGACCTTTTGCCTCAACTTCAAGAAGTTCGAGGTCTCCTACACGCCTCAGGCGGAGGACGGCACCGCCGGCGCCGAGATCGCCGCCGGTTGGGACATCGCGGCGAACGAGGCTGCGTAAAACCCGGAAACTGGCGCCGCCGGATCCGGAGGTCCGGGTCCGGCGGTCGCCGCCTGCCGACCGCTTGACCTGCCGGCCGCTCGGCCGGAGGACTTTGGTGCGGGCGAAAATGGTCCGGCGCGAAAGGACGGTGCGTCTTGCAAACGCTGCAAACGCTTGAGCAACTGCGGAGCGGTGATCTCGGGGCGGCTTTGGCCGACCTGCAGGAAGATGTCAAGCGGGACCCCGCCGATCCCAAGCTCAGGGTGTTCCTGTCTCAGTTGCTGGCCGTCACCGGACAATGGGACCGTGCCCTGACCCAGCTCAAGGTTCTGGGCGATCTGGACGCCGGCGCCTTGGCGATGGTGCGGACCTACGAAGCCGCCTTGACCTGCGAAGCGCTGCGGGCCCGTGTGTTCTCCGGCGAGCAGACGCCGATGATCTTCGGCGAGCCGGAGCACTGGATCGCGCTGCTGCTTGAATCGCTGCGACTCTTCGGCCAGGGGCAGGCGGAAAAGGCCAGGGAGCTGCGCGCGGAGGCCTTCGATCTGGCGCCTGCAAGCGCCGGGGACATCGACGGCGAGGACTTCGAGTGGCTGGCGGACTGCGATGGGCGCTTCGGCCCGGTGCTGGAGACGATCGTCAACGGCGCCTACTACTGGGTGCCTTTCGCGCGCCTGCGCGAGCTCCGGATTCACGAACCGGCCGATCTGCGCGACGCCGTTTGGACGCCGGTCGAGCTGCTCCTGTCCAACGGCGGCACGGCCGTCGGACTGGTGCCGACCCGCTATCCCGGCTCGGAGCGCAGCGACGACTCCCAGATCCTCCTGGCGCGGCGCACCGAGTGGGTCGACGACGGCGCCGGCGACTACCTCGGGCTGGGCCAGCGCATGTTCGCGACGAACAACGGCGAGTATCCGATCATGGATGCGCGCCTGATCAGGCTCGAAGCGGGCGAGGACGCCGGGACGAACGGCAGCCCGCCCGACGGTTGACGTGACCCTCTGCGCCGAAAATGCCTGAGCTCGTCCCCAAGGATCGCCTTCAGCCGTCGCTTCTGGACCGGCTGACGGATGACGAGCCCGAGGTGACGGTCGAATCCCGCGAAAGGCGCGTGCTCTCGATGAACGACCTGCGCAGAAGCGTGATCCGGGACATCGAATGGCTCTTCAACGCGGGCAACCTGGCGTCGGTCCTGGATCTGAGCGAGCACGATCTCGTCGCGGACTCCGTGGTCAACTTCGGCCTTCCGGACCTGGCCGGCGCGACCGCATCCGGCCTCGACCCCAGCGCCCTGGAGCGCCTGGTGCGCCAGGCCATCTGGAGCTTCGAGCCCCGCATCCTGCGGCATACGGTCAGGGTCAGCTGTCTCGTCTCGGAAGACCTGATGAACCGGAACGCCCTGGTCTTCGTCATAGAAGGCGAGCTTTGGGGCCAGCCGCTGCCGACCCGCCTCTACCTGCAGACGGAGGTCGATCTGGACACCGGCGCCGTCGCGGTCGCCGAAGGCGGCTCTTAGGTACCAAGGAGCGCTGATCCCATGGACCCGCGCCTTCTCGAGTACTACAGCCGCGAGCTTCAGCACGTCCGGGAGATGGGCGCGGAGTTCGCCAAGGAATATCCGAAGATCGCCGGACGGCTCGGCCTCGAAGGGCTGGAGTGCGCCGACCCCTATGTCGAGCGCCTGCTGGAAGGCTTCGCCTACATGGCGGCCCGGGTCCGGCTCAAGGTCGATGCCGAGTTTCCCAGCTTCACCCAGCACCTGCTCGAGATCGTGTACCCGCACTTTCTGGCGCCCACGCCCTCGATGGTCATGGCGCAGTTCACGCCCGACCTGGCCGAAGCCATGCCCGACGAGGGTTTCCTCGTGCCGCGCGGCACCGTCCTGCGCAGCGCGATGGGCAAAGGGGACCAGACGTCCTGCGAGTACCGAACCGCCCAGGACGTCACTCTGTGGCCCTTCGAGCTTGCCGAGGTCGAGTACCTGGCCAGCACGGCGGCGGTTTCCGCGCTCGGCGTCGCCGACCTGGGGGAGGTGAAGGCTGCGCTCCGCCTGCGCCTGAGAACCACGACGGAGCTCGGCTTCGACAAACTGAACCTGGAGCGCCTGCCGGTCTTCCTGCTCGGTGCCGATCAGGTGCCGATGCGGCTCTACGAGCAGCTCCTGGCGGACGGCCTGGGCGTCGGCCTGAGGCCGGCCGGCGGGACGGCGGCCTGGTCCGCCACGCTTCCGAAGACCTGCATTCAGCCCCTGGGCTTCGAGGAGTCGGAGGCGCTTCTGCCGCACGGGCCCCGATCGTTCCACGGCTATCGCCTGCTCCAGGAGTACTTCGCCTTTCCGGCCCGCTACCTGATGGTCGCGCTGAGCGGCCTCGACTCCCTCGAGGCGCCGCCCGACTGCAAGGAGCTCGACATCCTCGTCCTGCTGAACCGCAGCGACCCGGTCCTGGCCGAGGTCGTCGACGGGTCGAACTTCGCCCTGTTCTGCGCGCCGGCGGTCAACCTTTTCCCCAAGAGGACCGATCGCGTGCATTTGTCGGACCGCTATACGGAGCACCATGTCGTGCCGGATCGCAGCCGGCCGCTGGACTTCGAGGTCTACGCGATCACCTCGGTGCAGGGCTTCGGGCCGGGATTCGAGCAGGGCGAGGAGTTCCTGCCCTTCTATGCCCTGAACGACCGGCAGAGCTTCCCCGAGCATTCGGCCTATTTCACCGTGCAGCGCAGGCCGCGCGTGCTCTCGACACGGCAAAGGCAGCGCGGCCGGAGATCCAGCTATATCGGCAGCGAGTCCTTCATCTCCCTGGTCGATGCCAAGGAAGCGCCCTACAGCAGCGATCTGGCCCAGCTCGCCATCAGCGCCTTGTGCACCAACCGGGACCTGCCGCTGCACATGCCGCTCGGCGTCGGCAAGACCGACTTCACGCTGGAGATCGGTGCGCCGGTCAAGGCCGTGAGATGCCTGGTCGGACCGACGCCGCCGCGGCCCTCCAGGGTGGAGGGCGAGACCGCCTGGCAGTTCATCAGCCATCTTTCGCTCAACTACCTCTCGCTGGTCGACATCGACGAAGAGCAGGGCGCGGCCGCCTTGCGGGATCTGCTGGGCCTCTACGCCGAAGGTGGCGACGCCGCGATGCAGAAGCAGCTGGACGGCATCCTCTCGGTCAGGTCTCAGCCCATTCACCGACGGCTTCCCGCCCCGGGGGTCATTGCCTTCGGGCGCGGCCTCGAGGTGACCGTCAAGCTGGACGAAGCCGCTTTCGAAGGCAGCGGCGTGTTCCTGCTCGGCGCCGTTCTGGAGCAGTTCTTCGCGCGCTACGTCTCGCTCAACTCCTTTACGGAAACAGTCCTTGAAACGGAACAACGCGGTAGGATCATGAGATGGCCGGCAAGGATCGGGCAGCGGCACATCGCGTGAGGCTCTACCTCGCCTTGAGGGAGCGGCCCTTCGCCTTTCACGTCTTTCAGGTGCTTCGGCAAATCGAATGCGCCCATCCGGATCAGCCGCGGCTCGGCCGATCCGCGCGTCCCCGCGACGATGCGGTGCGGCTCGGCCAGGAGCCTTCGATGGCCTTTGCCGGCTCCGCCCTGGCCCGCTTCGAGCCCGGCGCCAAGCAGCGCAAGCCGCGGCTGCTCGGCCACTACCTCGGGCTGATGGGGCCCAACGGACCGCTTCCGCTGCATCTGACGGAGTACGTGCACGACAGGGCCCGCAACGCGCGGGACGGGACGCTGTCGCGCTTTCTGGACGTTTTTCACCACCGCATGCTCTCGCTGTTCTACCGGGCTTGGGCGGACACCAAACCGACCGTCAGCTTCGACCGGGCCTGGGACGACCGTTTCGGCGTCTACCTCGCCTCCCTGTTCGGGCTGGGCCGCGACGCCCTGCGCGATCGCGACGCCATGCCGGATCTGGCGAAGCTGCACTTCTCGGGTCATCTGGCCTGTCAGGCGCGGCATCCGGAGGGCCTGACCTCGATCATCAAGGAATACTTCGGCATCCCCGTCACGATCCATGAGTTCCTCGGCGAGTGGATCGACATCCCGGCCGCCTGCCTGTGCCGCCTCGGGGGCTCGCCGGAGACGGGAAGCCTGGGGGAAACCGCCGTTGCCGGCGCGCGGGCCTGGAGCGCCCAGCACAAGATCGGCATCGCTCTGGGCCCCCTGAGCTATGCCGATTTCAAGCGCTTCCTGCCCGGCAGCGAGAGCCTCCGCCGGCTGGTGGCGGTGGTCCGGAACTACATCGGCGACGAGCTGGCCTGGGATCTCAGCCTGGTGCTGCGGGGAGAGGAGGTGCCGGGGACCGAGTTGGCGGACGCGGGCCGTCTCGGCTGGACGACCTGGCTCGGCGATTGGAAATCCGAGAAAGATTCCAGTGACCTGACGTTGAGCCCCTCGATGGGCGCCGCAGGTTGAGGGCGGTTGCTGTGATGGCGGGATCGGGGACTATATCCGCACATCACCTCGCCAATTGCGCTATAACGATGACAGTGAATCAACCCGGGATTTGAACATGGTCGAGATCGGCCGGACCGCGCTCTTCGGCAAGCTGAACCCGCTAGCCTACAAGTCGATCGAAAGCGCCACGGTCTTCTGCAAGCTGCGGGGCAACCCCTACGTCGAGCTGGTTCACTGGATCCATCAGATCCTGCAGCTCCAGGATTCCGACCTTCATCGGATCCTCCGCCACTTCGATCTGAACCCCGCGCGCCTGGCCGAGGACGTGACGACCGGCCTCGACAAGCTGCCGCGCGGCGCCACCTCGATCTCGGACCTCTCCGCCCATGTCGAAGAGGCCGTGGAGCGGGGCTGGGTCTACGGCACCCTGCTGTTCCAGGAGGCTCAAGTCCGCACGGCCTTCCTGGTCTTCGGCGTCCTGAAGACCGCCGGTCTTCGCAATGCCCTGTTCAGCATCTCCTCGGAGTTCGAGAAGGTCCAGCCGGACGTGCTGGCCCAGCGCTTCGGCGAACTGCTCGAGGGCTCTCCGGAATCCGCCATGGCGGCGACCGACGGCTTCCAGCTCGACGCCGGCGCCGGGGGCGAGGCCGCCGGCGGCGCCGGGATGGCGCCGGCCCAGCTCGGCAAGCAGGAGGCGCTGCGGCGTTTCTCCGTCGACCTCACGGAAAAGGCCCGCCTCGGCAAGATCGACCCGGTGATCGGGCGCGACCGCGAGATCCGGCAGATCATCGACATCCTGATGCGCCGCCGGCAGAACAACCCGATCCTGACCGGCGAGGCTGGGGTCGGCAAGACGGCCGTGGTCGAGGGCTTCGCGCTGCGTCTGGCCAGCGGCGACGTGCCGCCGCCCCTGCGCGAGGTCACCTTGCGCATGCTGGACGTCGGCCTGCTCCAGGCCGGGGCCTCCATGAAGGGTGAGTTCGAGAACCGGCTGCGCCAGGTGATCGACGAGGTCCAGGCCTCGCCCAAGCCGGTCGTGCTCTTCATCGACGAGGCGCACACCCTGGTCGGCGCGGGCGGCGCTGCGGGCACCGGGGACGCGGCCAACCTGCTGAAGCCGGCGCTGGCCCGCGGCACGCTGCGCACCGTGGCCGCCACGACCTGGTCCGAATACAAGAAGTACATCGAGAAGGACCCCGCGCTGACCCGGCGCTTCCAGGCGGTCCAGGTCAGCGAGCCGGGCGAGGAAAAGGCGATCCTGATGATGCGCGGCATCGCCTTCGTCATGGAGCAGCACCACCGGGTACAGATCCTCGACGAGGCCCTCGAGGCCGCGGTCAAGCTGTCCCACCGCTATATCGCCGAGCGCCAGCTGCCGGACAAGGCGGTCAGCCTGCTGGATACCGCAAGCGCCCGGGTCGCGGTCAGCCAGCACGCCGTGCCCGCCGCCGTCGAGGACTGTCTCCGGGAGATCCAGTCCCTGGAGACGGAGCTGGAGATCATCGGCCGGGAGAAGGCGATCGGCATCGAGGTCGGCGCGCGCGAGGACGCGGCGACGGCCCTGCTGACGGCGGCGCGCGAGCGGCTGGCGGCGCTTGAAGACCGCTGGGAGAAAGAGAAGGAGCTGGTCGCTGGCATCCTGGAGCTTCGCGCCAAGCTTCGGCGCGACCTTGGTACGATCGAAGGCGGCGCAACAGACGGAGACGAGACCGACGGCGCCGGGACGGAGCGCGCCGAGGCCGAAGAGAAAGAAAGAGGGGCGGAGGGCGACGCGGCGGCGGCGGCCGAGGACGGCGCGGCCGAGCCGGAGATGACGGCGGCCGAGCGCGAGGCCTGCCTCGCGCAGCTGAAGGATATGCAGGACGCGCTCGCGGCCTTTCAGGGCGAGACGCCGCTCATCCTGCCCAGCGTCGACGAGCAGGCCGTCGCCTCGGTGGTCGGCGACTGGACCGGCATCCCGGTGGGCCGCATGGTCCGGAACGAGGTCGAGGCCGTCATGAGCCTGGCCGACAGCATGGGCCAGCGGGTGATCGGCCAGCGTCACGCCCTGGAGAGCGTGGCCAAGCGGGTCCAGACCTCTCGGGCCGGCCTGGACCACCCCGGCCGGCCGATCGGGGTCTTCATGCTCTGCGGGCCGAGCGGCGTCGGCAAGACCGAGACCGCGCTGGCCTTGGCGGAGGCCCTCTACGGCGGCGAGCAGAACGTCATCACCATCAACATGAGCGAGTTCCAGGAGTCCCACACGGTCTCGACCCTGAAAGGCGCGCCGCCGGGCTACGTCGGCTACGGGGAGGGCGGCGTGCTGACCGAGGCGGTTCGGCGCCGGCCCTACAGCGTGGTCCTGCTCGACGAGGTCGAGAAGGCCCATCCGGACGTCCACGAGATCTTCTTCCAGGTCTTCGACAAGGGGATGATGGAAGACGGCGAGGGGCAGCTCATCGACTTCAAGAACACGCTGATCCTGCTGACCTCGAACGTCGGCACCGACCTGATCGTGAACATGTGCCGGGACCCCGAGCTGAAGCCGGATCCCGAGGGGCTGACGCGGGCCCTCAAGGAGCCCTTGAACAAGGTCTTTCCGGCCGCCCTGCTCGGCCGCTTGATCGTCATTCCCTACTATCCGCTGAGCGACGAGACCATGGCCAGCATCATCAAGCTGCAGCTCGGCCGGATCGAGGCGCGGATCGCCGCCAACTACGAGCTGCCGTTCAGCTACGACGACGACGTGATCCAGCAGATCGCCAAGCGCTGCACGGAGGTGGAGAGCGGGGGGCGGATGATCGACGCGATTCTGACCAACACCATCTTGCCGAGCATCAGCCAGGCCTTCCTGACGCGCATGCTGGAAGGCGGCAGCCTCGGGCGGGTGCATGTCGGCGTCGCGGACGGCGACTTCGCCTACGCCTTCGACTGAGGGGGCCAGGGCGCGTGAACGGGCGCGTGAACGGGGGTGCGAAGGGGTCTTGTGCGGGTGCGAGGTCTTGTCGACGGGGCGCCGTGCGGGGCTGTGGCAATTCTGTGATGGTCGAGACTCGCTAGGCAAGATCAGCGCTCTGAGATATGGTCCAGGAACAGGTCAGGGGAAGAAAACATGACGCCAAGACAAGAGTATCGGGGTGCTTCGGTCTCCAGTCCTCTTGGCGAGGACGTTCTGTTGTTCTGGCGCATGACCGCACGGGAAGAGGTCAGCCGCCTGTACGCGTTCGAGCTCGATCTCCTGAGCGAAAACCACGACCTTCGGCTCGAAGATCTGCTCGGACAGAACATGACGGTCCGCTTCGTCCTGCCGGAAGGGGACACGCGCTATTTCAACGGCTTCGTCGGCCGCTTCCGCTATGTCGGGACACAGCACCGCTTCGCCCACTACGTGGTGACGCTTTACCCCTGGTTGTGGCTTCTGACCCGGAGCGCGGACTGCCGGATCTTCCAGCACAAGACGGTGCCGGAGATCCTGAAGCAGGTCTTCGAGGACCACGGCTTCACCGACTTCGAGGAGAAGTACAGCGCCGGCTATCAGCCCCGCGAGTACTGCGTGCAGTACCGCGAGACCGACTTCGACTTCTGCAGCCGCCTCATGGAGCACGAGGGCATCTTCTATTACTTCCGCCACGAGAACGGCAAGCACACGCTGGTGCTCGGCGACGATTCGACGCAGACCAACGAGACCGTGCCGAACTACGACGAGATCCCCTACTACCCGCTGACCGAGGGCGCGCGGCGGGAACGCGACCACATCTACGACGTCTCGATGGGCCGCCAGGTGCAGCCGGGCCGCTACACCCTGCGCGACTTCGATTTCACCAAGCCGCGGGCGAACCTGGAAGCGCGCCGTTCCGATCCGCGCGAGCACCAGAAGGCCGACCTGGAAGTCTACGACTATCCCGGCAGCTACGTGGAGGCCGACCGGGGCAGCGACGTCGTGGGGCTGCGGCTGGAAGAGCTGCACAGCGAGTACGGCGACCTCAGCGGCAGCGGTGACATCGGCGGCCTGATGCCGGGCGCGGTCTTCCGGATGACGAACTGCACCCGGGAGGAGCAGAACGCCGAGTTCTTCGCGGTGAAGACGGAACTGAAGCTGGAGGCCGACGGCTATGAGTCCGGCGCCGCCGCGGGCGGCGGATGGCGCTGTGCCTGCCGCTTCTCGGCCATCGACAGCCGCAGCCAGTTCCGGCCCGCGCGCTTGACCTCCAGGCCCTTCGTCCAGGGGCCCCAGACCGCGACCGTCGTCGGCCCGGCGGGCGAGGAGATCCACACCGACGAGTACGGCCGGATCAAGTGCCAGTTCCACTGGGACCGCGAGGGCAAGTCCGACGAGAACAGCTCCTGCTGGATCCGCGTCTCCTCGCCCTGGGCCGGCAAGAGCTGGGGCGGGATCTCGGTACCGCGCATCGGCCAGGAGGTGATCGTCGACTTCCTGGAGGGCAATCCGGACCAGCCGATCGTCACCGGCCGCGTCTACAACGCCGACAACATGCCGCCCTACGGGCTGCCGGACCAGGCGATGCTCAGCGGCACGAAGTCGAACAGCACCAAGGGCGGCGGCGGCTACAACGAATACGTCATGGACGACACCAAGGGCAACGAGCTGATCCGCGAGCACGCCCAGTTCGACAAGGACTCCACCATCCAGAACGACCTGCGCGAGCACGTCCTCCACGACCGCAGCCGCGACGTTGCCAACAACGAGACCTATTCGATCGGGAACAATCAGACCGGATCGGTCGGCGGCAACAAGACGGTAAGCGTCGACAAGAACCTCTCGGAGACGGTCAAGGGCCAGCACAGCGAGTCCGTCACCAAGGCCTACGCGCTCGACGCCAAGACGGTTCTGGTCACCGCCAAGGACGAGATCACGCTCAAGACCGGCATGGCCAGCATAAACATGAAGAAGAACGGCAGCATTACGATCAGCGGCACGCAGATCACGGTGAAAGGGACGGGCAATGTCATCGTTAAAGGAAAGAAGGTCCTCGAAAACTGAGGACCGGGCGGCCGGGGCGCCGCGCCTGCCGCAGGTCGTGATCGGCCGCCTGGTGGCGCTGGCGCCCGAAGGCACGCCGCAGGTCGACTTCCCCGGCAATCCGGAAGACGCGCCCCTGGCGGCCCTGAGCGCCGCGGCGATCGGGCCGGATGCGGTCGGCCAGGAGGTCGCCCTGCTCTTCGCCGACGGCGATCCGCGCCGGCCCTTCGTCGTCGGTCTGCTGCGGGAGCCGGCGCCCGCCGAGGCGGAGGCGGAGGTCGTCACCGGGCCGGGTAAGCCCACGGTCGCCCGGGTCGACGGCGAACAGGTCGTGATCGCCGCCGACAAGGAGATCGTCCTCAAGTGCGGCCGGGCCAGCATCACCCTGACCCGCGCCGGCAAGGTGCTGATCCGCGGCGCCTACCTGCTCAGCCGCTCCTCCGGCGTCAACCGCGTCAAGGGCGGTTCGGTCCAGATCAACTGACCGGCGGCCCATGGATCTCCTCAACGCCACCGGCATGCAGGCCGGCTACACCCTCGGCGTTGAGCCGAGCGGCCGCGAGCACCTCGTCGTGGCGGTGAAGGGCACCTTCGCCTTTCCCGGTCGGCCGCGGCTTCCACGCCGTCGTTGAGAAGGACTTCGTCGACGGCGCGCCGCTGCCCAACACCGAGGCGGCGAAGCACCCGGTGACGGCGCCGGACAAGCCCTACGCGCCGATGTCCTTCGGGCCGGTCGGCCGCGGCTGGGAGCCGCGCTACAAGCTCGCCGGGACCTACGACGACGCCTGGCTGG
>JAKSBE010000380.1 GCA_022361275.1 Kiloniellales bacterium
GAGCGCCTCAGGCACCGGGCCGAAATGCCAGCGTGCGCCGTCCGCCAGCACGGCGTCGATGGCACCGACGTTGTGCACCATGTTGCCGTAGCGGATCGAGCGCGAGCCGCAGGAGTTGTTGCCGGCCATGCCGCCGATGGTGGCCTGGGCCGAGGTGGAGACGTCGACGGGGAAGAAGAGGCCGTGCGGGCGCAGGTGGGCGTTGAGCCGGTCCAGCACGATGCCGGGCTCGACGCGCACGGTGCGGGCCTCGGCATCGAGGCTCAGCACCCGGTTCAGGTGCTTGGAGGTGTCGACGACGAGCGCCTCGTTCACGGTCTGCCCGCACTGCGAGGTGCCGGCCCCGCGCGGCAGCACCGGCACGCCTTCCTCGCCGGCGATCTCGATGGCGCGGACGACGTCCTCGTCCGACTTCGCCACCACGACGCCGATGGGCTCCACCTGGTAGATCGAGGCGTCGGTCGCGTAGCGGCCGCGGCTGAAGGCGTCGAAGAGGACCTCGCCCTCCAGCGCCCCGCGCAGCCGCGCCGCCAGCGCCGGATCGCCGATCCGGTCGCGGTTGGGCTTGTGTAGGGCGGTGCCGAGGGGAGCGGTGGTCATCGGCGAAGGTCCGGGTCCGGCGCCAAGGCAATCACGCGGTCGCGCAGGCCGCAGGCTTGCCGGTCGCCTTGCTCAAGCATGGATCTGCTTTGACACATCTGCATTTTGAATGCAATATGCAATTTTACGGCCAGCTCGACACCCGAGGACCCCCAGGAGCGGAGGCAGACCGAGGCGCCATGACCTACCGAGCCGGACGACACTTCCTCCAGATTCCCGGTCCGACCAACGTGCCCGACCGCGTCCTGCGGGCCATGGACCTGCCGACCATCGACCACCGCGGGCCGGAGTTCGCGGCGCTGGGGAAGGAGGTCCTCGCCGGTCTGCGGCGGGTCTTCGGCACGACCGGCGCGGCGGTGGTCTTCCCCTCCTCGGGAACCGGGGCCTGGGAGGCCGCCCTGGTCAACACGCTGTCCCCCGGCGACCGGGTGCTGATGTTCGAGACCGGGCACTTCGCCGCGCTGTGGCGCGAGATGGCCGGGCGGCTGGGCCTCAAGGTGGACTTCGTCCCGGGCGACTGGCGCCGCGGCGTCGATCCGCAGGAGGTCGAGGCTCGGCTCAGGGCCGACCCCGACGGCGGGATCAAGGCGGTCTGCGTCGTCCACAACGAGACCTCCACCGGGGTCACGACCCGGATCGACGCGGTCCGCGAGGCCGTGAACCGCAGCGGCCATCCGGCGCTCCTGATGGTCGACACGATCTCCTCCCTCGGCTCGATCGACTACCGCCACGACGACTGGGGGGTCGACGTCACGGTCGCCGGCTCGCAGAAGGGCCTGATGCTGCCGCCGGGGCTGGGCTTCAACGCGATCGGGCCGAAGGCCCTGAAGGCCTCGGAGACCGCCGGGCTGCCGCGGTCCTACTGGAGCTGGGCGGCGATGCTGGCCCCCAACGCGCAGGGCTTCTTCCCCTACACCCCGGCGACCAACCTGCTCTACGGCCTGCGCGAGGCCCTGGCGATGCTGGAGGCGGAGGGCCTGGACAGGGTCTTCGCCAGGCACCGCCGCCACGGCGAGGCGACCCGCGCGGCGGTCCGCGCCTGGGGCCTGGAGCTGCTCTGCGCCGAGCCGCGGGCGTACAGCGACAGCCTGACCGCCGCGATGGTGCCGGACGGCCAGGACGCCGACCGGCTCCGCGAGATCGCGCTGGACCGCTTCGACATGTCCCTGGGCACCGGCCTGGGCCGGCTCGCCGGCCGGGTGTTCCGGATCGGGCACCTCGGCGACTTCAACGACCTGATGCTGGCCGGGACCCTGGCCGGCGTGGAGATGGCGCTCTCGCTCTCCGGCATCCCCTTCCGCAAGGGCGGTGTGCAGGCGGCCCTGGATTGCCTGAGCGAAGCTCAGCGTTCCGGCGTATCCTTGGCCAAGACGGGTTAGGCCGAAACGGCCCGGCCCGGTTCTCGAAGACGCAAAAAAAACCAACAAAAACAAACCCGCTAGGGAGGCAAAGCATGAAAAGGATCGCAGTGTCACTGCTTGTGGCGGCCTGGGGGCTGTCCGCCGCCGGGGCCTCGGCCCAGCAGATCGAGCTCAAGTTCGGCCACGTCGGGGCGCCGGGCTCGCTCTTCGCCATGTCGGCCGAGGAGTTCGCCAAGCGGGCCAACGCCAAGCTCGGCGACAGCGCCAAGGTCACCGTCTTCGGCTCCAGCCAGCTCGGCAAGGACAAGGAGCTGCTGCAGAAGCTCAAGCTGGGCACCGTCCACTTCGCCCTGCCCTCGACCGTGATGTCGACCGTGGCCGACGAGTTCGGCCTCTTCGAGATGCCCTATCTGGTCAAGGACCGGGCCCATATGGCGCGGATCGAGAACGAGGTCTTCTGGGAGCGCCTCGCGCCGGCCGCAGAGGCCCGCGGCTACAAGATCCTCGCGGTCTGGGAGAACGGCTTCCGCCACGTCACCAACAACCAGCGCCCGATCGCCAGGCCCGAGGACCTGAAGGGCATCAAGCTGCGCACGCCCAAGGGCACCTGGCGGGTCCGGATGTTCCAGGCCTATGGCGCCAACCCGACGCCGATGTCCTTCTCGGAGGTCTTCACGGCGCTGCAGACCGGGGTGATCGACGGCCAGGAGAACCCCTTCGCGCAGATCTACAGCGCCAAGTTCCAGGAGGTGCAGACCTACCTCTCGCTCACCGGCCACGTCTACACGCCGGCCTACGTGACCGTCGGCACGAAGGCCTGGGACAAGCTGCCGGCCGAGGTGCGCAAGACCCTGGAGGAGACCGCCAAGGAAACCCAGGCCTTCGTCTACGACACCGCGGCGCGCCTGGACAAGGAGTTGCTGGAGAAGCTGCGCAGCGGCGGCATCCAGGTCAACGAGGCCGACAAGGCCGCCTTCGCCGCCGCCAGCCAGGACATCTACGCGCAATACGCCAAGTCCGTGCCGGGCGGCCAGAAGCTCGTCGACACGGCCATCGGCCTGGGCCGGTAGAGCCCTTCTCGAAGCCCCCCGCAGCCGGCCTGCGGGGGGCTTTCCTCGGCCAGGGGAGGCAGGACGTCGCGCGATGGCAGGGTTGGGCCGAGCCTACGGGCGGCTGCTGGAAGCCGTCGTCATTTTCCTCATGGTGGCGCTGACCGCGGTGGTGGTCTTCGCCGTGATCAGCCGCAAGGCCGGGGCCTCGCTCTCCTGGTACGACGAGGTCGCCTCGATCCAGCTCGCCTGGCTGACCTACTACGGCGCCGCCCTGGCCGCCTACAAACGCGCCCACATCGGCTTTCCCGGCCTGCTGGAGGCCCTGCCGGCGCGGCCGCGCCTGGCGCTGTTCTGGTTCGGCGAGCTGGCGGTCGCGGCCTTCTTCGTCCTGCTGGCCTGGGTCGGCATGACGGTGCTGCAGGTTCTGGAAGGCGACACCCTGGTCAGCCTGCCCTGGGTGCCGGTGCAGGTCACCCAGTCGGTGATTCCGATCGGTGCGGCGCTCTTCCTCCTGGGCCAGGCGATCAGCCTGCCCGAGCAGCTTAGGCGCGTGCGCGCCGGCCGCCTGCTGCACGAGGGCGAGGTGGCGGAGGAGGGGCGATGATCCTGCTCCTGATGCTGCTGGCGTTGATGCTGCTGATCCTCATCAACGTGCCGATCGCGGTCGCCCTGGCGATCGTCGCCGTGGGCGCGATGATCGCGACCCAGGGCCTCGACATCCTGCCCAACGTCGCCCTGGTGATGTACGACGGAGCGACCAAGTTCCCGCTGCTGGCGATCCCGATGTTCGTCCTGGCCGGCGCGATCATGAACGCTTCCGGGATCTCGCAGCGGCTGATCGCCTTCGCCTCGGCCCTGGTCGGCTTCGTGCGCGGCGGCCTGGCGATGGTCAACATCGCGGTCTCGATGTTCTTCGCCGAGATCTCGGGCTCCGCCGTCGCCGACGTGGCGGCGACCGGCTCGGTCCTGATCCCGGCGATGAAGCGGCGCGGCTATCCGCGCGCCTTCGCCGCGGCGGTCACCTCCTCCTCGGCGACCCTGGCGGTGATCATCCCGCCCTCGATCCCGATGATCCTCTACGGCGTGATGTCGGACAGCTCGATCGTCCAGCTCTTCGTCGCCGGCATCGTCCCCGGGATCCTGGGCGGCCTGGGCATGATGACCGTGTCCTACCTCATGGCGCGGCGCCTCGGCTGGCCGGTGGAGGAGGTCTTCCAGGTCTCCCGGCTCTGGCTGACCTTCAAGGAGGCCGCCTGGGCCCTGATGCTGCCGGTGATCATCCTGGGCGGCATCTTCGGCGGCTTCGTCACCGCGACCGAGGGCGGCGGCATCGCCGTGGTCGCGGCGCTCTTCATCGGCGCGGTGATCTACCGCGACCTCGACTGGCCGTTCCTGCGCAGCGCCATCATCGACGGCGGGCTGCAGACCGCGGTGGTCATGCTGCTGGTCGCCGCCTCGGCCCTGGTCGGAGTCTACCTGACCGAGCTGCAGATGCCGCAGAAGCTGGCCGCCGCGATCCTGGAGCTGACGAACAACCGCTACGTGGTCCTGGCCCTGCTCAACGTCTTCTTCCTGGTGATCGGCCTGTTCCTGCATTCGGCGGCGGCGATCATCCTGGTGGTGCCGGTGGTCATCCCGCTGATCACCGCGGTCGGGATCGACCCGATCCACTTCGGGCTGATCGTCACCCTGAACCTGGGCATCGGCCAGCAGACCCCGCCCGTGGCCAGCGTCCTGATCACCGCCTGCTCGATCGCCAAGGCCGACGTCTGGGAGGTCTCCAAGGTCAACATCCAGTTCATCGCCGTGCTCTTCCTGGTCCTGATGATCGTCACCTACGTGCCGGTCGTCCCGATGAGCCTGGTGGAGTATTTCTATCGTTAGCAAATCATTGACCCGAAGGTCCTGAGATGACGGATGAACAGATAACGCTGCAGCGGCGCGACGCCGTCGCGACCGTGACCCTGAACCGGCCCGAGAAGCTGAACGCCATGACCAAGCCGATGTGGCGCCGCCTCGGCGCGGTCTTCGAGGGCCTGGCCGGGGAGGAGTCCCTGCGCTGCGTGCTGCTGCGCGGGGCCGGCGGGCGGGCCTTCAGCCCCGGCAACGACATCGGCGAATTCGAGACCGAGCGCGCCGACGTTGCCCAGGCCCGGGCCTACGGCGCGGTCATGCACGCGACCCTGGGCGCGATCCGCGACTGCCCGGTGCCGGTGGTGGCCATGATCCAGGGGATCTGCGTCGGCGGCGGCCTGGAGATCGCGGCCCTGGCGGACCTCAGGATCTGCGGCCGCTCGAGCCGATTCGGCGTGCCGATCAACCGCCTGGGCCTGGTCATGGCCTATCCGGAGATCGAGGGCCTGCTGGCCCTGGTCGGCCCGGCGGTCGCCAAGGAGCTGCTCTTCGAGGCGCGGATCCTGGGCGCCGAGGAGGCGCTCGCCAAGGGCCTGGTCAACCGGGTGGTCGAGGACGACGCGGTGGCGGCCGAGGCCGAGGCGACGGCGGAACGCATCGCCGCCGGCGCGCCGCTGGTCAACCGCTGGCACAAGGCCTTCATCCGCCGCCTGGCGAGCGGCGCGCCCCTGACCGAGGCCGAGCTGGACGAGGGCTTCGCCTGCTTCGGCACCGAGGACTTCCGGATCGGCACCAAGGCCTTCCTCGCCAAGGCCAAGCCGGACTTCAAGGGACGCTGAGATGTCCGAGGCCCAAGACGGCGCCGGCGGCAGGGCAGTAACCGGGCCCCTGGCCGGCGTCAAGGTGATCGAGCTGGCCCACATCATGGCCGGCCCGGTCTGCGGCCTGATGCTCGCCGACCTGGGCGCCGAGGTGATCAAGGTCGAGAAGGTGCCGGGCGGCGACGACACCCGCCGCACCCTGCCGCCCGACATCGACGGCGAATCCGCGGCCTTCATGATGATGAACCGCAACAAGCGGGGCATCGCCGTGGACCTCAAGACCGAGGCGGGGCAGGCCGTGGTCCGCCGCCTGATCCTCCAGGCCGACGTGGTGGTCGAGAACTACCGCCGCGGCACCATGGAGCGCTTCGGCCTGGGCTACGCGGCCCTGAGCCGCGAGAACCCCGGCCTGATCTACTGCTCGCTCTCCGGCTTCGGGCGCAGCGGGCCCTACGCCGAGCGGGCGGGCTTCGACCTCATCGCCCAGGGCATGAGCGGCCTGATGAGCATCACCGGCGAGGGGCCGGGCCGGCCGCCGGTCAAGGTCGGCGCGCCGGTCACCGACATCACGGCCGGGATCCTCGGCGCCCTGGGCGTCGCCGCGGCCTATGCCCGGCGCCTGCAGACGGGACGGGGACAGCAGGTCGACACCTCGCTGTTCGAGGCCGGGATCGTCCACACCTACTGGCAGTCGGCGATGTGCTTCGCCACCGGCGAGCCGCCGGGGCCCATGGGCACGGCGCATCCCCTGAACGCGCCCTACGAGGCCTTCGAGACCGCCGACGGCTGGATCACGGTCGGCGCCGCCAACCAGGCCAACTGGGAGCGTCTGGTCGAGGTGCTGGGCGAGCCGGCTCTGGCCGCCGATCCGCGGTTCCTGGACAACCGGGCGCGCATGGCTCACCGGCAGGAGCTGGCGTCGCGCCTGGCGGCGCACTTCCGGACCCGGAGTTCGGCGGACTGGCTGGCGGCGCTGGACGCCGCCGGCGTCCCGGCCGGGCCGGTGCTCTCGATCGCCGAGATGCAGGCGGATCCGCAGGCCCGGTCCCGGGGCATGGTGACCGAAGTCGCGCACCGCCGCCTGGGTCCGGTGCAGACGCTCGGGTCCCCGATCAAGTTTTCCGACACCCCCGGCGGCCTGCGCCGCGCCGCGCCGCTCTACGGCGAGCACAGCCGCGCAGTCCTGGCCGAGCACGGCTGGTCCGCGCCGGAGATCGAGAACCTGATCGCGGCCGGCGTGGTGGTCGCGGCGGCCGAGCGGGCGTGAGGCGCCTGGCAGATCAGCTCGCCGGGTTGCGCAGTTGCACGCCCAGGACGTCGTCGAGGATGAACTCGATGCCCCGCGCTTCGAAGGCGATTCTCAGACGGCTCAAGGTATCGGTCTCGTGAGGCAAGCGGTCGTTCTCGAAGCGGGTGATCAGCGAGGGCGAGACCCCCGTGCGTTCGGCGAGCTGGCGCACGGTCATCTGCAGCGCGGCCCGGGCCATGCGGCACTGTTCCGGCGTGATCGGTATCTTGTCCGCCCGCTGGCGCAGGGCGTCGTCCTTGGGCCGTCGGCGTACCCGCGCCGGCCGCGGCCGGCGCTTGAAGTCAGAGATGCTGGAGCGGGTCGTCATGTCGTCATCCCCCTTGTCGGAGAGCCAGGAGCGCCTGCGCCTGCGGGGACGACCGCGCCGCCCAACCGCCGCCTGAAGCACACTTCGGGTCCCATCCATAACACCGGCCCGTCGACTTGCTTCCCGGGCAATTGCGATTCTCTCGCGATCCCTTTGCCTCATGCCGCCCGTCGGCGTCCGGCGCCCTGTTCCGGGACCTCGCTTCCTGCAGGGTGACGCTCCAGCATTCGGAGTCCGGCGTCGGCGCACCTTGACCCAGGTCAAGATCCCGATGCGCGGCTGCGGCTAGACAGGACCGAAGGCCGCAGCCTCCTGGCGTGCCGCCCGTCCTATCGGGCCACGGTCGCTCAGAGCGAACCATCGCCAGCGATGCCGCGTAAAAAGAGTAGCAGGGCGGCGACAGACCAAGAACAGCACTCAAAAAAGCACCGTCTTTGGGGCCGAAGCAACCGAACTCGTGGCGTTACTTGTGGCTTTTCTGGGCCGGTCACGAACCTTTGACCGGGGATAGACACAGTCAAGTTGGAACAAAACGGCCGACGGCCACGTATAAAAGACGAGGCTTTCGAGCCCGGGTGACGGGCCCGATCCTGAAAGCCCGATATTAAAGTGAGGTCGTGCAGGACGTCAGAGCCAGTTGAAAAGTTCCGGATCTGTTCCCATATGTCGGTAACTTCCGCACAGACAGACACGGCGTTGAAGTGCCTTTGGGGACCCCTCGGCAGGCGAGAGGCGCGTCCGGACAGGGGTAACGACAACGAGCCCCGCGCTGGGCGCGGGGAAGGAGATGAACTTGAGACAGGCGAGCATTCCGACGAGCTACATGCATGAGATCCGCAGATTTCCGATATTGAGCGCGGAAGAAGAGCGGGATCTGGCACGGCGGTGGCGCGACGAGCGCGACCCGGCGGCCGCCCGTCTTCTGGCCGGTGCCCACCTGCGCTACGTGGTCAAAGTCGCCCGTGGCTTCACGGGCTACGGCCTGCCCCTCGGCGACCTCATCGCCGAAGGCAACTTGGGTCTGATGCAGGCCATGGACCGCTTCGATCCGGATCGCGGCAACCGCTTCGTCACCTATGCCACCTGGTGGATCCGGGCCGCGATCCAGGACTACGTCCTGCGCAGCTACATGCCGGTCCGCGCCGTCACCACGGCGGACCGCAAGAAGCTTTTCTTCAACCTTCGCCGTCTCAAGGCCCGCGACGTCGAGACCTACGGCAGCCGGATGTCGCCCGAGCAGGCCGAGGCCATCGCGGAGGAACTCGGCGTCTCGCGCGAAGACGTCGTCGACATGGATCAGTACCTCGAGGCCGGGGAGCATTCGCTCAACGCCAAGCTCAACGCCGAGTCCGGGGAGGAGTGGCAGGAGTTCCTGACCGACGACTCCCCCGACCAGGAGAACCTGGTCATGGAGGCCGATCAGCTGGTCAAGCGCCGGGCGCTGATGGAGCAGGCGATGGATGACCTCAGCGAGCGCGAGCGGGTGATCTTCCGCGAGCGGCGCCTGGCCGAGGAGCCGCCGACCCTGGAAAGCCTGGCCCAGAAGTTCGGCGTCTCGCGCGAGCGGATTCGCCAGATCGAGGTCCGCGCCTTCGAGAAGGTCCGCAGCGCCATGACCACCGCCGAAGGCGAGAAGGTTCTGGCCCAGTAACGAGGCCTGCGGGCGACTTGCCGGAAGCCGCGGGGGCCTTGAGGGAGGTCAAGGGCTTTTGGGCGTCCGGGGGATGACCTGAAGGTGGCGCTGGAACTCAGAAGCGCATGGAAAAGCTGAGCACGCCAGCGACGTCCGTAGCCGCTTGGCTGTCTTCGTCCGACAAGCTCCAAAACATGGCATGGGCGCCGGCCGAGACTTCTGGCGTGATCGCGTAGCGGACGCCGCTCTGCAGCGTCCCCAGGGTGTCGACTTCCTCCTCGTTCGGCGCGTCGGCCAGCAAGGAGTGGGTGTAGGAGAGCCCGAAGGCCCAGGGGCCCTCGTTGTAGGTCGCCGCCAGGTCCCAAGCCAACGTGTTGCCGAGCTCGAAAGGCTTGACCTCTGCGCCCATCGACCCGCGGACTTCAAAGCCGCCAAGCCCCAGGTTGGCGCCGAGCCGCATCAGCTTCTCTTCCTTGTAGATGTCCAGCTTCGGGCGCACCGGGAGCTCGTAGCGGCCATAGTCGCCGGTCACCGCGACGTCGAGGGCACCCAGGGACTGCGAAAGCCCGAAGGTCAAGCGGCTTCGGCGCGGCGAGGATTGGGGCCCGGCGCTGAAGCTTTGCGGTTCCAGCCCCCCGCCAGCCTGCGCAGGCCGTCCGGGCTGGGAGCCGGGACGCAGGATCAGAGGGGTAAAGCCGGGTGCCCGGACGATGCCCGGGCGGGCACCGATCTGATCCTCGGGATAGGAGGCGTGGTGATAGAGCCTCACCCCGCTCCAGGACAGATAGGCCGTCGGCCCGAGCTGGAGGCTGTGGCCGCCTAAGGGCTCGGGCCCTGCCTGCTTGCCGGCCGCCGCGAGGTTCGGTCCGATCCGGCCTTCACTCGCCAGTTCGCCGTAGCCGGGCGGGATCGAGGCTTCGATCTCGTTCGCCCCCGCCGTTTCCAGGCCGCGGCCGATCAGCAGGGCGGTCAGTGCCAGTGCCAGGGTCACGGCCGGTCGAAGCCGGTCCCGCGACGTCAGCATGTCTTTCGTCCGGAAGGGTCCGGAAGCCGGACGCACACGATCTGCCCTGGCTTGCGTGGCGCGCAGGAGGCCGTGGCGAAGCTTCCATCGGACCGACGGCATGCGTTAACCTTGGTTAATAAAAGACGCTCTCAATACCATGAAATATAGTGATTCCGGATCCGATTATCCAGGCATTCTTCCGGGCCGGAAAGCCTTGGAATCCGGCCCTTTTGACACAGCGACAGCAATTGTCACCGGGTGATCCCAAGGAGCGTCGATCAACGCTCCTTGGTAAAAGTGCCGCTTCGCCGTCGGCCGCCACGCCTCGGACCTGAAGAGGCCCACAGCGCGCCGTGCCATCCGGCAGCCACCGGAGAACGCAGCCCGGGCGCCGGCCGCAGACCCTGCTTTTAACGGTTTGGAAGGAGAGGTCCGGTAATCCGGAACCATGAACAGCGAGCTAGATACATGGGTGGCCGCGGAACGTCTGATCGCCGAGCATGGCGGCGGCGCCGAGCGCAAGGTGAGGGAGCGCGTGCGCGAGCTCACCGCGTTGGGCGATCACGAGGCCGCAACGTCCTGGGAACTGGTCCGTGAGACGATCCGGGAACTGCGGCAGGGTGCGGCGGTGAGCAACTGACGCCGAGACCGGGCGTTTCCAAAGCCGGAACGTAAGGCCGATTCCCCGGGGCTCGGCGAGGAGCCTTGCGGTCAGCGGCTGGTGCGCAGGGCCTTGACCGCCATGCCAAGAGCCATGGGCGAGGCGCTCGGGCCGGTGGGCGGGGCCGGGCCCTGGTCCTCCGCCGGCAGGCTTTCGCGGCGCGCCATGCGGTAGAGCGTGTAGGTCCCCAGCGCCAGGTGGACCAGCGTCAGGAAGAGAAACAGCCCGTTGTGACCGATCAGCCGGGGCGACATCATGAAGCCGGCGGCGAAGGGTCCGAGCCCGCTCCCGATCAGGAACAGCAGGGTCAGGCTGCCGCCGACGGCGCAGGTCTCCGAGTCGCCGAAGCGGTCGATGGCGTGACCGATCGCGAGCGCGGCCAGGGACTGGGACAGGCCGCCGATCAGCGCGATGGCGACGAAGAAGCTGGGCTTCGAGAAGGCGGCCCCGCCCGGGACGTCCTCCAGCAGGAGGGCGACGAAGACCGCGCCGAAGCTGGCGATGGCTGCGGCAAAGCTGAGGGCGACGATGACGCCGCGCCGGTCCAGCCGACGGGACAGGTGCAGGATCGGCCATTGCAGCAGGACCCCGCCGCCCAGGAAGCTGCCCAGAAGCAGGCAGACGTCAAGGTCCGGGATCTGCACCACCCGGCCGTAGAGCCCGCCCATCCAGAACACGGCGCCGAAGGCGCCGCCGCTGGCCAGCGCGGTCACCGCCGCCAGCGGCGAGCCGCGATAGAGGTGCCACAGGCCGATGTGGATCAGCGGCGTGTCCTTGGGCGTCCGGCGCGCGCTGGCCAGGATCGGCACCAGGGCCAGCGAGGTGATCACCGCCGCGAGGCTGAAGAGCTGGAAGCCGGCCGGGTCGCCGAGAAGGAGCAGGGCCTGGCCGAGCAGCAGCGCGCTGTGCCCGACGGTCAGGTAGACCGGCAGCAGGCGGGCCCGGGCGGCGCCGGGCGCGTGGTCGCTGAGCCAGTGCTCGGCGATCATCAGCAGGCCGCCGTAGCCGAAGCCGACCACGACCCGCATCGCGCCCCAGATCGCGGGGTGCGCGAAGCTCGCCTGGGCCAGCAGGGCGCAGGTCGCCAGCGAGGTCAGGACCGCGAAGAGGGGGCCGTGACCCATGCGCGGCAGCAGCTTGGGAACGATGGCGATCCCGGCGATCAGGCCGACCGGATAGCCCGACATGATCAGCCCGGTCACTTCGGTGGAGAAGCCCTCGATGCCGGCGCGGACACCGAGCAGGGAGGCCTGGAGACCCAGGGACAGCGCCAGCAGCGTCAGCCCCGCCATGATGCCCCAAGCCGATAGCATGCCCGCTTCCCCCTTCCGCTGCCCTGCTCGCTTTGTATCCGGAAATCCCGACGACACCAGGAGAATCTCCCGCGCAGGGGTCCCCGGATCCCGCCGGCTGCAGACCGGGCCGATCACGGCTTGCCAGCGGCGGGCGATCGCCCTTTATTTGCTATGACGGGCCGCGCCCCGGCGAGGTCCTGTCCTGCCGAAAGGAATGATCTTGCCGAGCCTGCTCATCACCGGCGCCAATCGAGGCATCGGCCTCGCCCTTCTCCGGGGCTTCGCCGCCGAAGGTTGGCGCATCCACGCCTGCTGCCGTCAGCCCGACAAGGCCAAAGACCTCAAGGCCGTCGAGGGTGACATCCGCCTGCACCGGGTCGACGTGACCGACGGGCTGCGGGTGGCCAGCCTCGCGCGCGAGCTGGCCGACGAAGCGATCGACCTCCTGATCAACAACGCCGGCATCTACGGCCCGCGCACCGGCTTCGGCGAGACCGACTACGACGACTGGCTCAAGGTGCTCTCGGTCAACACCCTGGCGCCGCTCCGCCTGGTCGAGCGCTTCGTCGAGCACGTCGCGCGCGGCGAGCGCAAGCTGGTGGTCAACGTCTCCAGCCGCATGGGCTCGATTTCGCAGAGCTCCGGCGGCGCCTACATCTATCGCTCGTCCAAGGCGGCGCTGAACGCGGTCACCAAGGGGCTCTCGACCGACCTCGCCGGACACGGCATCGCCGTCGTGGCGGTTCATCCGGGCTGGGTCCAGACCGACATGGGCGGGGCCGGCGCCGACATCTCGGCGGAGACCAGCGCCGCGGGCCTGCGGCGGGTCATCGACGGACTGACCCCGGAGGACAGCGGGCGTTTCCTCAACTACGACGGCGAGGAGATCCCGTGGTGATCACCGCCGGAGCGCCGTCTTCCTTCGGAGGGAGCGCGGCGTGATCCTGACCGAAGAGCAGCAGTTGATCCGGGACACCGCGCGCAGCTTCGCCGAGAGCGAGCTGCTGCCCCAGGCGGCCGCCTGGGACCGGGAGTCCCGTTTCCCGGCGGACGCCATCGCCGAGATGGGGCGCCTCGGCTTCCTCGGCATGCTGGTGCCCGAGGCATGGGACGGCGCCGGGGCCGACAGCGTCTCCTACGCCCTGGCGCTGATCGAGATCGCCGCCGGCGACGGCTCCTGCTCGACGATCATGAGCGTGCACAACTCGGTCGCCTGCATGCCGATCCTCGGCTACGGCAGCCAAGAGCAGAAGGAGCGTTTCCTGCGGCCCCTGGCGCGCGGCGAGATGCTCGGCGCCTTCTGCCTGACCGAGCCGCAGGCCGGCTCCGACGCCGGCGCGATCAAGACCCGGGCCCGGCGCGACGGCAATCGCTGGATCCTCTCCGGCGTCAAGCAGTTCATCACCTCGGGCCAGAGCGCCGACCTGGCGATCGTCTTCGCGGTGACCGATCCCGAGCAGGGCAGCAAGGGGATCTCGGCCTTCATCGTGCCGACCGACACCCCCGGCTATCGCGTCGCCAGCGTCGAGAAGAAGCTGGGCCAGCGGGCCTCGGACACCTGCCAGATCGTCTTCGAGGATCTGGAGCTGACCCCGGACCTGATGCTCGGCGCGGAAGGCGAGGGCTACAAGATCGCCCTGGCCAACCTGGAGGGCGGGCGCATCGGCATCGCCGCCCAGTCTCTCGGCATGGCACGGGCCGCCTACGCCGCCGCCCTGGCCTATGCCAAGGAGCGGGAAGCCTTCGGCAAGCCGATCGCCAGGCAGCAGGCCGTGGCCTTCCGCCTGGCCGACATGGCGACCCAGTTGCGCGCCGCCGAGCTGATGGTCCTGGACGCCGCGGCCCTGCGCGACGCCGGCCGGCCCTGCCTCAAGGAGGCCTGCATGGCGAAGCTGCTGGCCTCGGAGGCGGCGGAGCGGATCTGCTCCGACGCGATCCAGATCCACGGCGGCTACGGCTACCTCGCCGACTTCCCGGTCGAGCGGATCTACCGGGATGTCCGGGTCTGTCAGATCTACGAGGGGACCTCGGACATTCAGCGCCTCGTGATCAGCCGGCAGATCCTGGCCGCGTGAGGCCCGGGCCCGCCCGGGTCGTCAGGCCGGCTATGTCTGGCCGGCTATACAGGGCGATCGCCGGTGCCGCCCTCTCGGTCCAGCGGCAGGCGCAGGATGAAGCAGGAACCCGTCCCGGCCATGCTCTCCAGACGGATGTCGCCTTGCATGGCCCGCGCGAGGTCGCGCACGATGGCCAGCCCGAGGCCGCGGCCCGTGGACCGGTGGCCGATCTCCCCATGGTCGGCGCGATAATGGCTCTGGAAGATCCGCTGCTGCTCGCTTTCCGGAATGCCGATGCCGGTGTCCCAGACCTTGACCTCCAAGGTGTTCTCGTCGACCGGGACCGCCTCGGCGCCGACCGCGCCGCCTTCGGGTGTGTACTTGACCGCGTTGCCCAGCAGGTTGACCAGGATCTGGATGCAGGCCCGGCGGTCGCCGCGAACCCGCCAGGGCGGGATCGGGCCGACCCGCGAAAGATCGACGCCGGCCTCGCCGGCTTTGATCACGACGATCCGCCTAGCTTCCTGCAGGGCCTCGGAGATGTCGACCCCTTCGCTGCGCAGGCGTTCGGCCGGGTCCTTGCGGTTCGAACGGTCCAGGTCGGCGAGCAGAGTCTCCAGGTGGCGCGAGGCGGTGACGATGTTCTCCAGGTAACCGACGATCTGCTTCGGCAGCGTCTTGGCCGCTTGCCGGATCGCCAGTTGGGCGTAGCCGACGATCGCATTCAGCGGCGTGCGAAGCTCGTGGGCCAGGCGCGCCAGGTAGCCTTCCCCGAAGTTCTCGGAGCCTTGGGCCGCGGCGAGCTCGGTCTCCAGCTCGATGTTGCGGGCCAGCACGGTCTCCAGCGTCTCGACCAGCTTGCGCTCGACCTCGGGCGACTCGACGCCCAGGCCGGGGCCCAGGCCGGGGCCCAGGCTGGGGCCCTTGTCCAGGATGGCGGTACCCCGGTAGCCGGTGAAGTGGCCGGTGGCATCGTCGAAGCTCGGAACGCCGGACAGCCGGTACGCCACCTCGGTGTCGCCGCTGCGGATCACGAAGCGGGCGTTGCGAAAGGGCTGGCGGTTTGCGAGCGCGGCCTCCGCCGCGGTGACGCCGGTCTGCCGGTCCTCGAACTGGCCGAGGTCCAAGAGCGGGCGGCCGCGCAGGAGCTGCGCGGGGATGCCCAATGTCAGGGCGACCGGCGGCGAGGCGTAGGTCAACGCCAGGTCGGCGTTGCACTCCCAGACCCAGTCGACGGTCGAGCGGAGGTAGTCTTCATAGCGTTGCTGAAGGCGCCACAAATCGCGATCGCCTTGCGATGGGCTCCCACGCCCCGCCATTCCAGGTAACGGCTTGCGCCGTTCAACCGAACCGGCTCGTGCCGAAGTGTTGGCCATTTGCGACCACGTCCCTGTCAACGCCGCCAAGTTCGTGGGAACGCCGCCCCACAAGCCTCAAGTTCCCCAACATATCGTGGAAAGCAGATGAAAAAAACACCATATATTCGATTGCCCCCCACCGTCTCAACAGCAAGTCACCGCCAGGGACTCGCTGTTCCGCCGCTGCTCTGACGATTGCCCGCGCGGTCTCGGCGCGCGCCTCCGGCAAGGATTTTGCAGCATTTGACGCCGTGCGAATATAATCAAGATTTGGTATATGGACCAGAATCCACCTCCGGAAAGGCGTTCGCCGAACATGGTCCAGCCGATCGCGTTCTACTTCGATTTCTCCAGCCCCTACGCCTATCTGAGTGCCCAGGTCGTCGACGATCTCGCCGCCCGGCACGGCCGCGAGGCGAGCTGGAAGCCCTTTCTTCTGGGCGTGCTCTTCAAGGTCACCGGACAGCAGCCGCTGCTCGACATGCCGGTCAAGGGCGACTACGCGCGCCACGATCTGGCGCGCAGCGCCCGCGCGCTCGGCGTGCCCTTCGTGGTGCCGGACGCCTTTCCCTTTCATTCCGTGGCCGCGGCCCGCGCGTTCTACTGGCTCGAGGACCGCGACGCCGCCGCGGCCAGGGCCCTCGGCAAGGCGCTCTTCGATGCCGCTTTCGGCCAGGGCCGTGATATCTCCCGCGCCGAGACGGTGATCGAGATCGCCGCCGGCCAGGGCGTGGACCGCGCGGAGCTCGCGGCCGCCCTCCGGGACCAGGCGGTCAAGGATCGTCTGCGCCGCGAGGTCGACGCGGCGCTCGAGGCCGGCGTCTTCGGGTCGCCGATCCTGATCGTGGACGGCGAGCGGTTCTGGGGCCACGACCATTTGCCGGACGTCGAGCGCTGGCTCGAGACCGGGGGCTGGTAGGCTCCGCTTCGGGGCGTTCCGGAAGCAAGGCCCGCAGGCTACGACGATCGGCGGGCGCCGTCCGGGATCCAGGACTTCTTCAAGGCTGCATGTGGCCTCGCCCCACGTCATGACCTAGATCGAGCGCGACGCCTGCGCCCCGGATCAGCCCTCGGCCAGGACCGCCTGATAGAGCGGGCGGTCGATGTTGCCGCCGCTGAGGACCACGCCGGCCTTGCGGCCGGCCAGGGACTCGCGTTCCCGCATCAGGGCGGCGAAGGCCGCGGCGCCGGCACCCTCGGCCAGGTTGTGGGTATCGCTGTAGTAGGCCCGCATGGCCGCCTTGATCTCATCCTCCCCGACCGTCACCATCCGCTCGGCGCCGCGGTTGATGACCGCGACCGCCGCCGGCTCCGGCACCCGGCAGGCCATGCCGTCGGCCAGGGTCTCGGCCGCGTCGGTCGAGACCGCCTCGCCCCGGGCGAAGGAGAGAGCGTAGGCGGGCGCGCCCTCGGCGCAGACCCCGATCACCTCGGTCCCGAGGCCCAGGGCGTCGCGCGCCGCGATCATGCCGCAGATGCCCGAGCCCAGCCCGATCGGCACGTAGACCCGGGCCAGGTCGGGGCAGGCGGAGAGGAACTCGAGGCCGTAGCTGGCGACGCCGTGCACCAGGTCGTCGTGGAAGGACTCGACGAAGTGCAGGCCGCGCGCCGCGGCCAGCGCGCGGGCGTGCTCCAGCGCCGCCTGGAAGTCGTGGCCGTGCTCGATCAGTTCGGCGCCGAAGGCGCGCATGGCGGCGTTCTTCTCGACGCTGTTGCCCCGGGGCACGACCAGGGTGCTGGCCAGTCCGGCGCGGGTCGCGGCGCAGGCGACGCTCTGGCCGTGGTTGCCGCGGGTCGCCGCGATCACCCCGCGCGCCGAGGGATCGCGGCGGTGCAGGGACTCCATGTAGACGATGCCGCCGCGCAGCTTGAAGGCGCCGATCGGGGTGTGGTTCTCGTGCTTGACCCAGACCTCGCAGCCGGCACGCTGCGACAGCAGCGGCCAGCAGTACTGCGGCGTCGGCGGCATGACCGCGTGCACCATCTCGGCGGCGGCACGCAGTTGGTCGAGGCTGGGTGAAGTGGGCATTCCGGGCTTTCCCCTTCGGCGTGCCCCAGGTTAGAAGGAGCATGCCGGGGCCGGCAAGTGCCGGGCCGCGCCAATTCCCCTTGCTCTCCGGGGCGGCCTGGCCAAAGCTGTGCAGCGGAGAGTCGCAGCAGGGTTCCCAGATAGTCCGGACATGACGGTCCTCAAGAGCTCGATCAGCACCCGCTCGGACGCTTTCGTGCAGAATCGGAAGGCCATGCTGGCGCTGGTCCGGGATCTCCGGGACAAGGTCGAAAGCGTCAAGCAGGGCGGCGGCGCGCAGGCGCGGGAGAAGCATCTGGCCCGCGGCAAGCTGCTGCCCCGCGACCGGGTGCGCAACCTGCTGGATCCCGGCGCGCCCTTCCTCGAGCTGTCGCAGCTCGCGGCCTACGGTCTCTACAAGAACGAGGTGCCGGCGGCCGGCATCATCACCGGCATCGGGCGGGTCGGCGGGCGGGAGTGCATGGTGGTCGCCAACGACGCCACCGTGAAGGGCGGCACCTACTACCCGATCACCGTGAAGAAGCATCTGCGCGCCCAGGAGATCGCCGAGCAGAACCACCTGCCCTGCATCTACCTCGTCGATTCCGGCGGCGCCAACCTGCCCAACCAGGACGAGGTCTTTCCCGACCGCGAGCACTTCGGACGGATCTTCTTCAACCAGGCCAACATGTCGGCCAAGGGCATCCCGCAGGTCGCCGTGGTCATGGGCTCCTGCACCGCCGGCGGCGCTTACGTGCCGGCGATGTCCGACGAATCGATCATCGTCCGCAACCAGGGCACGGTCTTTCTCGGCGGTCCGCCGCTGGTCAAGGCGGCCACGGGGGAGGCGGTCTCGGCCGAGGACCTGGGCGGCGCCGAGGTGCATTCGCGCACCTCCGGGGTCACCGACCACATGGCCGGCGACGACCACCACGCCCTGGCCATCGCCCGGCGCGTCGTCGGGAATCTCAACCGCCCCAAGGGTATGGCGCTCGACCTTGCCGCGCCGCGCGGGCCCGTCTACGACCCGGAGGAGATCCTCGGCATCGTGCCGGCCGACCTCCGCAAGCCCTACGACGTGCGCGAGGTCGTCGCCCGTCTGGTCGACGGCTCGGAGTTCGACGAGTTCAAGACGCTTTACGGCACGACCCTGGTCTGCGGCTTCGCCCGGATCTGGGGCTACCCGGTCGGACTCGTTGCCAACAACGGGATTCTCTTTTCGGAGTCCGCTCTTAAGGGCGCGCACTTCATCGAACTCTGCGCCCAGCGCGGCATTCCCCTGATATTCCTGCAAAATATCGCCGGTTTCATGGTCGGCCGCAAGTACGAGGCCGGTGGCATCGCCAAGGACGGCGCCAAGATGGTGACCGCGGTCGCCACCGCCAAGGTGCCCAAGTTCACGGTCATCCTCGGCGGCAGCTTCGGCGCCGGCAACTACGGCATGTGCGGCCGCGCCTATTCGCCGCGCTTCCTCTGGATGTGGCCCAACGCCCGGATCTCGGTCATGGGCGGCGAGCAGGCGGCGACCGTGCTGGCGACCATCCGACGCGACGCCGTCGAGGCCCAGGGCGACACCTGGCCCGAGGCGGACGAGGCCGCCTTCCGGGCGCCGATCCTGGAGCAGTACGAGCGCCAGGGCCATCCGACCTACGCCTCGGCGCGGCTCTGGGACGACGGCCTGATCGACCCGCTGGACACCCGCATGACCCTGGCGCTGGGCATCTCCGCGGCCCTCAACGCGCCGGCCGAGCCGACCCGCTTCGGCGTCTTCCGGATGTAGTGGGCGCATGTGAGGGACGGGATGGCCGAACCGATGTTCCTGGAGGAGGTCGACGACCACGGCGTGGCCCGCCTGGTGCTCAACCGGCCCGAGGTCCACAACGCCTTCAACGACGTGCTCATCGCAGAGCTGACGTCGGCCCTGAAGCGTCTGGAGCAGGACCCGAAGGTCCGTGCGGTCCTGCTCGCCGCCGAGGGCAAGAGCTTCTCGGCCGGCGCCGACCTCAACTGGATGAAGCGCATGGCCGGCTACTCCGAAGAGGAGAACCGGGCCGACGCGCGCGGCCTGGCCGGGCTGATGCGAACGCTCAACGACCTGACCAAGCCGACGATCGCCCTGGTTCAGGGCGCGGCCTACGGCGGCGGGGTCGGCTTGGTCGCCTGCTGCGACATCGCGATCGCCGCGACCCGGGCCGGCTTCTGCCTGTCCGAGGTCAAGCTCGGCCTGATCCCGGCGGTGATCAGCCCCTACGTCGTCGCGGCCATCGGCGCGCGGGCGGCGCGGCGCTACTTCGTGACCGCCGAGCGCTTCGACGCCGAGGCGGCGCTGCGCCTCGGCCTGGTCCAGGAGGTGGTGGCGCCCGAGGAACTGGAGGCGGCCGGGCGCCGCGTGCTGGACGCGCTTCTGGCCGGCGGGCCTGAGGCCCAGGCCGCGGCCAAGCGCCTGGTCCGCGACACGGCGGGGCGGCCGATCGACGACGCCCTGGTCGAGGAGACCGCCAAGCGGATCGCCGCAGTGCGCGCCGGTGCCGAGGCGCGGGAGGGCGTCTCCGCCTTCCTGGAGAAGCGACCGCCCGCCTGGCCGGGCGCGCGGCAGGGCTGACGGCGGCGGAGGGCCGATGTTCACCAGCCTGCTGATCGCCAACCGCGGCGAGATCGCCTGCCGGATCATCGGGACGGCGCGGCGGATGGGCCTGCGCACGGTCGCGGTCTACTCCGAGGCCGACCGCGCGGCCCGGCACGTCGCCCTGGCCGACGAGGGCCGGCTGGTCGGTCCGGCCCCGGCGGCCGAGAGCTACCTCCGGGCCGAGGCGATCATCGAGGCGGCCCTGGCCAGCGGCACCGAGGCGATCCACCCGGGCTACGGCTTCCTCTCGGAGAACGCCGACTTCGCCGAGGCCTGCGCGGCCGCGGGGCTGGTCTTCGTCGGTCCGCCGGCGTCTGCGATCCGGGCCATGGGCTCGAAGAGCGAGGCCAAGGCGATCATGGAGGAGGCCGGGGTGCCCCTGGTGCCCGGCTACCACGGCGCCGACCAGGACCCCGAGGTCCTGGCAAGGGCCGCCGGGGAGATCGGCTTCCCGGTCCTGATCAAGGCCTCGGCCGGCGGCGGCGGCAAGGGCATGCGCGTGGTCGAGACGGCGGGGGACTTCGAGGCCGCCCTGGCGGCGGCGCAGCGCGAGGCCAAGGCGTCCTTCGGCGACGACCGGGTCCTGATCGAGAAGTACCTGACCCGGCCGCGGCACATCGAGGTCCAGGTCTTCGCCGATTCTCAGGGCGACTGCGTCCACCTCTTCGAGCGCGACTGCTCTTTGCAGCGCCGTCACCAGAAGGTCATCGAGGAGGCCCCGGCCCCGGGGATCTCCGAAGACTTCCGCGAGGCCCTGACCGGGGCCGCGGTGACCGCCGCCGAGGCCATCGGCTACCGCGGCGCCGGCACGGTGGAGTTCATCGTCGAGGGCGGGGCCTTCTACTTCATGGAAATGAACACCCGCCTCCAGGTCGAGCACCCGGTGACCGAGCGCATCACCGGCCAGGACCTGGTCGAATGGCAGCTCCGGGTCGCCGCCGGCGAGCCCTTGCCGCTGCGCCAGGAGGCGATCCGCTGCCGGGGCCACGCCTTCGAGGCCCGGCTCTACGCCGAGGACCCGCAGCGCGACTTCCTGCCGGCGACCGGCCGCCTGGCCCATCTGCGGCTGCCGGAGGGCGACGACCATCTCCGCGTCGACACCGGGGTCGCCGAGGGCGACGAGGTCTCGGTCCACTACGACCCGATGATCGCCAAGGTGATCGCCTGGGACGAGGACCGCGCGGCGGCGCTGCGCCGCCTGCGGGGCGCCCTGGCGCGGACCCAGGTCGTCGGCCTGACCACCAACCTCGCCTTCCTCGGCGCCCTCGCGGGCCATCCCGCTTTCGCCGCCGAGGAACTGGACACCGGCTTCATCCCGCGCCACCGCGACAGCCTGATGCCCGTGGAGGCACCGCCGCCCGACGCCGTGCTCGCCCTGGCCTGCCTGGCCGAGCTCGAGCGGCGGCGGGCTGCCGCGGAGGCGGCCGCGCGCCGCTCCGCCGACCCCTACTCGCCCTGGTTCCGCAGCGACGGCTGGCGGCTCAACGTCGAGACCCACAACGAGATCACCTTCCTGGACGGCGCGGCCCGGATCCCGGTCACGGTGCACTACCGCGCCGGCGGGTTCCTGCTCGACCTGCCCGGCGGTTCGATGGCGGCGCGCGGCGCGCTGGACGGCGAGGGCCGGCTGCGCGCCGATCTCGGCGACCGCCAGGTGACCGCGACCGTGGTGCGCCGGGGCGGCGCCTTCACCGTCTTCCTCGACGGCCGGACCTACGCCCTGGCGCTCGACGACCCCTGGGCGCCGGGCGCCGAGGAGGAGAGCCTCGGCGGCCGCCTGACCGCGCCCATGCCGGGCAAGATCACCCGGCTCCTGGTCGAGGCGGGGGCCGAGGTGGAGCGCGGCGCGCCGCTCCTGATCCTGGAGGCGATGAAGATGGAGCACACCATCGCCGCGCCGGCCGACGGCCGCATCGAGGCGCTGCACTACGCGGTCGGCGACCTGGTGGAGGAGGGCGCCGAACTGCTCGCCTTCGAGGCGGCGGAGGGCTGATGCCGATGCGCCTGCCGCCGGAGGTCAGGATCGTCGAGGTCGGGCCGCGCGACGGCCTGCAGAACGAGGCGCAGACCATCCCGGCGGCGGTCAAGATCGCGCTGATCGACCGCCTGAGCGCGACCGGCCTGAGGGCGGTCGAGGCCGGCGCCTTCGTCTCGCCCAAGTGGGTGCCGCAGATGGCCGACTCGGCCGAGGTCCTGGCCGGCATCGAGAGACGGGACGGGGTGCGCTACCCGGTCCTGGTGCCCAACATGAAGGGCTTCCAGGCCGCCGCCGCGGCCGGGGCCGAGGAGATCGCGGTCTTCGGCGCCGCCTCGGAGAGCTTCACCCGGGAGAACATCAACTGCTCCATCGCCGAGAGCCTGGCGCGCTTCGCCCCGGTCTGCGGCGCGGCGCGGGCAGCCGGCATGAAGGTCCGCGGCTACGTCTCCTGCGTCCTCGGCTGCCCCTACGAGGGCGACATCGCGCCGGAGAAGGTCGCCGAGGTCGCGGCCGGGCTGGCGGAGCTGGGCTGCTACGAGGTCTCCCTGGGCGATACCATCGGCGTCGGCACCCCGGCCAAGGCGCAGGCGATGCTCCAGGCCGTCGCCGAGGTGCTGCCGATCGACCGGCTGGCGGTGCACTTCCACGACACCTACGGCCAGGCCCTGGCCAACATCCTGGCTTGCCTGGAGCTCGGGGTCGCCGTGGTCGATTCCTCGGTGGCCGGCCTCGGCGGCTGCCCCTACGCCAAGGGCGCCACGGGCAACGTCGCGAGCGAGGACGTGCTCTACATGCTCGACGGCCTGGGCATCGAAACCGGGGTCGACCTCGACCGACTGGCGGCCGCCGGCCGCTTCATCTCCGACCACCTCGGCCGGCCGCCGGCCTCCAAGGTGGCCCGGGCCCTGGCCGGCAAGCGCGCCTGACCCCGACCCGTCATCAGGAGACCTTGGGCCCGGAGACCGCCCGCGCGCGGCGGCCGACGGCGAAGACCGCGGCGCCGATGACGATGCCGACGAGGTCGCTCCGCCAGTCCCCGGAGATCATGCAGATCGCGGCGGCGAGCAGGACGAGGCGGGTCGGGCCGGCGATCGCGCCGAGGAACCAGCCCTGCGCCGCGCCCGCCAGCATGTAGACGCCGATCAGGGCCGTCCCGGTGTTGCGCAGCACCTCGTACCAGGGCGCCTCCATCAGAAGCCCGGGGCTGTAGAAGAACATGAAGGGCACGATGAAGGCGGCGAGCCCGATCTTGAAGCTGGTGACCGAGGTGCGCAGCGGCTCCGCCCCCGCGATGGCCGCGCCGGCATAGGCGGCCAGGGCGACCGGCGGGGTGATCGCCGAGACCACGGCGAAGTAGAAGACGAAGAAATGCGCGACCAGCGGCTCGATGCCGATCTCGATCAGCCCGGGCGCCACGACCGAGGCCGCCACCGCGTAGGCCGCCGTGGTCGGCATGCCCATCCCCAGGATGATCGAGATCCCCATGGCGAAGACCAGGGCCAGGAGCTGGCTCTGCGCCGCGAGATCGAGCAGCAGCGCGGAGAAGCGCGCGCCGACGCCGGTCAGCGAGATCACGCCCACGATCAGGCCGGCGCAGGCGCAGACCAGGATGATCTGGATCGACATCCGGGAACCGGTCGCCAGGGCGTCGACGATGCGGCGCGGGCCCATGCGGTGGGGGGTCAGCCAGCTCACGACCACGGCGGAGACGGTCGCCAGGGTGCCGGCGCGGATCACCGAGTAGCCCAGGAAGAGGGCGCCGATCAGGACGATGATCGGCAGGAAGAGGTAGGCCTGGCGCAGCAGGTCGGCCAGCCGCGGCAGCTCCTCGCTCCGCAGCCCGCGCATGCCGGTCCGGCTGGCCTCGAAGTCGACCATGAAGAAGATCGAGGCGAAGTAGAGGATCGCCGGGATAAGCGCCGCGATGACCAGCTCGGTATAGGGGATGCCGGTGATCTCGGCCATGATGAAGGCGCCGGCCCCCATGATCGGCGGCATGATCTGGCCGCCGGTCGAGGCCGCGGCCTCGATGGCGCCGGCTGACTGCGGCCGGTAGCCCACTTTCTTCATCAGCGGGATGGTCACGGAGCCCGTGGCGACCACGTTGCCGGCCGAGGTGCCGTTGATCATGCCCATGAGGCCCGAGGCGAAGACCGAGACCTTGGCCGGTCCCCCGCGGGCGCGCCCGGCCGCCGCGAAGGCGAAATCGACGAAGTAGGCGCCGACCTTCGAGGTCTGCAGGAAGGCCGCGAAGACGATGAAGAGGATGATGTAGGTCGAGGAGACGGCCGTCGTCGGCCCCAGGACCCCGTTGTCGGTGAAGACGTAGCTGAAGAAGCGCTGTGGATCGTAGCCCTTGTGCTCCAGGAAGCCCGGCAGCCAGGGCCCGAGGAAGGCGTAGGCGATGAAGATCAGCGCGATCGCCACCAGCGCCATCCCGGCGACGCGGCGGGTCAGCTCGAGGATCAGCAGGGCCAGCACGAAGGCGGCCCAGGCGTTCTGCGGGTCGGCGAAGGGCGTGCCGGCGCGCAGGCGCAGGTTCAGGGTGTCGAGGCTGAAGAGGATGAAGCCCGAGGCGGCCAGGCTCACCCCGATCAGCACCCAGTCGGCCCAGGCGACCCGGTCGCCGCGCCCCGCGAAGAACCAGCCCGAGACGATCGCGAGACCGGCGCTCGCGGCCAGGACCCAGCCGAAGTGGGCGAAGACCCAGTCCGGCGGCAGAGTCGTCCCCGCGCGCCAGAACCCGACGAAGGCGTAGGTCACGGAGAACAGCGCCCATCCGGTCCCCAGGACCGCGGGGACCGCCGGCAGCAATTGCAGGCGCCAGTCCGCCGCCGCCGCGGTCCGGGGGCTCAACACGGCGCTCAACCCGAAGCCCAGGACCAGCGCGCCGGCGACGTGCAGGATCCGGAAGGTCCAGGTCTCGAGCGGGGCGAGGTTGAGGCTGTAGAGGTGCCAGCCGGCGTAGGCGACGCAGAGCAGGAAGAAGAGCTGCCCCTGCCAGCCGCCGAGTTGCCGCGCTGCGGCGGCCGCTTCCTCGTCGACGACGACCCGGGACGAGGGTTCGGTATCTTGCGGCTTGCTCCGATCGGAGGCGCCGTCGGTCATGGCGGTCTCTTTCCCGGCGAGCGCCGCGGTACCCGCCCCGGCCTCCGTGGAGGGAGGCTGGGGCGGTCCGGCGCTCGCCGCTGCCTTCAGCCTTGCAGGTCGGCCGGGATCTCGAAGCCCTTTTCGCGGAACCAGCGGACCGCGCCCGGATGCCAGGGCAGGAAGGTGTTCTTGTCGAAGTTCTCCGGCAGGGTCTCGACCGCCGCCTTGTGGATCTCGACCATCTTCTCGTTCTGGCTCATCACCGCGTCGACCACGGCGTAGACGAAGCTCTCGGGCAGGTCGGCGTTGGCCACGGCGAAGTTCCACATCGAGACCGAGGCGTTGTCCTTGTCGAGCGAGGGATAGGTGCCGGCCGGAATGGTGAAGGCCGAGACCGGCTGGCCCTCGACCAGGGCCGAGACCTGCGCCGCGCTGAAGCCGAAGAAGTTGACCCCGGTCTGGGCCTCGACCTGGCTGTAGGACGGGAAGGGCACGCCGGCGGCAAAGGCGAAGACGTCGATCAGCCCGTCCTGCAGCTGCCCCGCGAGGTCGGCGGCGCCGCCGTGCCGGATCTCGATCTTCTTGCCGAGGGTCTCGAAGAACCGCGGCCAGTAGGTGCCGGGGGTGCCGCCCGCCGGGCCGACGCCGACCGCCGCGCCGTCCGGGATCGCGTCGAAGCTGTCGATGCCCGAGCTCTTCAGGGCCACCATGTGGAAGGCGGTCTTGTACATCGGAAAGATCGCCCGCAGCTTGTCGTGCTTCAGCCCGGGCGCCAGGGCGCTCTGGCCGTTCATCGCGTCATAGGCGGGGCCCATGGTCACCATGCCGAGCTCCAGGTCGCCGCTCTGCACCAGGGCGGCGTTCTGGACCGGGCCGCCGGTCACCTCGCCGCCGCCGTTCACGCCCAGGGCCTCGGAGACCAGGTTCGCCCAGCCCGAGCCGTAGACGAAGTAGGTGCCGCCCTGGCTCGCGGTACCGACCGTGAAGCTGTCGGGCCAGTCGCTTCTGTCCTCCGCCACCGCCGGCGCGGTCAAGCCGAGCGCGCCGATGACGGCGAGCGCCGTCAGGACTTTCCTGCCGAAGAGATGTTGCATCTTGTTGCCTCCCAACCGCAAACACGCCAGGCTTCCTGGCGCCGTTTATGGTGCCTCTAATTGGGACCTCGGCTGATAGGCATCACTGCCTGCCTTGATCCGTTTTTACGATCAAAGCGCCGCGGCTTCGAAAAAACCGCTAGCAGTCTGTTGAAAAAGTCTGGAGTCCTTGCCCGAGGTCATCCTTCGACAGGGGGCGCAGCCCGGCGCTACGCGCGGATGAGGCGACGTACTTGAAATTGCTCACCCCCACCCTGAGCCTCCTCATCCCGAGCTTGTCGAGGGACGAAGGGCGAGGGTGGCGGCTCGCATTTCTTCAAAAGCCTGCTAGAGCGCGAGCCGGTCGGTCGGGACGATTGCCCCCGGCTGCTGGATGACCTGCGCCGCCAGGGCGCAGCCCCGGGCCGCCGCCTGCATTGGCGTCTCGCCCAGGAGGCGCGCGGCGAGGTAGGCGCCGTTGAAGGAGTCCCCGGCCGCCGTGGTGTCGACGACCGTCTCGACCGGCTGCCCGGGCACCTCGGCGCGGCCCTCCGGCGTGAAGACCGCGCAGCCCTCGGCGCCCAGCTTGACCACGATCTCCCGGGCGCCCCAGCCGAGCCAGCGGTCGGCCGCGGCCTCGGCCCGCCCGTCGCCCTGCAGGCCGACCTCGTCCTCGAAGGTCGGAAGCGCGATGTCGGTCAGCCGGCCGATGGCTTCGTAGGCGGCCCGTGCTGCGGCCGGTCCGGGCCAGAGGGCCGGGCGATGGTTGCCGTCGAAGGCCACGACGGTCCCATGCCTGCGCAGGTCCCGCAGCAGCGCCAGCAGGCGACCGCGCCCGTCCTCGCCAAGGATGGCCAGGGTGATCCCGGAAAGATAGATCGTGTCGAAGCCCTGCAGCCGGGCGGCGAGCGCGCGGTCGCGGCCTTCCTCCAGCAGCGAGCGGGCCGCCGCTTCCCCGCGCCAGTAATAGAAACGGCGCTCGCCGCGCGCGTCGGCGGCGATGGCGTAGAAGCCGGGCCGGCGCCCGGCGAGGCGATAGACCAGGTCCGTGTCCAAGCCTTCGTCGCGCCAGGCCGCGCACATCGAGTCGGAGAAGACGTCGTCGCCAAGGGCGGTGACGTAGGCGACCCGGGCCTGGCCTTCGGGCAGGCAGCGCCGGGCGTAGACGGCGGTGTTCAAGGTGTCTCCGCCGAAGCCCAGCCTGGCCGGGCCGGCGAAGGGGCCGGCCCGGTCGAGCGTCGCCTCGACCATGCACTCGCCGATGGCGGCCAGCTTCACGGCCCCATCCTCACCGCTCTTCACGACGGCACCTTCAGGGCCTCGAGACCGTCGCGGGCCAAGCCCTCGATCTCGCTCCAGGCCTCGGCCTCGATCAGCTTCTCCGGGGCGATCCAGGAGCCGCCCAGGCAGAACACGCCGTCGAGTCGCAGGTAGTCCGCCGCCGTGTCCCGGGTGATGCCGCCGGTCGGACAGAAGCCGACCTCAGGGAAGGGCGCCGCCAGGGCCTTGAGCGCCGTCGGGCCGCCGAGCGGCGCGGCCGGAAAGAACTTGAGCCGCCGGAAGCCCTGGGCCAGCGCCGCCATGACCTCGGAGGCGCTGGCGACTCCGGGCAGGAAGGGCTGCGCCCAGCCGCGCGCGGCGTCCAGCAGCGCCGGGGTCGCACCGGGGCTGACCGCGAAGCGGGCGCCGGCCGCCGCCGCCGACTCGAGCTGGTCCCTGTCGCGCACCGTGCCGGCGCCGACCAGCAGGTCGGGCGCGGCCTCGGCGGCGGCGGCGATGGCCTCGAGCGCGCCGGGCCGGCGCAGGGTGATCTCGATCGCCGCGATGCCGCCCGCGGCCAGCGCCCGGGCCAGCGGGGCCGCCTGCGCCGGCCGCTCGATCGTCAGTACCGGGATGATCGGCGCCCGTCGGACCGCTTCGAGGAAGGCTTGGAAGCGCGCGTCCGGCTCGGTCATCTCTCCATGTCCTCGGGTGTCTTCGCTGGCCTCGTGTCCCGATTCTGAAATTCGCGAGAGCGAATTGCAGAATCAAAGGGACACTAACTCGTTGAATCCCGTGTGATTCAGCTTCCAAATCTCGGCACATGACCAAATCTCGGCACATGATAATGTGCCGAACTTTGAAACCATCACACGACAGCAGCCTGCGTGCAGTTGAACGCAGCTTGATCCAGGTGCTTACGCGACCCGCGCCGGGGCCTTCAAGGCAAAGATCGCCGGCCGGGGTCAGCGGCGGCGGAAAATCAGCAGTCGGGCGGTGACGTAGGTCCAGGTGAAGGCGCAGAGATCCGACACCACCTTGGCGATGATCGCCGGCAGGGCCTGGGCGGCGACCCAGATCGCCGCGGTTGCGATCGCCAGGCTGATCGCGCTCGAGGCCGCGAAGGCGAAGCCCTTGAGGACCGCTGCGCCGCCGCGACTGCGGTCGCGGAAGGTCCAGAGCTTGTTCAGGAAGAAGCCGATGGCGATCGCCGTGGTGAAGGCGACGACGTGGGCCAGGATGAGATGCCAGCCGGCCAGATAGTAGAGGACGGCGAAGAGCGCGATGTCGACGCCCGCATTGAAGATCCCGACGGTCACGAAGCGCGACGCCTTCCGGACCTCCAGGACCAGGCGGCTCGGCCGGGACTTGGCGGACTTCATGTTACGGGGCAGGGGCGTCGTCATGGGGCCACTTTGTCAGGCCGTGCCCGCCGCGCAAGCCCAAGCCGGACTGGTTGGCAGATTCCCGGGACTTCGACCGTCAGGCTGCCGCGTCTTCGTTGCGAGGCGATGACGGCCGGGCGACGAATCCGTTGCGCTCCGCGGCGTCGGCCTTGACCTGCCCCTTGCAAGCCGCTTGCCTTGGGTTCGCGTTCGGGACCTGCCGCGGCCGTCGAAACGAAGCGCGGAGGCCAGAGACCGGGGAGGCCATAGACCGGGGAGGATATGGGGCCTTGGCCCTCAATCTGATCAAGCTGGCCGTCGGCGCCGAGGATCTGGAATCGGTCGCGCGCTTTCAGGCCCGCCGTCGGCGGGAGCTGGGCCGGCTGCTCCACTTCACCCGCATGATGCCGCGGCGCCGCGACGAACTGCTCGACGGCGGCTCGATCTACTGGGTCATCCGCGGCCTGGTCCGGGCGCGCCAGCGGATCCTGGGCATCGAAGCGGCGACCGACCGGGAAGGCCGGGCGATGACCGCCCTGGTGCTCGATCCGGAGCTGATCCGCACCGAGCCGCGCAGCCAGCGCGCCTTCCAGGGCTGGCGCTACCTCACGGCGGAGCAGGCGCCGCGCGACCTCGGGCAGGCCGTCGACGGGCTGGAGGAGATGCCGCCGGACATGATCGCGGAATTGCGCGCTCTGGGCCTGATCTGAGCCGCTTTTCCCGTCTTGCGCTGCGGAAAGGCGTCGCGTGTTGCGCTTCCCGCCATCCGATGGCGCTTCGGCGAATTTGCCAAAGAACTTGAAAACGCCTGGAAAATCACCGCTTCTTGAAGCGGGGAATAGGTCGGTCGCGGCCGCTCGGCGGGGCCGGGCAAAAAATTTCACTTCGGTTGCAAAAAGTCGCGACAAAGTGCTGGACAGGCATCCGGCATCGGCCTATATACCCATCCGCCGCGCCACGGTGCCCCTCTCGGGAGGCCGGCGCGGACCGCCAGACGGCGGATTGGCCAAGGGCCGTCAACCAGGTGTTGAACGACCAGCGGTCTCTCTATATACTCTGCGGCCCTGCGCCGCCGATCGATTCGGTTGGTGGGGGTCATTTGCGCGGCCGGTTTTTCGGTCGCGCTGCGCGGCTCAGGTCCCTGAAGGACGACAGCCTTAGGGAAGTGATCCGCGCCGGTTCTTTGTCATTGTTGATCAGAAGGAAGGGATGCGCGGACGGCGGTCTCGGGTATCGGGGAACCGGTATCAGGACCTCTGTCTAAGCAGCATCCGTGAATGCAGCCAAGCATTCTTTAGTAAGGAAAGCTCTTGTGACGAGGTGCCTTTGTCCCGCGCTCGGCTTCGGTCGATCGTGGGGAGGTCAACTTGAGAGTTTGATCCTGGCTCAGAACGAACGCTGGCGGCAGGCCTAACACATGCAAGTCGAACGATGAGGCCCCTTCGGGGGTACATCAGTGGCGCACGGGTGAGTAACGCGTGGGAACCTGCCC
>JAKSBE010000140.1 GCA_022361275.1 Kiloniellales bacterium
AAAACTGGTGGAGCCGGACGGAATCGAACCGACGACCTCTACAATGCCATTGTAGCGCTCTCCCAACTGAGCTACGGCCCCAGAAACATACGGGCGCCGCGCGGTGCGCGTACCCGGAAAACCGACCGGAACCTAGGACCGGCGGGCGATCCTGGCAAGACCCAAATGGCGCGCGTCCACGTCTGGACCAGGGTCCGATCGGCGTCTTGGCGTCCTTAGCGCTCCTCGTCGCCGCCGTCCTTGACCTTGACGTCGGAAAGGTCCTCGTCGTCCTCGCCGAGCTCGGAGGCGTCCTCGATCAGGGCGTCGTCGGTGTCTTCGTCCGCCAGATCCTTGCTGTCGTCCAGGTCCTCGTCGTCGAGATCGGCGTCGAAACCCTCTTCGAGAGTGTCGTCGGCCGCCTCCTCGGCGACCGCCTTCTTGGCCGCCACCTTCTTGGTCTCTTCCTCCTTGGTGCCCGCGGGGCGCGAGCGGCGCGACCGGAGCAGGGCCTCCGGATCGAATTCGGCGCCACAGGCAGGACAGACGATCGGCGAGCGGCGCAGGTCGTAGAACTTCGCGCCACAGGCCTGGCACATGCGCTTGGTTCCCCATTCGGGCTTGGCCACGTGTTCCTCCGCTAGTAGTCCCGGCGCTCGTCTTTCCGCTACGGCGCGGGCGCCAATTGCCATGATCGCAATGCGCTGTCAAAGGTAAATCGGCGGGTTTTCCAGCCCCCCTTGCCGCGCCGACGTCCTGTGGTACAGGTGGGGCTGTTCTGTCCAGAAAGCGTGACTCCGAAGCCTTGGTCGCCATCACCGCACATCCCTGCGAGGGCCTGCACGGCCGCATCCGCGTGCCGGGCGACAAGTCGATCTCGCACCGCGCCCTGATGCTGGGCGCCCTGGCCGTCGGCGAGACCCGCGTCTCCGGCCTGCTGGAGGCCGAGGACGTCCTGGCCACCGCCCGCGCGATGGCTCAGCTGGGCGCCGGGGTGCGGCGCGACGGTGACGGTCTCTGGCGGGTCCAGGGCCGCGGCCTCGGCGGCCTGGGCGCGCCGGAGGACGTGCTGGACCTGGGCAACTCCGGTACCGGCGCGCGGCTGATGATGGGCATCCTGGCGGGTCATCCCCTGACCGCGGTGCTCACGGGCGACGCCTCGCTGCGCAGCCGACCGATGCAGCGGGTCGCGGCGCCCCTGGTGCGGATGGGCGCCAGCATCAGCGCGCGCGAGGGCTGCCGCCTGCCGCTGACCCTGACCGGCAGCGCCGATCCGCTGCCGATCCGCTACCGGCTGCCGGTCGCCTCGGCCCAGGTCAAGTCGGCGGTGCTGCTCGCCGGGCTCAACGCCCCCGGCGAGACCTCGGTGATCGAGCCCGAGCCGACCCGCGACCACAGCGAGCGCATGCTGCGCCACTTCGGCGCCGAGGTCGCGGTCGAGGACTTGGCCGAGGAGGGGACGCAGGACGGCGCCAAGGTGCGGGAAATCCGCCTGACCGGCCAGCCGGAACTGCGCGCGGCGGAGCTGGAGGTGCCGGGCGATCCCTCCTCGGCGGCCTTCCCGGCGGTCGCGGCGCTGCTGCTGCCGGGCGCCGAGGTGACGATCGAGGGGGTCGGCCTGAACCCCCTGCGCAGCGGGCTCTACGAGACCCTGCGCGAGATGGGCGCCGAGATCCGGGAGGAGAACCCGCGCGAGCTCGGCGGCGAGCCGGTCGCCGACCTGGTGGTCCGCGCCTCCGGCCTGTCCGGCGTGACGGTGCCGGCCGAGCGGGCACCGCGGATGATCGACGAGTATCCTATCCTGGCGGTGGCCGCGGCCTGTGCCGAAGGCCCGACGGTGATGGAGGGCCTGGGCGAACTCAGGGTCAAGGAGAGCGATCGCCTGGCCAGCATGGCCGCCGGGCTGACGGCGTGCGGCATCGAGGTCGAGGAGGGCGCGGACCGCCTGGTGGTCCAGGGCTACAGCGGCCGGGTGCCCGGCGGCAACAATGCCCCGGTCGCGACCCGTCTGGACCACCGCATCGCCATGAGCTTCCTGGTCCTGGGCCTGGCCGCCGAGCGGCCGGTGATCATCGACGACGGCCGGCCCATCGACACCAGCTTCCCCGGCTTCGCGGCGCTGCTGGCCGGACTCGGCGCCCGGCTGGA
>JAKSBE010000386.1 GCA_022361275.1 Kiloniellales bacterium
GCGGCGCGTCGGCCGCCGTGCCATCGGGGCCGCCGGCTGGCGCCATGGCGGGGCGGCCCCCGCCGCCCTTGCCGCCGAGCGCCTGGGCGCCCACGCGCACGAAACTCACCGCGTCGAACTTTTCGGTCAGGTCGTCGGTGACGCCGACCACCAGCGAGGCCTTGCCGTCTGACACGCTGATCAGCGCGACCACGCCGGAGCCGACCTGCTTTTTCAGGTCGTCGGCCAGGCCCTTCAGATCCTTGGCCGGCATGTCATCGAGCAGGCGCGGCGCGAACTTGATCCCCGCCACCTCCTGCACGTCGCCGGCGGACGACCCGCCGCCGCCCGTGGCCAGCTTGCGCCGCGCCTCGGCCAATTCGCGCTCCAGCGCCCGGCGTTCCTCGAGCAACGCGGCGACCCGTTCCGGCACCTCGACGGGCGACGCCTTGAGCACGCTTGCGGTCGCCTCCAAACGCTCGCCCTGCCCGGCCAGATAATCATAGGCCGCTGCGCCGGTCAGGCACTCCAAACGCCGCACGCCCGCCGCCACCGCGCCTTCGGAAACGATCTTGAAGACGCCGATGTCGCCGGTGCGGTTCACATGGGTGCCGCCGCAAAGCTCAGTCGACCAGGCGCCATCGCCCTCACGGCCCATGCTGACGACGCGCACCTCCTCGCCGTATTTCTCGCCGAACAGGGCCATGGCGCCGGCCTTGACCGCCTGTTCCGGGTCCATCAGGCGGGTCACCACGTCGCTGTTCTCGCGGATGCGGCCGTTGACGTTGCGCTCCACCTCGGTCAGTTCGTCGGCGGCGATGGCCTTCGGGTGGCTGATGTCGAAGCGCATGCGGTCCGGCGCCACCAGCGAGCCCTTTTGCGTCACATGATCGCCCAGCCTGGCCCGCAGGGCCGCGTGCAGCAGATGGGTCACCGAGTGGTTGGAGCGGATCTTCGAGCGGTTGCCGCGGGAAACCGCCAGATAGGCCTCGTCGCCGACCTTGATCCCGCCCTTGCTGACCTTGCCGACATGAACGTGGAAATCGCCCAGCTTTTTCTGGGTGTCGGTGACGTCGACGACCACGCCGTCGCCGATCCTGATGTCCCCGATATCACCGACCTGGCCGCCGGATTCGCCGTAGAAGGGCGTCTGGTTGACCACCACCTCGACCGCCTGCCCGGCGGCCGCGCGCCCGACCTCCCGGCCGTCGACGACCAGGGCCAGCACCTGGCCCTCGGCCGCCTCGGTGCCGTAACCGAGGAAATCGGTGGCCCCCAGGCGCTCGCGCAGGTCGAACCAGAGGCCTTCGGTCGCCGCCTCGCCGGAGCCCTTCCAGGCTTCGCGGGCCTTGTCGCGCTGGACCTTCATGGCGGCCTCGAAGCCCGGGGTGTCGACGCTGCGCCCCTGGCCGCGCAGGATGTCCTGGGTCAGGTCGAGGGGAAAGCCGTAGGTGTCGTAGAGCTTGAAGGCGACCTCGCCGGGCAGGGGACCGCCCTCGGCCAGAGCTGCGATCTCGCCCTCCAGCAGCTTGAGCCCGCGGCCGAGCGTCTCCTTGAAGCGGCTCTCCTCCAGCTTCAGAGTCTCGGTGATCAGCGCCCCGGCGCGCTCCAGCTCCGGAAAGGCCTGGCCCATCTGCGCGCCCAAGGCCGGCATCAGGCGCCACATCAGGGGTTCCTTGCAGCCCAGCTTATGGGCATGGCGCATGGCCCGGCGCATGATCCGGCGCAGCACGTAGCCGCGGCCGTCGTTCGAGGGCAGCACCCCGTCGGCGATCAGGAAGGCCGAGGCCCGCAGATGGTCGGCGATCACCCGGTGCGAGACCGCGTGCGCGCCGTCGGCCGGGGTCCCCGAGGCCTCCGCCGAGGCCTCGATGATCGCGCGCATCAGGTCGATGTCGTAGTTGTCGTGTTTGCCCTGGAGCACCGCGGCGATGCGCTCCAGGCCCATGCCGGTGTCGATCGAGGGCTTGGGCAGATCGGCCCGGGTTCCGGCATCGAGCTGCTCGAACTGCATGAAGACCAGGTTCCAGATCTCGATGAAGCGATCGCCGTCCTCGTCGGGGCTGCCCGGCGGCCCGCCCGGGACCTGCGGGCCATGGTCGAAGAAGATCTCCGAACAGGGGCCGCAGGGCCCGGTATCGCCCATGGCCCAGAAGTTGTCCGAGGTTGCGATGCGCAGAATCCGGTCCTCCGGCAGGCCGGCGATCTTGCGCCAGAGCGCGAAGGCCTGATCGTCCTCGGCATAGACCGTGGCCAGGAGGCGGTCGGCCGGCAGCCCCAGCTCCTTCGTGATCAGGTTCCAGGCCAGCTCGATGGCCTGGTCCTTGAAGTAGTCGCCGAAGGAGAAGTTGCCCAGCATCTCGAAGAAGGTGTGGTGCCGGGCGGTATAACCGACGTTCTCCAGGTCGTTGTGCTTGCCGCCCGCCCGGACGCACTTCTGTGAGGTCACGGCGCGCGTGTAGGGCCGCGACTCCTGGCCGGTGAAGACGTTCTTGAACTGGACCATGCCGGCGTTGGTGAACAGCAGGGTCGGATCGTTGCGCGGCACGAGCGGCGAGGAGGCCACGACCTCATGGCCGTGGCGGGCGAAGTAGTCCAGGAAAAGGCTGCGAATTTCACTCGTCGTCGGCATGATCATTACCTGTAGCCTTGCGGCCCCGTGCGCAAGCTTGGCGCGCAAGTCTGGGAGGTCTCGAATTTGGCTGGCCGCACCCCGGCCCTGATTTAGCCCGGCGCAGCCCGGCCTGTCCAGGACTCCCGGCGGATCCCAGCGCCGCCCCGAGGTCCGGAAATGCCCGCCTGCCGCCGCTTGCGACCAGGACCGCTAAAGCGGGATGACCTGAAGCCAGGTCGGCTTCAGGTCATCCCGCTTTCTTCCAGCGCTTTAAAGCACGATTCAGACATGAGGCCGAATCGGCCTCATGTCACCCTGCTCCAGGGTCAGTCGGAGGCCTCGGCCGCGCCCGGATCGGCGCCGCCCTCCAGCATGGTCTCGTTGACCAGGCCGGCGTTCTGGCGGATCGCCAGCTCGATCGTCCGGGCCATCTCGGGATGTTCGCGCAGGAAATTCTTCGCGTTCTCACGGCCTTGGCCGATCCGTTGCCCGCCGTGGGAGAACCAGGCGCCGGACTTCTCCACCACCCCGGCCTGCACGCCCAGGTCCAGGAGCTCGCCGGTCTTGGAGATGCCCTCGCCGTACATGATGTCGAACTCGACCACCCGGAAGGGCGGGGCCAGCTTGTTCTTCACGACCTTGACCCGGGTCTGGTTGCCGACCACCGAATCCCGGTCCTTGATCGCGCCGATCCGGCGGATGTCCATACGGATCGAGGAATAGAACTTCAGAGCGTTGCCGCCGGTCGTGGTCTCGGGGCTGCCGAACATCACCCCGATCTTCATGCGGATCTGGTTGATGAAGATGACCAGGGTCTGGGAGCGCGAGATCGAGCTGGTCAGCTTGCGCAGCGCCTGGCTCATCAGCCGCGCCTGAAGGCCGGGCAACTGATCGCCCATCTCGCCTTCGAGCTCGGCCCGCGGCACCAGGGCCGCGACCGAATCGACGACCAGGACGTCGAGCGCGCCGGAGCGGACCAGGGTATCGGCGATCTCCAGCGCCTGCTCCCCCGCGTCCGGCTGCGAGATCAGCAGCTCGTCGACGTTGACGCCCAGCTTGTTGGCATAGGTCGGGTCGAGGGCGTGCTCGGCGTCGATGAAGGCGCAGGTGCCGCCCTGCTTCTGGGCTTCGGCGATGACGTGCAGGGCCAGGGTCGTCTTGCCCGAGGATTCCGGGCCGTAGATCTCGACCACGCGGCCCCGCGGCAGGCCGCCCAGGCCGAGCGCGATATCGAGGCTGATCGAGCCGGTCGAGACCACCTCGGTCTCCACCGCCTGCCCGCTCTGGCCCAGGCGCATGATCGAGCCCTTGCCGAAGGCGCGCTCGATCTGCCCGAGCGCGGCATCCAAAGCCTTTGTCTTGTCCTGGGAGTCCATATCGACGAGCCGCAACGCGTTCCGAGCCATTTCCGGGTTCCCTCTTATCACACAGCGACGACGGCCGCTGCAATTCCATTCATGTACCTTATTTGTTCGCACCGAACAAGGATGAATCGGATCAAAAAGAGAACATAAATCGAACCAATAGGGATCGGAATGGCGATATCGAGACGGCGCCATGATAGCACCATGATGGCGCCATGACGGCCCACCGCGGCTGCGCGCTTCGCCGAAAGACCGGCGGCCGCAAGCGATTCGGCGGTCAGGCGGCGCCCTCGTGCAGCACTTCCTTCACCTTCTCGGCGAACTGCTTGAGGGTGAAGGGCTTGGCCAGGAAGTGGGTCGGGCCCTGGAGGTCGAGGCTCTGGCTGAGGTTGCGCTCGGTGTAGCCGGAGATGTAGATGACCTTGAGTTCCGGCCGCTCGGCGCGAACCTCCCGGACCAGCCCCGGGCCGTCGAGCCGCGGCATGACCACGTCGGTGATCAGGAGGTCGATCGGATCGCCGTGGTCGCGCATGACCTCCAGCGCGACCTCGCCGGAGCGGGCCTCCAGCACGTTGTAGCCCTTGTTGCGCAGGACCCGGGCCGAGAAGGCGCGCACCGCCTCCTCGTCCTCGACCAGGAGCACGGTCCCCCGGCCGGTGGTGTCGACGCTACGCGGCACCTCGGCCTCCCCGGGCGCCGCCTCGGTCTTCTCAAGCGCGTGGTGCGGCAGGTAGATCGCGAAGGTGGTGCCCGCGCCCAGCTCGCTCTCGACCGCCATGAAGCCGCCGGTCTGCATCACGATGCCGTAGACCGTCGAGAGGCCCAGACCGGTCCCGGCCCCGATCTCCTTGGTGGTGAAGAAGGGCTCGAAGATCCGGTCCATGTTCTCGCCGGGGATGCCGCAGCCGGTATCCCGCACCTCGACCAGGGCGTAATGCCCCGGCGGGATCGTCTCCCGGCCGCGCTTGGCCGAGTGCTGCAGCTGGACGTCGCTGGTCTGGATGGTCAGAATCCCGCCATCGGGCATGGCGTCCCGGGCGTTGACCGCCAGGTTGATGATGACCTGCTCCAGCTGGCCCTGGTCGACCTTGACCGGCCCGATGTCGCGGCCGTGGATCACCTTCAGCTCGATGTTCTCGCCGATCAGCCGGCGCAGCAGGTGAGTCAGCTCGGCCAGCACGTCGGTGAGGTTGAGCACCTTGGGCTGCAGGGTCTGCTGCCGCGAGAAGGCCAGGAGCTGGCGCACCAGGTTGGCGGCCCGGTTGGCGTTCTGCTTGATCTGCATGATGTCGGCGAAGGACTGGTCGCCGGGCCGATGGCGCAGCAGGAGCAGGTCGGAGAAGCCGATCATCGCGGTCAGCAGGTTGTTGAAGTCGTGGGCCATGCCGCCCGCCAGCTGGCCCACGGCCTGCATCTTCTGCGACTGCGAGATCTGCTCCTCGAGCTTCTTCTGCTCGGTCATGTCGATGAAGTGGGTGATGTAGCCGGCCGGCTTGCCCTCGGCCCCCTCCAGTCGGTTGACGTAGAGCGCGCAGACGACCTCGGGCCCGCCCCGGAAGCGGACCTCGATCGTCGGGTCGCCCGAGGGCTCGCTGCCGGCGGCGGCGATGGTCTTCGCCACCGAATCGCGCTCGTCCTCGGCCACGAGGTCGACCAGGGGCTTGCCCTCGATGTCGGCCTGCGGGCGGTCGAGGAGGCCGCGGAAGCTGTCGTTGGTCTCGGCGACCTTGCCGTCGGGGTCGAGCAGCGCGATGCCGATCGGGGCCTCCTCGAAGAAGCGCTTGAAGCGCTGAACCGAGTCCGCGAGCGCCTCCTCGACCGCCCGCTCGCGGGACAGGTTGCGCACCACCGAGCGGGTCCGCAGCACCTGCCCTTCGTCGCCGCAGACGACGTCCTGGCTGATCAGCGCGGTGAAGGCCAGGCCGTCGGCGCCGCAGAGGGTGACCTCGCCGCGCAGCGGGTCCTCGCCGCCGGCGAAGGGATCGTAAGGGGCGACGGATCCGGAGGCGGTGCAGCGGACCACGTCGTGCAGACGACGGTCGCCGCCCAGCAGCTCCTCCGGCGGCAGGCCGAGCCAGTCGGCGAGGGTCTGGTTCACGAAAAGGAACTGACCCTCGGCATCGACCGAATAGAAGCCGATCGGCGCATGCTCCAGCAGGTCGACGAAGCGGGCCTGCTCTTCCTGGAGGATCCGCTCCATCTGCCGCTCGGCCGTGATGTCGTCGACCAGCCACAGCACGCAACCCGGCCGCCCCTTCAGAGGATAGGCGGTCACGCGGCGCCAGGCCTCCTGGCCCGTGCCGCCCCGCACGGGGACCTGGATCTCGGCATGATCGGCGGTCCCGCCGCAGGCGTTCGCCGCCAGGCGCAGGACCGCATCGTTGGATTCCGCGATGTCCTTGGTCTGCTCGCCCAGCAGGTCCGGCAGGGTGCGGTCCGCCGAGCTGAACTCGCTCTGGCAGGCCGGGTTCGCCAGGATCACCCGGCCTTCGCGGTCGACGATCTGGCGGGGCTGCGGGACCGCGTTGAGCGCCGCCTCCAGCATGGTGACGCGGCGCTGCGACCTGACGCAGAGCCAGATCGCAAGGGCCAGGCCCGAGCCAAGGAGGCAAAGCAGCGCCAGCCACAGGTGGGTGCCAAGGGGCGTGCCAGACGGCGGGGCGGAGACCTGTGCGGACGCCGGCAGGGCACCCAGGAACCCGGCGCCGGCGAGAAGACAGGACTGCAAGCTGACCTTGCGCATGAGACGGGTCGCTGCGGAGCGGAACGGTGGAAAAACCTGCATCACCACTAGCATCGTCGTTTCGTCAAGGCGAGTCCGGGCCCGCCGGTCCCGATCCTGGCCCTGGACCGGCCGGCGCGGCGGCCCGCGGCACGCGGCCCTTGAGCCGCATGACGTAGCCGATGATCTCGGCGACCGCCTTGTAGTGCTCGGGCGGGACCTCGCTGTCCAGGTCGACGCTGTCGAAGAGGGCTCGGGCCAGCGGCGGATTCTCCATCAGCGGGACCTCGTGCTCCTCGGCGGCCGCGCGGATCCTCCGGGCGACCTTGTCGACCCCCTTGGCGGTGACCTTGGGCGCGTTCATCGAGGCCGGATCGTAGCGCAGGGCGACGGCGTAGTGGGTCGGGTTGGTGACCACCACGTCGGCTTCCGGCACCGCGGCCAGCATGCGCCGCCGGGCCCGCTCGGCACGGATCTGCCGCAGCCGCGCCTTGATCATCGGGTCGCCCTCGGCCTGCTTGTGCTCGTCGCGGACCTCCTGCTTGGTCATCCGGAGCTGCTTGTTGTGCTGAAAGCGCTGATAGGTCAGATCGAGAATCGCCAGCACCGTCATCACCGCCAGCACGCCGAGGACGACCCGCAACGCCAGGCCGCCGAGCAGGTCGAGGAAGTCGGGCATCGGCATGGAAGGGACCAGCGGGATCATCTCGCGCTGCGGCCAGACCATGAGGAAGGCGACCGCGCCGACGACGGCGAGCTTGACGATGCCCTTGACGAACTCGACGATCGCACGGCTGGAGAACAGGCGCTGAACGCCGGAGACCAGCGAGATCTTGTTGAGCTTCGGCTTCAGCGGCTCCGCCGTGAAGATCAGGCCGACCTGGAGGACGCCCGACAGGACCGCGGCGATCACCACGACCGCAAGCGGCAGGGCCAGGACGAGGGAGACCTCCAGCATCAGCGTGCCCAGGATCCGGCCCAGGGCGCCCGGGTCAGCGGGGTACTGGTGCGCGCGCGCGATCAGGCCCGTCAGGGATTCGCTCAGGCCCCCGGCGACCTGCGGCGCCAGCAGCCCGAGGATCACGGCGAAGGCCAGGATCATGAACCAGTGGCCGACCTCCTGGGACTTGGCGACCTGGCCCTTCTCGCGGGCCTCCTCCAGGCGCCGGGGCGTCGGCTCTTCCGTCTTGAGCGAGTCGTCGTTGTTGGCGGTGTCGCTCACGTCGTCTCGGCCTCAGCGGGGTGCCACGAAGGGCAGCATGGAGTCCTCGAAGCTGGTGATGAACCAGCCCAGGGCGGCGGGCACGGCCAGCGCCAGGACCGCGACCCCGACCATGACCTGCAGCGGCATCGCGATGAACAGGATCTGCGCCTGCGGCATCAGGCGGGCCAGCAGGCCCAGCCCGAGGTAGAAGATCGCGCCGACCGCGATGAAGGGCGTGGAGATCTGGATCGCCAGCAGGAAGGTCTTGGCCACGGTGCGCGCCATGAGCTCGGAAAAGTCCCCCAGCGGCGGCGCCACGCCCGGGGCGAAGAGGCTGTAGCTGTCGATCACGGCGATCAGCAGCATGTGGTGCAGGTCCAGGGTCACGATCAGCAGCAAGGCGGTGACCGAAAGGAAGGAGCCGGCGACCGAGCCCTGCTGCTCGGCGGTCGGATCGCTGACCAGGGCGTTGGCCAGCGAGCTCATGTAGGCCATGACCATGCCGGCTGTGGTCAGGGCCGACATGAACATCCGGGCCAGGGTGCCGAGGAAGATCCCGACCAGGGCCTCGCCCAGGATCAGGACCAGCAGGGCCGCCGGCTCGGCCGGCATCGGCGGCAGGCCATCGGCCAGCACCGGCGCCAGCAGCAGCGCGATGACCAGAGCCACGACCAGGCGTAGGCGCGGGGTCACGTAGGCCTCGCCGAAGACCGGCAGCAGGGACAAGGAGGCGCCGACCCGAACGAAGACCAGAAGGACAGCGAAGAGGCCGGCGGGCAGCAGGTCCGAGAGCATTCCTCGGGCGGGCTCCTAGGTTGAGGCCGGTCAGCCGAGGCCCACGATCCGGTCCATCAGACCTTCGGTGAAGGTCAGGAGGGTGCTGAGCATGAAGGGCAGCAGCACGAAGAGCGAAGCGAAGATGGTCACGATCTTGGGGACGAAGGAGAGGGTCATCTCCTGCATCTGGGTCAGCGCCTGGAACAGCGCGATCGCCAGGCCGACCGCCAGAGCCAGCAGCAGGACCGGCGCTCCGACCTTGAGCCCGACGACGATCGTTTCGCGGGCGATCTCTATGACTTCGGTTGAGTCCATGGCCTGTGTACGGGGCCTGTGTACGGGGCTTGTGTACGGGGCTTGTGTACGGGGCTCGAACAGGGCCGCTCCCCGCAGGGGCGCGCTAGATCGGCATCCGGAGGATTTCCTGGTAGGCCTGGATGACCCGGTCGCGCAGGGCGACCACGGTCTGCAGGGTGAGCTCGGCCTCGCTGACCGCAGTGATCACCTCGTTGACGTCGGCCTTGCCGGCGGCGGCCGCGCGCGACACCTGCTCGGCCCGGTTCAGGTCTCCGATACCGTCGTTGAGCGCGCCGCGCAGGACGTCGGCGAATCCGCCGCCGGCCGCATCCCGCGGCTCCAGGCCGGGGCCCTGCTGCTGCCGAGCCACCTGGTTGTAGGCCGCGACCGCATCGGAGAAGTTGACTGCCAAAGCTCGGCTCCCTGTCTGGGTGTGCCCCTGGGTGTGCCCGCGTCGGGTCTAGCGGAGGATCGCGATGGCCCGCTGCACCATGCTGCGCGAGGCCTCGATGACCTTGAGGTTGGCTTCGTAGCTACGCTGCGCTTCGCGCATGTCGGCCATTTCGATGATCGACTTGACGTTCGGGGTGCGCACATAGCCGTCGGCGTCGGCTCCGGGATGGCCCGGCTCGAAGCGCAGGCCGAAGTCGCTGCGGTCCGGCTCGATGCCCCGGACCCGGACGGTCTCGAATCCGAGGGCCCGGTTCAGGCTGTTCGCGAAGCTGACCAGCTTGCGTCGGTAGGGCTGCTCCTCCGGCGACTGCGGCAGCGAATCCGCATTGGCGACGTTCTCGGCGATGACCCGCAGTCGGGTGCCCTGGGCCTTGAGGCCCTGCGCCGAGATATGAAGAACCTTGCCGAGATCCATGCGCCCTTTCCCCCGCTTTCAACCGGCCTCAGCCACCGCCGCCGCCACGGCCCAGGGCCGTGCGGAACATGCCCAGATGCTTCCGGTAGAGGCTGGTCATCATCTGGAAGTCCATCTGGGTCTCGGCCACGGAGACCAGCTGCTGCTCCAGCACCACCGCATTGCCCGCGGGCGCCGTCTCGTAGCCCGGGACGCGGCCGTCCTTGAAGTCCCGCCCCTTGTCGGCCTGCGGCGCGGTGAGGTGGCCGGCATCGGACCGGGCCAGCCGGACCGGCTTCGTCTCGCGCGCCAGGACGCGGTCGAAGGGACCGGGCTTGAGGTCGAGCGGACGGTAGTCCGGGGTGTCGGCGTTGGCGATGTTCTGGGCCAAGACCTCCTGGCGTTGGCCCAGCCATCCCATGCGGCGGGCCAGAACGTCGAAGATGGGAAGCTTGCCGAAATCCATGAGGTCTCCCGAACCCTAAGAAATCGCTCCGCTTTTCCGGGCGACTGTCGTCATTGTCACGCGTCCCTTGTTAATAATCGGTAAAACGGCTTAAAGTTGAGGCGGATTGTTCCTAATGGGGTAACGGCCGGGCCGGCCGGAAATGTGAGCCGAGAGCCTGATGCTTTATCTGACGCGAAAGATCGGCGAATCCGTCATCATCAATGACGACATCGAAGTGACGGTGATCGACATCCGCGGAAAGTCGATAAAGCTTGGATTTACCTTCCCTGCCGAGGCCTCGGTGCTACGTCGTGAGATCTATGAGCGGATCCAGGCCGAGAACGAAGCCCGGGCCAATGGTACCCCACCGCCCGAGCGCAGGCAGGCCAAGGCTTCCAGCAGCTGAGACCGGAAGCTCTATAAGCCCTAGAGGCTAAACCATTCGTTAAGGCTAACGATTCATGATCGGGCCGTTGGCGGCGCGACCGCGCCGCTGGCGGTCTCCGGCGAGCGGAGCCCGCTGGGAGATCGGAATCGGCGATGGGAGCCTCTGCCTTGACAGGAAGTTCGGACGACGTAGAGACCCGGAAGCGCCCAAGGACCTTGGCCGTGGCGCTAAGGGAGGCGGCGGCGGGCGGAAACCCGCGGGTGACCGCGGCGGGACGGGGCGCCCTGGCCGAGCAGATCCTGGAGATCGCCTTTGCCCGCGGGGTCAAGGTCCGCGAGGACGCCGAGCTGGCCGAAATCCTGGCCGCGATCGAGGTCGACAGCGAGGTGCCGGTCGAGGCCCTGGCCGCCGTCGCCGAGATCCTGTCCTACGTCTACCGGGCCAACGCGGCCTCGGCGCCCTCCGCGTTCACCGGGCCGGAGGACCAGACCCAGTGAACGCGGAGAGCGGCTTGAACGGCGGCTTGGCCGCCAACCTGGCGGCGCTGGACCGGAGCGTCCGGGCAGCCATCGCCGCGGTCGAGACCGGCGAGGCGATCGACGCCACGGCCCTGGATGCGGCGATCCGCGATCTCTGCGCCGAAGCGGCGCAGGCAGGGGCCGGCGAACGCGACGCGGTGAAATCCGGCCTGGCCCGGCTTGAGCGGAACCTGGGCCGGCTCGCCACGGCGATCCGCGCGCGCATGCCGAGCCCGGACGACGGCCGGACGGCGGCCCCGCCGGCGCGCGCCGCCGCGGCCTACGCCAAGCCCCAGCGCGAGCATTGAGCGGAGAGCGACCAGCCTGCCATGGACTTCGAGCTTTATTTCCGTTTTCTGCTGGCGCTGGCCGCGGTCATCGGCCTGATCCTCGCGCTCGCCTGGGCGCTGCGCCGTTTCGGTCCGGGTGCCCGCCTGCTGCCGAACGGCAGCAGCCCACGCCGCCTTTCGATCCAGGAGATCGCCTCGGTCGACGGCCGCCGCCGGCTGATCCTGCTGCGCCGCGACCAGACCGAATACCTGGTCCTGCTCGGCCCGACCCAGGACCTGCTGATCGACAAGGGCTTCGGCCCACCCCCGGAGCGGAGCGTCGAGCCGGGCGGGCTCGGCGCCCCCACCCGCGGCCAGAAACCATGATCGCGCGCCGCCTGCTCGGCGCCGCCCCGGGCGTCCTGCTCGCGCTGGCCTGGGGTGACGCCGCCGTGGCGCAGAGCGTGACCCTCGACCTGGGTACGGAGGAGCTGGGCCCGACCACCAGCCGCCTGGTCCAGCTGATCGCCCTGGTCACGATCCTGTCCCTGGCGCCCTCGATCCTGGTGATGGTGACCTCCTTTACCCGGATCGTCGTGGTCCTGTCCTTCCTGCGCAGCGCCCTCGGCATCCAGCAGACCCCGCCCAACTCGGTCCTGGTGTCGCTGGCGCTCTTCCTCACCCTCTTCATCATGATGCCGACCCTGCAAGCGGTCTACGATCAGGCGCTGCAGCCGCTGTTCGAGGAGGAGGTCGACGAGCTCCAGGCGGTCGAGCTCGCCGCCGCCCCGGTCCGCGACTTCATGCTCGACCATGTCCGGGCCCAGGACCTGGAGCTCTTCATCGAGATCTCCGACACCGAGGACCTGGCGACGCCGGAAGACACCCCGCTGCGCGCCCTGATCCCGGCCTTCATGATCTCCGAGCTGCGGCGGGCCTTCGAGATCGGGTTCCTGCTGTTCCTCCCCTTCCTGATCATCGACCTGGTGGTGGCCTCGATCCTGATGTCGATGGGCATGCTGATGCTGCCGCCGATCATGATCTCCCTGCCCTTCAAGCTGATCTTCTTCGTCCTGGTCGACGGCTGGTACCTGGTCGCCGGCAGCCTGGTGCAGAGCTACGGGTTATGAACATGGGGCCGCGCGTCGGCCCGAGTCCCCCATCCTCCCGCGGCGCTGACGCGCTGCGGGAGCCGCCCGGCCCGGCGCGACCGGAGACTCTCTCCGATCCGCGGCCTCTCAGAACATGTGCAAGGGCTCGAACCTGCGCTAATTCAGCTGGCTGAGCTGGCTGTCGGCCAGGCGCTTGCGGTAGGAGGCGAGAAAGGCCTCGGCGTGACCGGCGCGGGCCAGGATCTCGGCCACCGGCACGTTGCGTGTGCCGACCTCGGCCGCGACCAGCAGGGCGAAGGTCTCGCGCTCGGCCGTCCGCGCCATGCTCGCGCCGAAGCGCTGCTTCAGCGCCCGCAGGCCGGCCTGGTCCTTGGCCAGGGTCAGGGCGACCGCCACCCTGAGGATGATCCTGCGCCCCTGGTCGGAGGGCGGCCCACCCTCGGCCGGGGTTTCGGGCAGCAGCCGCGACAGGGTCTCGGCCACCGCCGCCCAGCGGCCCAGCTTGGTCTCGATCTCGGCACGAAGCTCCAGTGCCGCCCGGGAGGTCTCCGCCTTCAGGAACTCCAGGGCCTCGGTGCCGCGATTCGCGCCGGCCAGGGCCTTGGCGCGCAGGAAGCGGCGCTCCCGGGCGAGGTCCGCCGGCAGGTCGCGCCCCGCGCTGGCGTCCAGAGCCTCCAGCGCCCTCGGCGGCGCCTTGTCGAGCAGACGGATCAGCGCCAGACGGGCACCGACCCTGGCCTTCTCGACGCCCGACAGGCGGTCCTTGACCTGCGCCTCCAGCAAGTCCCCCGCCTCGTCCAGGAGATCGACTTCGACCAGGCGGTCCGCCAGGCCGGCGATCATCCGGTCGCCCTCGGACCCGACCGGGGTCAGCTCGCGGAACTCCTCGTAGAGACCGAGCGCGGTCAGGGGCGTCAGCCCGTCGGCGCCGCCGTGCAGGTAGACCTGCGAGAAGATCGCCCGCATCTTCTGCCCGACCGCCTCCGAACGCCGGAAGTCCTTCAGGTAGGACGCAGTCTGGCGGAGCGTGTTCAAGGCCTTGCGAAAGTCGAGCTTGCCGAGATACAGGTCGGCCAGCCGCTCCAGGAGGACGAACTCGAAGTAGTCGCCACGCCAGGCGAAACGCAGGCGCTCCAGCTCCTCGATCGCGTCCTGCGGGGTGATTTTCTTCTGCGCCAGGTCGAGGTCGACCAGGGCCAGCCGCGCCCGCGCCCGCGCCGGACGGTCCTGGCCCTGGGCGACCTGCTTCCAGATCCGGCGCGCGCTCTCCGCGTCGCCTTCGATCTCCGCCCTCAGGCCCTGCAGGAAGCGGAGCCGGTCCCGCTGGCCGCGCGGCGGCCGGTCGGCCGCCAGTTCCGCCAGGCGCTCGCCCGCGACCGCCGTGTTGCCGTTCTGCAGCGCGGCTTCCGCCGCCAGCAGCCAGAGGCGGGCGCGGACGATCTGGGGATAGTCGGCGACGAGCCCGGCGGTCCGGGCGAAGCCCGAGGCCGCGCTTTCCCAGTCCTGCGCCCGCGCCGCCACGGCCGCGCGCCAGAGCTCGGCCTCCCATTCCCCGGCCAGGCCCGGGTCGTCGAGGATCTCGGCCGCGGCCTCGAAGTCGTCGCGCAGAAAGCGGCCGGCAGCCCGCATCAACAAGATCTCCGGTGAAAGGGCCAGTTCCTGCCGCGCCTTGACGATGCTTTCCAGATGCCCCAGCGCCTCGCTGGCGAAGCCATGGGCGAAGAGAAAGCGGGCCAGCTCCAGGCGCGCGGTCGGCTTGACCTGCGGGCGCGCGGCGACCACGGCGCTCAGCCGCGCCTGCCGCAGCGCGTTGAAGGAGTCCGACGGCGGCCCGCGCCAGGCCACGAGGTCCAAGAGCCTGGGGCGCCGGGGCGCCTCCTCCTCCTTCGCCGCCAGGTCGAGCGGGCCGCCGGCCAGGGCGAGCGGGCCGCGCCCGGTGAGCAGGACCTCGCTCCGATCGCGCGCGACCCGGATGGCGTCCGACAGGGTCTGGATCACCAGCCCTTGAAAGGAGGGCAGGATGTTGAACTCCGGCAGCGCCCGCTCGTCCCCCGAGCCGAGGCCCTGCCCCGCGACCGGGACGACGAAGAGCCGGTCGCCGAAGCTCGGATCGGTGATCTGGAGGACTGGCCCGGCGCTGCTGAGCGGCACCAGCATGGCCCGGAGATCGTCGCTGAACTTGGCCTTGAGGCCCTGCAGGGGCGCGACCGGACGGCGGTGGAGCTTGACGGTCCAGGCGCCGTCGATCAGGCGCAGGAAGGGCTGGAACCCGGCCGGAGCCTCGAAGTGCAGCAGGGTCCCGCCCGGCCGATCGATCCGTTTCAAGGCACCGAACTCCGGTGCGAAACGCGCGCGCAGGCTGTCGGGGGCCCGGCGGTCGAAGGCCAGCCAGACGTTCTTGCCGCGCCGGAAGGCGGCCGCCTTGGCGCCGCGGGTCCAGGGCAGCTGGATCGAGATCTCCGGCGCCGGCTGGGCCTGCGGCCCCGGAAGCGGCCGCGCCTGATCCTCGGGCGGCAAGCGTCGGGTCACCGTGGCCGCGGCGGCCAGCAGGGGCGTCCCGCCAACGGCCGGCCGGACTGCGGAGGCGCCCTCGCGCGCCGGCCTGATCAGCGGCGTCGGCGCCTCCAGGGAGGCCGTCTTGGATCCGGCCCGCGCCTTGGCCGGCTTCGCCGTGGTCTCGGCGTCGTGCAGGATGTCGACGGCGACCTTGGGGCCCGAGGTGAAGTGCCGGACCCTGGCCGAGGACGGCACGGTCAGGGTGACGGTCATGCCGTCCGGCGCGAAGGCGACCTCGAGATCCCGGACCTGGGGCGGCAGGCGGCGCTTGAGCTTGCCCAGATCGAAGCTGGCCGCTTGGTCGAAGCGGAGCTGGACCCGTCCGGCCTCGCTGCTGACCTGGTAGGCGACGGGGTCCGGCCAGTCGAAGACCAGGCGGCCGTACCCGGGATGCCGTCCGGCCCGCACGGCAATGGACGGTCGCGGCGCGGCGGCGGGCTCGACCGGCTCGGCAGCCGCCCCGCTTCGCTTCGGCTTGGTCGCGGCCGGCTTGGTCGCGGCCGGCTTGGGCGGGGCCGGCTTGGGCGCTGAAGACTTCGCCCGAGAGGACCGCGGTTCCGCCTTGGTCCGGAGCAAGAGGTCGACGACGACCCGCGGCCCGCTGGTGAAGTGGCGCAGCTCGAAGTCGCCCAGCAGCGGGAAGGCGAGACGCCGGCCGCCGGTCTCGCCGTCAGGCAGGATCAGGTGCCTGCGCAGGGCCTTGCGGGCCGGCGCGAAATCGAAGCTGTGCCCCTGCGGGAAGATCAGCACCAGGCGCCCGACCTCGATCCTCGCCGCGTAGTCCACCGGCGCCGGCCAATCGAAGACCATCCGGACATGGTCCGGGTGCAGGCCGCCGCGCACCCGTATCGGCTCCTTCGCCGCGGCCTGCAGCGGCAACAGCGATCCGAGCAGGAGCGCCAGGAGGAGGGGGGCCAGGCGATGCATCATTTCCGCGCCGCCGTCTCGTGGATGACGATGTCGACCCGGCGCGCCAGGGCGCGACGCTGAGCCTCGGGCAGGCTCTCCGGCAGGTCGGCGAACCTGGAGTCTCCGAAGCCCAGGGCGACCACGTCCCTGCGGTAGCAGTTGCCCTGCAGGCGCGCGGCGACCGAAAGCGCACGGCCGAGCGAGAGGTTCCAGTTCGAGGGCCAGCGCGCGCCCGAGGGAGTCGGGTCGGCGTGCCCGGCGATCTCGATCCGGTTCTCCAGGTTGCGCAGGACCCCGCAGATGGCGAAGAGCGCGTCGTTGGCGCGCGCGCCGGGCTCGACCGCGCCCGGCGCGAACAGCAGGTCGGCCGGCAGGGAGACGATCAACAGTTCGTCCTGGCGCCGCAGCACGGCCCGGGACAGGACCGCGTGGCTGGCCATCTGGTCGCGCAGGACCGTACCCAGGTAGTCGAGGTTGGCGCCCGGCACCGGCTGAACCCGCTTCAGGTCGAGGTCGACATCCGGGACCGCGATCCGGCTTTCGCTGATCCGGTTCAAGCTCTGCGACAGGGCGTCGGCCAGGTTCTGCCAGTCGCGGGTCTCCACCCGCGACATGGCGAAGAGCAGAACGAAGAAGGTCAGCAGCAGGGCCACGAGGTCGGCGAAGGTCACCATCCAGGCCTGGCTGTTGTCCACCGGCTTGGCGGCGGCCTCCCCGACGGTGCCGAAGAGGGGCGCCGAGGCCACGGCGACCGGCTCCTCGGAGACCTCGTCGTCCTCGCGGCGGTCGTCGCTCATCGCGCGGCCCCCCCCGCGTCGGCCGCGGCGCCGGCCCCCTCGGGCAGGCGGATCTCGAGCACCATGCGGCCCTCGCCGATCGGCTCGACGCCGATGGCCAGCCGCTCCGGCGCGACACCGCGCGCCAGGAGCTCCTCGACCACATGACCGAGCCGGCGGATCTCGAGCAGGCGCGGCGTGGGCGCGGCCAAACGCCGGTCGCGGGTCGAGGCGACCCCGTGCAGCCAGCGCAGGCGGAAGTCCTGTCCAAGGGCCTGCCGCTGCTTGAGCGCGTCGCTGATCCGCCGCAGCAGACCGAGCCGGCCGCTGCGCAGCTCCGCGCTGCCGGCCTCGAAGAGCTTCGCCGCCGGCAGCTCGAGGCGGAAGAGGTTGGCGCGGGAGGTCTGCCGGACCCGGGTCGCCGGCAGCGCCGAGGTGAAGAGCCGCTTCAGCTCGGCCACGAGGCTGCGGCCGCCGTCCAGGCTGCCGATCGCGCCGCTGTAGGTGGCGGCGTTGCGCACCGCCTGGACCTGGCCGTTGAAGGTGTCGTTGACGCTCTCCAGCACGCGGCGCGTCTTCTCGTCCTCGAACTTGGACATGGCGTTCAGCAGGATGAAGAAGGCCAGGAGCAGAAGCTGCAGACTCAACAGGGCGACGATGTTCGGGTCCTTCTGCGCTCCCCGGCGCGGCGTTGCGGCCCGGACCATGGCGTCTTTAGGAGCCTGTCCGAGGAACGCTCACGGCCTGCACCCTGTTTGCAGGACCTTGGGCTGGGAGGGTGGCGCGCCGCGATGCCGGACGCATCGCAAGCGGCGGCCGACGACGTCCCAAGGTCTTGAAAACAGGGTGCAGGCCGTGAGCATTCCTCGGACAGACTCCTAATCGAGGCTGGCCAGAAGCGCGTCGATATCGTCCTGACTCTGGGCGTCCTCGGGCAGCTGCGGACCGTTCATCAGATCTCCGTCCGGCCGCTGATCGACCGGCTTCGCGGGCGTTCCGGGCGCCTTCTGCAGGTCGCGCTTCAGCTCGCTGCCGAAGGCCTCCAGGAGCGCTTCGACCTTGGCCTCGATGTGCTTCAGGGCATTGACCACCTTGGTGATGCGCTGTCCGGTGATGTCCTGGAAGCTGCAGGCCTCGTAGACCATGGTCACGGCGTCGACGACCTTGGCCGAGACCTCTTCGTCCATGCCCGCGGTCAGCTCCTCGATCTTCTCGACCGCCTCGAAGATCGACTCGGTCGCCTTCTCGGTCGCCCCGACCACCGCCTCCAGCTCGTCGGTCGCGGCCGGCAGATGGGTGTCGGTGATCTCGTCCGGCCGCAGCGAGGCGATCTCGGACTTGGTCTCTTGGATGTAGCGGGCCAAGGCCTCGATCTCGGCGTAGAAACGCACGTTCACCGAGGTGACGTCGCCTTCCATGGTGGCCATGATCGATTCGACGACCTCGACCAAGTCCTTGGGATCGAGGCTGCCTTGGGACCGGGACAGGGCGGCCAGGCGCGCGTCCAGGTCCGCCTGCTGAGACGCGGCGGTCATTGCGGAACGCCCCCTTCAGAATTCGCCGATGGCTGTGGTCAGCTTGGTCTTCAGGGTCGCGGCGTTGAACGGCTTGACGATGTAGTTGGTCACGCCGGCCTGCTTGGCCGCGACGACGTTCTCGCTCTTGCTCTCGGCGGTCACCATGATGAAGGGCAAGCTCTGCAGCTGCGCGTCGGCGCGCACCTCCTGAAGCAGTTGAAGGCCGCTCATCGGCTCCATGTTCCAGTCGGAGATCACCAGGCCGTAAGACCTGTCCCGCAGCTTCTGGAGCGCCGCGCTGCCGTCCGTGGCTTCGTCGACGTTGTTGAAGCCGAGTTGCTTGAGCAGGTTCCGAATGATCCTCAGCATGGTCTTGTAATCATCCACGATCAGGATGGGCATGTTCTTGTCGACGGTCGACATACGACTCCCTCGCGTCGCTTGAAGGTCCAATCCTTTGGGGTATCCCCAAAGGGGAAGCACCAACCTAGCGGTATGCGGTTAACACCGCGTAAATCATAGAAAAATCGAGGAAGGGCCTCGGCCCGTAGGAGCCTTGCGGGCGCCTCAATTCCGGCGCAGGGGCAGCTTGTGGCGGTCGGCGAGTTCGACCGTGACCTCCTTGGCCTTGTCGGGATCCATCCTGGCGAGGATCGGTGCCGACTTGCGTTCCTTCATCCGGTTGATGACCTCGAGCAGGATCGTCATGTCGAGCCCCTCGAAGATGCGCGCCGCCTCCTTGGGCTTCATGTTCTCGTAGATCTTGACCAAGCTGCGAAGCTGAGCCTCCTGCTTCTCGTCGCGTTGCTCGATCATGCTTTCGATGTTCGTCTGCAGGGCCTTGAGTTCCTGGATGCGCTCTTCGATCCGGGCCTCGGCGGCGGCCAGAAGGGCCTCGCGCTGCGCAAGCTCCAGGCTGCGTTTTTCCAGCGCCTCGCGGCGCGCCGAGAGCTTCTGGAGCAGTTCGATCTCGCTGTCCGTCAGCGAGAAGGGATCGACCGGCAGGCCCCCTGCGGGGGCCGGCTCGACGCCGCGGCCCGCCGCCGCCGAGGCGACCGCGCTCGAAGTCTCCGGCGCCTGCGGCACGGCGGCCGCCTCCTGGGTCTCGGCCGGCGCGGCCTGGGCCAGGCCCTGCCAGAGATCGCCGACGCGCACGCCCAGCATCACCACCGCGGCGACGATGAGCAGGGGTAAGAGCCTGAGCTTCATGCTGCCGTCCTCCTGGCGCTAGCGCATGCCCTGCAGGGACTTGAACAGCGCGGCGGCGGAGCCGCCGGCCTTGCCACCGGGGCCACCGGGGCCACCGGGGCCACCGGGCCCCTTATCGGTCCCGCCGACCACCACCGGCGCCGGCCGGGTGGCCCGCTTCTTTGCCGCCGGCTTGCGGTCCGGGGCGCCGGCTTCCGACGCCGCCAAGCCGTCGGCCAGGCGGCCGCCGCGGTCGATCAGAAAGACCAGATCGTCGCTCAGGGTCTTGGCCTGTTCGATCAGGCCGTCCAGCTTCGCGGCGGCAGCCTGGCCCTCGCCGTGCAGCGCGGCCAGGGCCTGCTGCGCCTTGGCGCCGGCCGCGCCGAAGTCCCGGAGCAGCCCTTCCATCTCGTCCTTGGCGCTGCGCAGGCGGGTCAGCCGGCGGTTCAGCACCGCGGCATAGCCGATCGTGGTCAGCAAAAGGACGATGACGACGGCGTCGAGGAGAATTGCCAGGGTCAAGCGGCGTCGCCCTCCCGTACCAGCTTGTCGGTGATCTGCACCGCGATGTTGCCGCCTTTGCGGCCCATGTTGCCGACCGCCATCATGACCTCGCCGCTGCGCAGCCCGACCTTCGAGTTGGGCGAGCAGTTGAGCTCCAGCTGGCTCCCGACCTTCCAATTCATCACGTCGCCGAGCTTGAGCTCGAACTCGTCCAGCACCGCCTCGATCTCGACCTCGGTCTGCCAGAGTTCGGCCGTGAGGTGGCCTTCCCAGATCGAGTCGCGGCCGAACTTCTCGCCCATGAACATCTGCAGCAAAAGCTCGCGCACCGGCTCCAGGGTGGCATAGGGCAGCAGCAGCTCTATGCGCCCGCCGCGGTCCTCCATGTCGACCCGGAGCTTGGCGACGATGGCGGCGTTGGCCGGCCGGGCGATGGCGGCGAAGCGCGGATTGATCTCCAGCCGCTCGAATCGGAAGGTCACCGGGGACAGGGGGTCGAAGGCGGCGGACAGGTCGTTGAGCACGACCGTGACCATGCGCTCGACCAGGTTGCGCTCGATCGTGGTGTAGGGCCGGCCCTCGATGCGCATGGCCGCGGTGCCCCGCCGGCCGCCGAGAAGCACGTCGACGATCGAGTAGATCAGGGCGCTGTCCACGGTCAGCAGGCCGTAGTTGTCCCATTCCTCGGCCTTGAACAGCGTCAGCATGGCCGGCAGGGGAATCGAGTTCAGATAATCGCCGAAGCGGATCGAGGTGATGGTGTCGAGGCTGACCTCGACGTTGTCGGAGGTGAAGTTGCGCAGCGAGGTCGACATCATCCGGACCAGGCGGTCGAAGACCACCTCGAGCATCGGCAGGCGCTCGTAAGACACCAAGGCCGAGTTGATGATGGCGAAGACGCCCGATCGGTCGCCGGCCCCGGCCGCGTCGTCGTCCAGGCCCAGCAGGCTGTCGATCTCGCTCTGATCCAGAACCCGCGTGGAGCCACCCGCGACCGGGCCCTCACCCGCCTCGCCCGCGTCGTCGCCCTCGGCCATGGCTTCCCACTCGGCCATCAGGGCGTCCTGATCGACCGCGCCCTCCTCGGCGCCCTCCTCAGCACCGGCCCCGGCCTGGATCTCGTCGTCGTCCGCCATCGCCTACTGCACCAGCATCTGACGGAACAGAACGTCGCGGACCACGGTCGGCTGCGCCGCAGAGTTGACCCGCAGCAGCAGCTCCTCGCGCAGGCGCTGCAGCCCCGCGGAGCCGTGCAGGTCCTCGATGCGCAGTTCGCGCAGGTAGACCTGGAAGCTGTCGACGATGCGCGGCATGACCCGCTGCAGCTGGAGGATATCCTTCTCGGAGCCGACCTCGAGGCTGACCGAGATCTTCAGGTAGTGGGTCTTGCGGCCGCCGGTGTTGAGGTTGACCAGCATCTCCTGGAGGTCGAAGAAGACGCCTTCGCCGGCCGCCGGAGGCGCGCTGGGGTCGAGAGCCGCGACGTCGCCCCCGCCGAGCAGCCCGTCCAGCGCACCCATGAAGAAGGCGGCGGCCCCGCCGCCGGATACGAGGAGCAGAGGCAGGACGACGACGAGCACGAGCTTCTTGCCCGACATCCCGCCCTTCTTCTCCTCCATCGCGATTTCGGCTTCGCCGGTCGCCGCAGCATCTTCGGCCATAGGTCCTATTTCCGTGTCCTGCAATTATGACTAATTCTTTTGGAAGAATAGGTTAGGCTCCTTAACAAGTGGTTGAGTCCGAGCCCCGGCAATAAGTACTAGGCAAGGCTTGCCCGGGAGCTGGCCCGCGGGCCCGCCTGGGCCGGCGCCTTTCAATTATCCATTTGAAATTACTACATTTCCCGATCTGGCACGGCGGATGCAGCGGCCTCCAGCCGAAAGCCGGCGTCGGCGGGCGAAGCCGCGCTTCGAGAACGGCTCACTGCAGAACGGGATCAGAGATGGAAAACTCAGGCTATGTCGCCCTCTCGCGCCAGGTGACGCTGCGCCGCCAGATGGAGATGATCGCCAACAACCTGGCGAACATGAACACCACCGCCTATCGGAGCGAGCAGATCCTCTTCCGGGAGTTCCTGTCCGGCAAAGGCGAGGGGCGCGCGGCCGTCAGCTTCGTCCGCGATCCTGCGCAGCTGCGCGATCTTTCCATGGGCCCGATGTCGAGCACCGGCGCCGCGCTCGACGTCGCGATCGACGGCCCCGGCTACTTCGTCATCGATACCCCCCAGGGGCCCCGCTACACCCGCGACGGCCACTTCAAGCTGGACGACCAGGGCCAGGTGACCACGGCGGCGGGCGACCCGGTCCTGGCCGGCGGCGGCCCCATCTTCGTTCCGATCGACGCCAAGGACATCCAGATCGCCAGGGACGGCACGGTCTCCACCGAGCAGGGCGAGCTCGGCCGGCTCGACATCGTGACCTTCGACAACGAACAGCTGCTGAAGCGGGTCAGGGGCAATGCCTACGACGCCGGCGAAGCGACTGCGAACGCGGCGATCGGGTCCGAGGTGGTCCAAGGCATGCTGGAGGCCTCGAACGTCCAGGGCGTCGGCGAGATGACCCGGCTGATCGAGACCCTGCGCAGCTACCAGTCGGCGAAACGCTTCGCGGAGCAGGAGCACGAACGCCAGCGCCGCGCCATCCAGTCGCTGATTCAGACCAACTAGTTCGGGGCCGCGCGCCGCCGCGCGACCGCCGAAGCCATCAGGAGGTAGCCGAGCCATGAGATCCCTCGACATCGCCGCGACCGGCATGCTGGCCCAGCAGCTGAACGTGGAAGTCATCTCGAACAACATCGCCAACATGACCACCACCGGGTTCAAACGGCAGAGGGCCGAGTTCCAGGACCTGCTCTATCAGGACCTGCGGCGGGTCGGCTCCGAATCCTCCGACGCCGGGACGTTGGTGCCCTCCGGCATCCAGCTCGGTCTCGGGGTCCAGCCGACGGCGGTCTACCGCATCGTCGAGCAGGGCAACCTGACCATTACCGACAACCCCTTCGACCTCGCGATCAGCGGCCGCGGCTACTTCACCGTCGAGCTGCCCTCCGGCGACACCGGCTACACCCGCGCCGGCTCCTTCCAGATCAGCCCGGACGGCGAACTGGTGACCGCCGACGGCTACATCATCCAGCCCGGCGCGACGATCCCCTCGGACGCTCTCTCGGTGACCATCAACGAGAACGGCGTGGTCTCGGTCCGTCTCGGCGGCGACACGACGGAGCAGCAGGTCGGGCAGATCGAGCTCGCGACCTTCCCCAACGAGGCCGGGCTGGAGGCGCTGGGCAGCAACCTCTTCCTCGAGACCGCCGCCTCGGGCGCCGCCACGGTCGGCAACCCGGGCGCGACCGGCTTCGGGACCTTGAGGCAGGGCGCGCTGGAGACCTCCAACGTCAACGTGGTCAACGAGATCACCAACCTGATCGCGGCCCAGCGGGCCTACGAGATGAACTCCAAGATGATCCAGGCCAGCGACGAGATGATGGCCAATACGTCGCAGCTTCGCTAAGCGGGAGATCCCAGGTGCCTAGACTTCTTCTCAGCTTGCTGATGCTGGCCCTGGCCGCCGGCTTCGCCCCGGCCGCGGCCGGGAACGGTCTGCCGGCCCAGCCGGTCAACCTGCGGCCGGAGATCACCGTCGAGGACGCGGTGCTGCGGCTGGGCGACCTCTTCGACGGCCTGGACGCCCGGGCCGACGTCGCCGTGGCCCGGGCCCCGGCGCCCGGCCGCCAGCTCCGCCTCAGCGGCCAATGGCTGAGGCGCCTCGCCAGGGCCCACAATCTGGCCTGGCAGCCCGGTCCGGGCAACGGCTCGGCTCTGGTGCGCCGCGCCAGCCAGGTCGTCGGACCGGACCAGATCGTCGACGCCATCGCCCGCTCGCTGGGCAGGGAAGGCATCGGCGGCGATCTCGACGTGATCCTCGACAGCCCGGGACTGGCGCTCCACCTGCCGGTCGACAGCCCGCCGGAAATCGAGGTCGCCGCCCTGACCTACGACCCGCGCAGCGAGCGCGTGGCGGCCAAGATCCTGGTCGGCGGCGCCGACGCGGCGCGCGCCCAGACCGTCGTTCGCGGCCGGGCCCTGCGGATGACCGAGGTGCCGGTGCTGCGCCATCGCCTGGCCCGGGACCAGGTGATCGCGCCGGAAGACCTGGAATGGATCCGGATCCCTCTGGCGCGGCTCGGCCGCGGCACGGTCACCGATCCGGCCGAGATCGTCGGCAAGAGCCTGCGCCGCGCCCAGCGCCCGGGCCGCCAGCTCCGCGATTCCGATCTCCAGGCGCCCGTCGTCGTGACCAAGAACAGCCTGGTCACCCTGCGCCTCGAGACGCCGAACCTGCGCCTCTCCCTGCAAGGCCGGGCGCTCGACAGCGGCGGCCTCGGCGAGGTCATCCGGGTCGTGAACACCAAGTCCAACACCTTGATCCATGCCCGGATCTCCGGGCCCAACAGCGTCGTCGTCGTCGCCGACCGGCTGGCCGGCGCCGCGCAGCAGGAGGCTTTGCGATGAAACAGCGATTCTCTGGACCCGAGAACGCCCGGGCAAGGACACTCCGGGTCGTCGCGGCGCTGGTCATGGTCACCGGCCTGTCGGGCTGCAACCTCTTCACCCGCCTGTCCGAGGTCGGCTCCGAGCCGGCCCTGACCTCGATCCGCAGCCCGGCGACGCTGCACGGCAACCAGCCGGTGCAGATGCCCATGCCCGCGCCGATCGAAACCGTGCACCATCCCAACTCCCTGTGGCGGCCCGGGTCGCGCGCCTTCTTCAAGGACCAGCGCGCCAACCAGGTCGGCGACATCCTGACCGTCAACATCGAGATCGACGACAGCGCCACGCTCAACAATTCGACCACCCGCACGCGGGACGCAGGGGAAAGCGCGGCGCTGTCCGCCTTCCTCGGCTACGAGACCCTGCTGTCGGACTTCTTCCCGGACGCGGTGAACCCGGACAACCTGGTGAACCTGGAGAGCGATTCGAACTCCGTCGGGACCGGCGCGGTCCAGCGCCAGGAGGACATCGAGTTCGACCTGGCCGCCATCGTGACCCAGGTCCTGCCGAACGGGAACCTGGTCATCGGCGGCCGCCAGGAGGTCCGGGTGAACTACGAGGTCCGGCAGATCCAGATGGTCGGCATCGTCCGCCCGGAGGACATCCGCTCGGACAACACCGTTCCCTTCGACAAGATCGCCGAGGCGCGCATCGCCTACGGCGGACGGGGCCAGCTTTCCGACCTGCAGCAGCCGCGCTACGGCCAGCAGATCTTCGACATCATCTGGCCGTTCTGATCCGATACCGAGGGAGAAGAAAGGGGGCCTTGGCGCTCGGCGCCAGGCCCCTTTTTTGACCTCTGCGGCCCGGAGACGCCGCTCAGTCGTCGCGGTGGGTCCGCTCCATGCGTTCGTGCCGCTCCTGCGCTTCCAGCGACAGGGTCGCAATCGGCCTCGCCTCCAGCCGCTTCAGGCTGATCGGCTCGGCGGTTTCCTCGCAATAACCGTAGGTTCCCTCGTCGATACGCTCCAGCGCAGCGTCGATCTTGGCGATCAGCTTGCGCTGCCGGTCCCGGGTCCGCAGCTCCAGGGAGCGGTCGGTCTCGAGCGACGCCCGGTCCGCCAGGTCCGGCTCGTGCGTGCTGGTTTCCTGCAGATGATGGATCGTCTCGTTGGACTCCCTCAGGATCTCGGAACGCCAGGCCAGAAGCTTGTGGCGGAAGTAAGTCTGCATCGAGGTGTTCATGAAGGGCTCTTCTTCTGACGGACGATAGCCCTGAAGCAACGGTTCCTTCATATTCCTTCCCACCTGTGAAGCACCCGTCTCCTGTCGGTTGACCTACCTTTGAATAAGGAGTTCGCAGGTCTCTGTTGGCAGGTGGCTACCGCCCTCGGCTTTGAGATTCAACTGAAATCTTCTCGGCCGTGCCGGCCGGGCCCGTCAGCGGCCCAGTTTCGCCAGTTCCACGGCGGCCCGGAGCTCGATTTCGTCCAGGATTTCGGCCAGCTCGGGATCGCTCACCTGGTCCCTCTGCACCGCCACGGCCCGGGCCAGAGCCTCGATGCGTCCGGGCGAGAGGCGCCCCAGGAGCAAGCTCAGGCGGAGCTCGTCCAGGCGGTCCAGGAGATCCTCTCCGTGGCGCCGGGCCCGGGCGTGGCGGGCGACGGCGTCGGGGATTTCCTGCAGCGCCAGCAGGGCATCGGTCGGGGCGACCGCCGGCGCGGCGCTCGGCGCTGCCGATTCACTTTCCCCCGCAAGGACCTTGGCGAAGTCGCCCGCGGCCGAGTCCGCCTTGCGGGCCTGACGCTTGGGGCTCGTGGTCTGGATCGAGGAGAGCTTATCGACTTTCATTTCGCCTGCCGCAATTGACTTATGCCCAAAGTCGTTTATTCCGCTTAAGAAGGCGTAAACCGAAAGTCGAGCACAGCCCCCGACCCGGCAGCATCTGCCGCCGGGTCCCGGCACTTCCTGCCCGCGTCCCGACGTCCCCCCGGCGCACGCGGCACAAAGGGTTGAAAAATCAGGAACCTTTTCACCGACCGCGGTGGCATGCCGCTCGCATGGTCATGGCCGGATCCAGGTGAAGCCGGCCGCGCGCCGGCAGCGAACCAGAAAGGAGACCTCGGCTTGTCCAGGATGGAGAACCTCAGGCGGAAGGCCTTCGCCGCGGCGCTGATCGGCGGCGGCCTGCTGATCGGCGACCTGCTGATCGGGGCGGGGCCGCTCGCGGCGCAGTCGCGGATCAAGGACATCGTCGACATCGAGGGCGTGCGCGACAACCAGCTCGTCGGCTACGGCCTCGTGGTCGGCCTGAACGGCACCGGCGACGACCTGGACAAGGCGGTCTTCACCCGGGAGAGCCTGATCGGCATGCTGCAGCGCCTCGGCGTCAACGCCCGCGACGAGGACCTCGACACCGACAACGTCGCCGCCGTCATGGTGACTGCGAACTTCCCCGCCTTCGGCCGCCACGGCGCCCGCATCGACGTGACGATCTCGGCCCTCGGCGACGCCGAGAGCCTGCTCGGCGGCAACCTTCTGGTGACCCCGCTGTTGGGCGCCGACGGCGAGGTCTACGCGGTCGCCCAGGGCCCGGTCGCGGTCGGCGGCTTCTCCGCCGGCGGCGAGGCCGAGACCATCACCCGGGGCGTCCCGACCACCGGCCGGATACCCAACGGCGCGATCATCGAGCGCGAGGTGCCCTTCGCCCTCAACGAGCTCCAGCGCGTGAAGCTCTCGCTGCGCAACCCGGACCTCTCGACCGCCGGCCGGATCGCCGGGGCGATCAACGACTTCCTGCGCGAGCAGCGCAAGATCGAGCAGCCCAGCGCCGAGGTCACCGACCCCGGCACCGTGACCCTGGCGATCCCCGAGGCCTACAGCGGCCGCGCCGTCGCGCTGCTGAGCGATATCGAGCAGCTCACGGTCAAGGCCGACCAGATCGCCAAGGTCGTCATCGACGAGCGTTCCGGCGTCATCGTCATGGGCCAGAACGTGCGGATCAGCACGGTCGCCATCGCCCAGGGCAACCTGACCATCCGCATCACCGAGACCCCGCAGGTCAGCCAGCCCGGTCCCTTCGCCGAAGCCGGCGAGACCGTGGTCGTGCCGCGGACCCAGATCGAGGTCGACGACCAGAACGGCAGCCGTCTGGCCGTGGTCGAAGGCAACGGCGTCAGCCTGCAGCAGCTGGTCGACGGCCTGAACGCCCTCGGCATCGGCCCGCGCGACATGATCAGCATCCTGCAGACCATCAAGGCCGCCGGCGCCCTGCAAGCCGAGATCGAGGTGATGTGATGGAGCTCGACGTCGCCCTGCCCGGCCTGGAGGCGATCCGCCAGCGCGGCGGCCCGGGCCTCGACACCGCGGCCCTGGCCCGCAGCCGCGATCCCGAGGCGGTGCGCCGCGCCGCCGAGGACTTCGAGGCCGTCTTCCTGACCCAGATGCTGGCGCCGGTCTTCGCCACCATCAAGACCGACGCCCTCTTCGGCGGCGGCCCCAGCGAAGACATCTACCGCTCCCTTCTGGTCGAGGAGTACGGCAAGTCGATCGCCGCCGCCGGCGGGATCGGCATCGCCGATCAGGTGCAACGCGAGATTCTCGCCATTCAGGAGGCTATGTCGTCATGACCAGCAGCACCCCCAACGCCGTGGCCGAGGCCGGCGGCCTTCCCGAGATGACTGCGATCGAGCTCGCCGAACGGATGACCCGGGCCGCCGGACGCCTGTCCGACGTGATCGAGGCCGAGGTCGGGCTGCTGCGGGCCTTCAAGATCGCCGAGGTCGAACGCCTTCAGACCGAGAAGAAAGCCCTGGCGGAAGACTACGAGAAGTTGCTGCGGGGCCTGGGCGCGTGCCCCGAGGCCGTGGCCGAGATGGGCGACGACCGGCGCGGCGCGCTGCGGGCCGCGGCCGAGCGTCTGGCCCGCGCCGCCGAGGCCAACGCCGTCGCCCTGCGCGCCGGGATCGAGGCCAACACCCGCCTGATGTCCGGTATCGCCCGCGCGGTCCAGGAGCAGCGCCCGCGCTCGGCCTGCTACCACGCGGACGGACGGCCGGTCGAGGCCGACGCCGACCGGAGCCCGGTGTCGGTGTCGCTGGACCAGGTCCTCTAGGGCCGCCCCGCCAGACCCAGGGCCGGGAGAACCGCCATGTCCCTGACCGCCAGCCTGCTCTCCGCCGTCTCCTCCCTGAACGCGGTGCAGGCGCAGTTCCAGATCACCTCCAGCAACATCGCCAACGTCAACACCCCGGGCTACAGCCGGAAGACGGTGGCCCTGAGCAACCAGGTGATCGACGGCCGCTCGGCCGGGGTCCGGCTGGGCGACGTCACCCGCACGGTCAACGACGCCCTGGTCCGCGAGCTGCGCGAGCACATCTCCCAGCTCGGCGGCTACCGGGTCAAGGAGGAGTACCTGACCCGGACCCAGGGCTACTTCGGCACCCTGGACAGCAACTCCAGCATCAGCCACCGGCTCTCGGAGATGGGCTCCGCCTTCGACGCCCTGGCGGTAACACCGGACAGCCCGGCGACCCGCAGCGCCGCCGTGCTGGAGGCGCAGCGGACCGCCGGACAGCTCAACCTGCTGACCGACAACCTGCAGCAGATGCGCAGCGAGGCGGACCGGGAGATCGGCCGCACGGTCGAGCGGATAAACCAGCGCCTGGGCGACATCTCCGAGCTCAACCACAAGATCGAGCGCGCCACAGTCGGCGGCGACACGGCACCGGACCTGCAGGACCAGCGCGATCAGCTGATCAAGGAGCTGGCCGAGGACATCGACATCCAGTACTTCGAGCGGACGACCGGCGAGGTCGTGATCATGACCAGCGGCGGCCGGACCCTGCTCGACAACCAGCCGGTCCCGCTCAGCCACACCCCGGCGGCCCAGATCTCGGCGGCGACCGGCCATCAGAGCGGCCTGAGCGGCGTGCTCTACGGGGCGACCAGTATCGACATCACCGACGAGTTGAGCGAAGGTCGCCTCGGCGCCCTGCTGGAGATCCGCGACGACACGCTGGTCGACCTCCAGGCCCAGACCGACCGCCTGGCCGAGGTGCTGCGCGACCAGGTCAACGCCCTGCACAACGACGGCACCGCCTACCCGCCCCCGGCCAGCCTGACCGGCCTGCGCAGCCTGGCCGCCACCGACGCCCCGACGATGAGCGGCAATTTCCGGGTCAGCGTCCTGGACAGCGCCGGGGTCGTGGTCGAGACCCTGGACATCGATCTCGCGACCCTGGCGCCGCCCAACGTCGGCCAGCTGGTGACCCAGATCGACGGCATGGCCAACGCCACGGCCAGCCTCGACGCCAGCGGCCAGCTCGTGATCGCCGGCACCGGCGGCAACCGGATCGCGGTCAACGAGCTCGACAGCCTGGTCACGACCGGCAGCAGCAGCACCGGCCTGGGCCACTTCCTCGGCCTCAACAACCTGCTGGACGAGGGCCTGGACTACGACCGCTACGCCAGCGACCGCCTGGCCAGCGACACCGCGGCCCTGAGCCTGGCCGGGAGCCTGTCCTTCGACATCGCCGGCACGACCACCAACGTCGCCTACGCCGCCGGCGACAGCCTGAGCGACATCGCGGCCGCGATCAACGGCGCCCTGGGCGGCGCCAACATCACGGCGAGCGTGGTCCGCGAGGCCGAGGGCTACCGCCTGCAGATCATCGACAACGACGGCGACAACTTCTTCCTGTCGGATTCCGGGCCCCTGACCCTGCAGTCGAACCTGCGGCCCGGGCTGCCCGGGACCGCCGGCCGGCTGGAGCTGCGCCAGGACATCCAGGCCAACCCGGACCTGCTGGCGCGGGGCGAGCTGAGCGACGCCGCCGGCCTCGCCGCCGGCGACATCGGCGTCAGCGCCGGCAACGGCGACGTCGCCGCCGCCCTGGGCAAGCTCTTCACCAGCGACGTCAGCTTCGCCGCCGCCGGCGGGCTCTCGGCCGTGCAGCTGACCCTGGAGGGCTACGGCGCCAGCATCGTGGCCGGCAGCGCCGCCCTGACCAACGCCGCCCAGTCGGACCTCGACCTCGGCGAGGGCTTCCAGCTGGCGCTGGAGAACCAGGCCGCCTCGCTCAGCCAGGTCAACCTGGACGAGGAGCTCGCCAACATCGTCGTCCTGCAGAACACCTACGCCGCCTCGGCGCGGATCACCACGGCGGTGTCGGAGATGCTCGACACCCTGCTCGCGGCGGTCCGTTAGGAGAACCTGAGATGACCCGCATCGCGCCCTTCGCCCAGCAGCAGCTGATCCTGCAGCAGGTGCTCAACGTCCAGGCCCGCACCTACGATGCCCAGGTCCAGATCGCGACCGACAAGAAGTCGCAGGACTATGCGGGGATCGCCAAGGACAGCGAGCGGCTGATCTCGCTGGAGACCACTCGAATCCGCACCGAGCAGTTCCTCGGCAACATCCGAATCCAGGACCAGCGCATCCAGCTGATCGACCTGGGCCTGGAGACTCTGGACACGGCGGCGCGGGAGATGCAGGGCGTCCTGGATACGGCCCTGAACAGCCCGGCCGCCTTCGAGGGCGACCTGGCGACCCTGGCCGCCAACACCCGGCAACTGGTGCTCGACGTGCTCAACAGCCGCGACGGCAACCGCTATCTCTTCGGCGGCACCCGCAGCGACACCCAGCCGGTCTCGCTGGATCCGCCGGCCTACCGCCCGGTCGGTCTGATCGAGAGCGACGGCGTCACCGTCGACAGCACCTTCTACGAGGCCTATCACGAGGACGTCCTGGGCAACGCCCTGCCCTTTGCCGCCGGCTCCTTCTACGAGCAGATCTACTTCGAGAAGAACGGCGTCGCGCCGGGCGGCCCGCTGCCCGCCGATCCGGACAACCCGACCCTCAGCGAGTTCGTCGCCGAGGATCCGGACCTCTGGGGCTACTACGTCGACCGCATGAACTCGGCCCAGATGCTGGCCAACCCGAAGCTCGACTACTACCAGGGCGACTTCGCGCTGCAGAGCGCGCGGGTCGACGACTCGACCACGGTCGAGATCGAGGCCCGCGCCGACGCCGTCGAGATTCAGCAGCTGATCACCGCCCTGGACGCGGTCGCCAACCTGCCCAACGCCGACTCCCGCGATCCCTTCGCCCGCGAGGTCATCGTCCAGGCCCGCGACATGCTGAACAGCATCCTGGGCACCGACTCCTCCGACGGGATCGACGGCCTCGACGGCCTGCGGGTCCGGATCAACGCCGCGCGGGTGACCCTGGAGCAGACCCAGGAGCGCCTGACCAGCTTCGACGCCTTCGTCGAGGGCACGATCACCGACATCGAGAACATCGACAGGAGCGAAGTCCTGCTGAAGCTCCAGAACGATCAGTTCGTGCTCGAGGCCTCCTTCACCACCCTGGCGCGGCTCCAGTCGCTCTCCCTGCTCCAGTACATCTAATACCAAGGAGCAGTGATCATGCCGTTAGGCCAATCTTAAGCCGCATGTCGGATAAAACTTCAGGCGAAAAGGTCAGGTAGACCATGATTCCCATCGGCTCGGCCAGCGTCCAAAGCTTCAACTTCGCCCAGTCCTTCGCGAGGCTGGCGCAGGCCGCCTCGCGTCCGGCCTTCGAGCTGCAGTTCAACGCGGCTCAGAACGCGGTTCTGGACCGCCTCGACAGACAGATCGAAGAGCTGCAGAGCACCGATCTCTTCCTGGGCCAGACCGCGACCCTGAGGGTCAAGCTGAGCCAGTTGGACAGCCGCCTGCCGGAGATCGAAGCCTACCGCACGACGGTGACCGGCAACCGGACCACCGTCCTCGACGCGCTCGAAGCGCTGGCCGAGGCCAGGGACCTCGCCGACCCCGGGACCTCCGCCGACTTCGACGCCAAGCTGGCCGAGGCGGTGACCTTGGTCGAGAAGCTGCAGACCCAGCCCTTTGCCCTGATCGGCGTCGACGACGGCCTGCTGCAGACCAAGCCCCAGGTCGAGGCGGACCTGGCCGGGATCACCACCAACGGCTTCGCGACCGCCGGCGACATCCAGGCCGTGCAGGACGCCATCGACAACGTCTCGGCCACGCTGAACGGCACCCTGGCGGTCCTGGAGATCAACGACGACGACGCCTTCAACACCCTGACGGCGCTGGAACGCCAGAAGGCCGAAGTCCAGCGCCAGATCGACGCCATCGAGACCGACCAGCGGCAGCAGCGCCTGGACGAGGTCAACGAGCTTCGGGAACAGGCCAGCCGGACCCTGACGATCATCTCGCTCGGCTTCGAAGGCGCGCAGAACCTCGGCCAGTTCCTGAGCGACAACTTGAGCATCGGCCAGGATCCCGAGCCAGGCTCGGTCCTCAACCTCTTCGTCTGACAACCCGCCCTTCCCATCCGGTCGCATCCCGAGTCCGTGAAGTGATATCTTTACGGCCACAAGGGCAATATTTGCCCTGTGTCGGAATATATTTCCCATTATCTAGGCAATTTCTTCCCACCTTATAATAAATATTTAGATAATTTGGGAAAAACACGTCTCGAATTTTATGCAAATTGCGCGGTTTCCGGGATCTGGCACGCGGGTTGCCAGAGGTCAGGCGGGGCGAGAACGCCCCGGGGCTAGAACGGCCCCAGACAGACACTTCAGAACGGAGACGAAAGATGGCTCAAGAAGTGACCCTTTCAGGAGCGATTCGCGCGAATCTGCTGTCGCTTTCCAACACCACCAGCCTGATCGAAACGACCCAGAACCGCCTGTCCACCGGCCTGCGGGTCGCCAGCCCGGTCGACGACGCGACCGCCTTCTTCCAGGCGCAGTCGCTGAGCGACCGCGCGGTCGACCTCGACGGTCGGAAGACCGAGATCGACCAGGCGATCAGCTCGGTCTCGACGGCCCTCGAGGCCATCGAGGCCGTGGACTCGGTGCTCCGGCAGCTCAAAGGTCTGGCGATCCAGGCCAAGTCGGCGACCGGCAGCCAGCTGAGCTCGATCGTCAGCCAGTTCAACGAGCTGCGGACGCAGATCACGAACCTGGCGAACGACGCCGAGTTCCAGGGCCTGAACCTGGTCAACAGCACGGCGAGCACGCTCGCCGTCGAGTTCAGCACCAGCACGAGCTCGAACCTGAGCATCAGCGGCGTCGACATCCGCATCGACCAGGGTACGACGGTGACGGGCCTGACCGTCACTTCGGCGGCGAACTTCTCGGTGGCCGCGAACGTCGATGCGGCCATCGGCCAGATCGACGCGGACATCACGACGCTTCGTGGCAACGCCTCGACCCTGGGTTCGAACGTCGCCCTCCTCCAGACTCGTCTGGACTTCACGGAAAGCTACGTGAACGTCCTGCAGGAAGGCGCCGGCAAGCTGACCCTGGCGGATCTCAACGAGGAAGGCGCCAACCTGGTGGCCCTCCAGACCCGTCAGCAGCTCGGCATCCAGGCCCTGGCCTTCGCCGGCCAGTCCGAGCAGTCCGTGCTGGGTCTGTTCCGGTAAACGGGCAAGCCAGTCTTGAGAGAACCTTCCCAGGGGGGCGCTTCGGCGCCCCCTTCTTTCTTTTGATCTAGCCGGCCACCCGCCGCGGAGGCGGGCCGCCTCCGACCAAAGCCGCAACTTCGTGGAGGATGTCGTTCTTCTTCATCAAGCCGGGGTCCGACCAGGAGATTCGTCCCCGGCCGGCCGCGACAAGGCGCTCCAGCGCTTTCTGCAACGCGACGCCATGGCCGAGCTTGGGGTTCTTGAACGACACCGGGGTCGTGGTGGTCTTGACCGCCAGGGGCGCCGGAAGGTCGGTGAAGCCCGAGGCGCGGAGCTCGCTCCAAACCCGGGGCGCGGCGCGTTCCGGATCCCGCCAGACCTCGTGCTCCTGCGGCACCACGACCTCGACGGCGACGTAGCTCTGCCCCTGCGGGTTGCTTTGCCGGCCATAGAAGCCCGGCGCCGATGCGCGGTAGACCAGACTTCCCGGATCGAAATCGTAGTAATACGTGAAGGCGGGCGCCGCGGCGGCCGGCAGCAGAAAGTGGTAGAGCACCATCGGCGTCCGGTGAATCAGTGACGACAGGGGGTCCTCGCCCAGAACCAGCCCCGCGAGCGGACCAAGGTCCAGGGTCCAAAGGAGGCGCTCGGCCTCAAGCGCCTCGCCGCCCTGAAGCTCGAGGCGGACGCCGTCGGCATCGGCGCTCAGTCCGACCAGGCCCCGCCCCAGGACGAGACCGACCCCGAGCCCTTCGAGATGCGCCGCGGCAGCGTCACAGAAGCTGCGCAGGCCGCACCCGGCGGGATAGAAGAACCGATGCCGATAGCCCGTGACTCCCGGGGCGAAGCGGAAGTGGTCGTCGAGCGAGCTCACCGCCAGGCGGCCATCCAGCCCCGCCACCCCCTTGAGCCTTAGGGATGCTTCGTCGTCGTCCGGCCTGATCCGGACGAAGGGCGAAGTCCACAGCGCCGATGCGTCCAGAGCCTCCGGCGCGATGGCAAAGGCCTTCCGGGCCGCCGCCGAGGCCGCGGCACCGGCCGTGGCGCCAAAGCGCTGCGCCAAAGCCGCCGCCAAGGTGACAACGCCCCGCTCCGACGCCCCGGCCGCCTGCTTCAACTCCTCGGCGATGCGCCGACGCAAAGCCGCGTCCTGCCGGGAGAAATCAAGCAGGGCGACCCCCTGGCCGACCCGGCCGTTCAGGCGGGTCGCCAGGCGCGGCGCGACGGGCAAGACCCTGTCTTCCAGGATCTCCAGCACCACCCGCGTCACCCCGTCGTCGGCGTTGTCGAAGTAGTGGCAGCCCTTGTCCAGGTAGAGCCCTTGCCATTCCTCCGCGTGGAGGATCCCGCCGAGGCTCCCCATGCGCTCGATCAGCGTCACCGCGCAGCCCGCCTCGCGCAGGAGCTTGGCGGCAACGATGCCGCGGAAACCGCCACCGACGACGGCCCAGCGCTCGCCGGCGCCGGCCGGCCTCGCCACGGCGCTCATTGGAGCGGCTTGCGGCAGCCGAGGTGCCACATCGCCTTGACGCAGCCGCCGCCTTGCCGATGGTCCTCGATCACCTCCAGCTCCTTGCTCTCGATCGAGAAGCGGCTCCCGTAGAGTTCGTCGATGTCGGCATCCCGAGCAAAGAAGGTCAGAGCGATGTCGGCGAAGTAGCCGTCGGAGAAGTCGCTGAACGCGCCGTCGCCGAGCGGCGTGCCGAAGCGGCGCGCCGGATGTCCGGTGCCGTAGATCATTGAGAGAAAGCCGCCACCAGGCTTCAGGACCCGGCGCACCTCGTCCAGGGTCCGCGCGATGACGGCCCGGCGGTTATGGGTGATCGAGCCGCGATCTATGACGCAATCGAAGCTCTCTCCGCCCCAGGGCAGGCTCTGGAAGTCCCCGGTCACCAGCTCGGCCGACAGGCCGTCCCGCGCGAAGCGGTCGCGGGCGAAGCCGATGGCGGTCCGAGATCCGTCGATTCCGGCGGCGCTGAAGCCCTCGCGGGCGAGGAACCAGACATTGTTGCCGGCGCCGCAGCCGACCTCGAGAATCCGGACCTCCGCCCGCTGCGGCAAGGCGGCGTATCGGCGCAGGACGAAAGAGACGACGGCCGAATGGGGATAGAGGTTGAGATGCCGGCCGGCGCCGTAGACCGCTGACTCCCAACGTCGGTCGAAGCCCTCCCCCGCGTCCTCCGCGGGCGGCGATATCATGGCCTGCTCTGCCGTCATGTCCGGCTCCTCAGTTCTTTGAAACGTGCGGTGACGGCGCCCAGCGTGACGTAGCGCTCGACCGTGTCGTCCGTGATCGCCACGCCGTAGTGCCGCTCCAGCGCCATCATGAGGTTGAGATGGCCGAAGCTGTCCCATTTCGGGTGCCGACCCAGCGCCGCCTCGGGATCGAGGCTTTCCGGCGCGCAGTCCAGCGCCTCGGCGATCAGACTGCGGGGTTCAATCAGATCCATGATCAGGCATCTCCTCGGATACGCCCTCGGGCACGCCCTGCCGGCGGTAGGCGGCGATCAGGGCGGCGCCGTCGATCTTGTCGTTGGCGCTCAGCGGCAAGGCATCGACCAGATGAATGGCCTTGGGAACCTCGTAGGCCGCCAGGCGCCCGGCCAAGGCCCGGCGCAGGGCTTCCGGATCGACCCGGTCCTCCGGATCGACCACGAAGGCGTGCAGCTCGCCGTCGATCTGCACCGTACAGGCGGCCAGCACGCCGCAGCCCCTGAGCGCCGCATCGACCGCACCCAGCTCGACCCGGTGCCCGGCCACCTTCACCTGCTGGTCCAGGCGGCGCTGGAAATAGAGCTGGCCGCCGCAGCGGCGTCCGAGATCCCCGGTCCGATAGAGCCGCTCGATCCGCCCCTGCCGCCGGACCTCGCCGAAGGCGGCCTCGGTCGCCCTGGGATCGCGCCAGTATCCCAGTGCCACCTGCGGCCCGGACAGCCAGATTTCCCCTTCTTCGGACGCCACGCTGCCGGCTGGACCCGGTGCCAGAGTCAAGGTCATTCCCCTTATGGCTTCGCCCAGGGCGACGTTCTGCGCCACAGCGCGCCGATAGCTCGCCGAAGTCAGACGCAACATCGTGCAGGAGACCGTGGCCTCGGTCGGTCCGTAGGTATTGTGAACCACGACGTCGGGACGTGCGGCGAAGATCGCCTCCAGATGGTCCTGGGTCAGGGGCTCGCCGCAAAAGGTCATCAGACGCAGGGGCGCCAGGTTCTCGCTGGTCAATTGGCCGGCTCGACGCATGAGATCGACGACGCTCGGCACCGAGTTCCACAAGGTCAGGCCCAGGCGCCGGATGGCGTCCGCGGGCATCAAGCGGTCCCGCGCCCCGTTCAGGGGACAGAGCGTCGCGCCCGCGCCCAGGGCGCCGTAGATGTCGAGCACGCTCAGGTCGAAGGCGATGTTGGGATGCTGAGACCAGCGGTCCTGGGGCGTCACCGCCATCGACCGCCAGGCCCAGGCCGCGTAGTGCGCCAGCGCTTCGCGCGGGATCATCACGCCCTTGGGCCGGCCGGTGGACCCCGAGGTGAACATCACGTAGGCCAGTTCCCCGGCCTCCAGAGGCGCGTCCAGCGCCGGTCCGGTCAAGGCATCGACGTCGACAATCGGGCAGGCCGGCGAGTCGCCCGGAAAGCCGGTCCAGGCAGAGGCTTCGGTGACCACAAGATCGGGCTCGAAGAGCTTCAGGGTCATGGCCTGCCGTGCGGACGGCGCGGAAAGATTGTTGGGCGCATAGCACCCCCCGGCCATGAGCGCGCCCAGCATCGCGGCGTAGGCCCGGTGCCCCTGGGGAAGATGGATCAGAACCTTGGGCTGCGGCTTCACGGCGGCGAAGCTCCGGGCCAGGCGACGGACCAGGATCGCCAGCTCGCCGTAGTCGACCTGCCGGTCCTCGGCTTCGACCGCGGGATGCCGTGGGTGGCTCTCGGCGAAGGCCAGGAACCGGCCGAGCGGGAGGTCGGGCGCCGGGCTCATTGCGGCGACGTCACCACGGCATAGGGGTCGGCACGCAACAGCTTCAACGTGGTTTCATGCACCGCGGCCAGGTCGCAGAGGGTCGAGCTGCCGAGCGGACAGCGCGCGCGCCGCAGCCGGCCCGCAGATTCCAAGGCGGCGCCGACCACGCTGAAGTTCTCGACGACGCTCCGGTCCTTGCGCAGGTAGTAGCGGCAGCGTCCCTCGGCCAGGCGGCCGTCCTCGAGCACGATGCGCCGCGGCAGCTCGCGCCATTCGCGATAGGGCACCCTCGCGACCGCCTCGACATGGTGGACGTAGCTCGCCCCCTTGAGAAAGGCACAGCCCAGGGTCAGCAGGCGAAAGCCAGCCTCGTGAAAGGCCTCGAAGTCCGAACCCGGCCCGAAGGACGCGGTGCAGAGGTCTTCACGCAGCAAGGAAGCCTTCGGGCCCTTGGCCGCGTGGCTGTGCAGCGGACACCAGCTCCGTCGGACCTGAGGCTGCCTGCGGAAGTGCTCGGAGAACACGCCCATGCCTTGCGACGGGGTGGCCTGGGGATCGAAGGGCGCCTCGGGATCGCAGCGGAAGGTATAGGTCGGGACCGCGATGGTGGCCGCGTCCCCGATCACGGCCCGGAGCGCCTCGTCCAGCGTCGCCTCGCCGCCCTCGATACGGCCGAACGCGACGAGATGGCCGTGCACGACGACGTCGTCTCCCTTCCTCAGGCCAAGCGCCCGGAGATGGGCGACAAGATCCTCGAAGCCGGTTTCAGGCAGCGGCATCGCGGCGGCCTTCCAAGGCGTCCGGCGGCTCCGGCAGGCGAGCGCTCTCGTCCGTCGCCAGCGACCTCAGCAACCCGGCATCCAGCAAGCGCTCCGCCGCGGAGATCAGCAGCTCGGGGCCAAGGCCGCTGCGTGCCGCGATATCGAGCAGATCGTGGTCACCGTCGCTGTCGCTGAGCAGCCACATCAAGGCGCTGCGCTCCAGCGGTCGCCTGCGGTCCCCCAGCGTGCCGTAGAGGCCGCGCCGCCCCAGCTGCGGTTCGCCGAAGGGGGCGAGATTGAGGTAGCGCCGGTTGCCGTCGAGCGCGCGACAGATGGCCTCGTAGGCGTCGAGCGTCTCCTCCATCGCCTCGAAGGAGATCAGATCCTTGTTGTCCAGGGAGGTGTGATACTCCGCGTAGCTGCTTGAGGGGCTGCGCATCAGACAGCCGACCGGAAGGTCGAATCCGGGCGCGTTGTACTGTCGCTCGTCGCCCCCCCGGTCGGGGCGAAAGTCGGCGATCCGATGCCGCTCGCCCGCGCGCTCGGCCAGCACCGCCTCCGCGGCCCGGTCCGCCTGGCTGCCGCCCTGCCGGCTTCGTTTGTAGACGAAGGGCTCCGCCGTGCCGACGCAGGTCACGACGTATCCGGCGACCAGGCTTCGGATCAGGCGCCGTCCGTGCAGCGCCAGGTAGGCGATGCTGCCGATGGTCTCGGGCAGGAGCAAGAAGCGGTAGGTCAGCCGCCGCTTGGGCCAGGCGGCCAGGCGCCGGTACAGGAAGCTCAGAACCAGCGGTCCGCTGAGCTCATTGTTGGCCAAGGAGGGGTGGCAGGTGTAGCTCGACAGCAGCACCTCTTCCTCCACCTCGCCCGGCAGCACGGCCTCGGCGATGCTGAGCGCGCCCTCGACGAGATCGGTGTCGACCACGACCTCATAGTCGCCCTCCGGGAGGGCCTCGCGCTCCTCGTGTGAGAGGCAGAAGCCCCAGCGCGGCGCGTAGTAGCTGGTGATATAGGGAATCGCCTCGGGCAGCTCGGGAAGGCTGTGCAGATGCGCCTGCAGCGCGTCGAGCCGCAAGCGCCCGCGGAAGGGTATCGAGTAATTGACCAGATGCAGGTTGTTGTCCCCGACATCGCAGAAGCGCCGCCCGTCCGGGCGGATGAGATAGGCCTGCCGCACCACCCATTCCTTGGGCACCGTCCAGTCCAGCACCTCGGTGCCGCTCGGCACCTCGAGGCGTGCGTGGGGCATGATCTCGGCCAGGATGTCCAGGGTCGCGCGAAGGCCGGCACCGGTGATGCTGCGATGCAGAGGCCAGAGACGGTCAAAATATGCCTCTAGGGCAAAGGCTTCGCGTCGTGGCGCGATTTCTTTCGTCGAGCTCAAAGCTTAGCGCTCATGGATTATGTCATGAGAAAAGGCGTCTTCGGTCTTATGGTTAAATGGTTAAGAAGCGGCTAAGCCTCCAGGATCCTGCCGCACGGCACCAAGGCGGAGGTCTTGGCCTCACGCCCGGATCCAGGTCGGTGCCGGCTTTCTGGGTAAATTTTTCCCGAAGGTGGCAAAGCCTTCCGCTGCGAGCCGGCAGACTTCGCCCCACAGCCGGGCGCTACGGGCGTAACTATCTGATAAAATTGATATAAATTCTGGCACGGTCATTGCTGCTGCTCCCGCAGAAGCCGCTCCAGTAGGGGGCGGGCGCAGTAGAAACGGAGACGAGAAGATGGCCAACGACATCACCCTGTCGTCAGCGGTGCGGACCAACCTGCTGGCCCTCAACCGAACCCAGGACCTGATCAACCGGACCCAGGAGCGCCTGGCGACCGGCCTCGAGGTGTCTTCGCCGATCGACGACGCCACGGCCTTCTTCGAGGCCAAGGCGCTGAGCGACCGCGCGCTCGACCTGGACGAGAGGAAGACCGGGATCGACCAGGGCATATCGGCGATCACCACGGCCCTGAACGCGATCGAATCGATCGACACCCTGGTCCGGCAGATGGAGGGCCTGGCGATCAGCGCCAAGACCGCCACGGGCAACCAGCTCTCGGCCATCAAGACCCAGTTCGACGAACTGCTCAGCCAGATCACCAACCTGGCCAACGACGCCAGTTACCAGGGCACCAACCTGGTCAACAGCACGGCGACCGAGCTCGAGATCGCCTTCTCGACCGACACCGTCAGCAAGCTGGTGGTCCAGGGCTTCGACCTGACCACCGCCGGCCTGAACATCACCACCGCCGGCGCCTTCTCGCTGAGTACGGTGCTCGACGCCCGCCTGACCGAGATCGACGCCGCACTCTCGACCCTTCGCGGCCAGGCCCAGTCGATCGGCTCCAACGTCGCCCTGCTCCAGGCCCGGCTCGACTTCACCGAGAGCTACGTCAACGACCACGAGGCCGGCGCGGGCAAGCTGACCCTGGCGGACTGGAACGAGGAGGGCGCCAACCTGGTGGCCCTGCAGACCCGCCAGCAGCTCGGCGTCAGCGCCCTGTCCTTCGCCGGCCAGGCCGAGCAGTCGATCCTGCGGCTGTTCCAGTAGGCCGCCGACCGGCCAGCGCGGGGGTCGGATCCGTCTCCGCTCCGGCCCGCCGTGCCGCCGGCCTGTGGGTAACGACGCGTTAACCACGCTGGCGCAGGATGCCCGCCAGTATGACGACAGCGGACAGCAGCAGCGGCTTCGCGGCGATCCGCGAGGCGATCGAGCGCCTCGAATGGGGCCGGCACGACGAGGCCATCGTGATCTGCGAAGGGCTTCTGCGCGAGACCCCCGACTTCGCCGAGGCGCTCTACATGCTGGGCCTGATCAGCTTCGACCTGGACGAGCCGGTCCAGGCGATGAAGCTGATGGAGCGGGCCCACCAGACCGACCCCGACCTCCAGGAGGCGGCCGAGGCCCTGGCGGCGATCAACGCCAAGCTGGGCCGGGTCCGGGAAAGCCTCTACTTCGCCAAGCTCGGCACGATCCTCGAGCCGCACCGGGAGATCGAGGGCCTCCTGCCGCCGCGGCTCGGCTCCTTCTTCGGCAACCTCCGGCAAGGCCGTCCCGACCTCTACCTCAAGCGCGCCCGGCGCCGTCGGGCCCGCGGGGAAACCGAGGCCGCGATCGCCGACTGCGAGACCCAGCTCGAGCTGACGCCAAGCGATCCCGAAAGCCTGCGGCTCTTGAGCGCGCTCTGCCGGGAGAGCGGCCGGGCCGAGCGCGCCATCGCCGCCGCCCATGCCGTGCTGCACCTCGAGGCGCCCGCGCCCACCGACCTCAGCCGTCTCGCCCTGGCCCTGGACCAGGCCGGCCGCCACGAGGAGGCCGAGGCCTGCCATCGCAGCGCCATCGCCGGCGCGCCGGACGACGCCCGGCTGCACGCCCGGCTGATCGACCACCTGGCCCGGCGCCCGGCGCCGGTCGAGATCTTGACCGAAGCCCAGAGCGACTGGTGCCGCCGCCATGGCCAGCGGCCGCCGCGCCCGGCGCCCCGGCTGGCGTGGCGGCGGGCGCCCTGGGGCGGCCAGCGGCCGCTGCGGGTCGGCTACCTCTGCGGCAGCTTTCGCGACTGCGACCTGATGCGCTTCTTCGAGCCGGTGCTGCGCTGCCATGACAGGGCCCGGGTCGAGGCCCACTGCTATGCCGACGGCGGCCGCTCGGACGCCCTCACCGAGCGGCTGATGCAGGCGGCCCATCGCTGGACCGACCTCGACCGGATCGACGACGAGACGGCCTGGCAGATCCTCCAGGGCGACGAGATCGACATCGCGGTCGACCTCTCGGGCCACGCTCCGGGCGGACGGCCGCGGCTCTTCGCCCGGGGCCCCGCCCCTCTGGCCCTCGCCTGGCTCGGCAACCTCGTACCGCTGGCCGCCGCCGGCTTCGACTACGCACTGAGCGACGGCGTCGCTTGGCCGGAGCGGGACGGCGCGCCGCCCGGCAGCGCCCGGCCCCATCGTCTCGCGCCGGGCCAGTTCGCCTACCGGCCGCTCGCGCTCCTGCCCGCGCCGGGGCCGCTGCCTGCAGCGCAGAGCGGCCAGATCACCTTCGGCGTGCAGGGCGATCTGCGTCATATCGACACCGCGACGGTCGGCGCCTGGGCGGCGGCCCTGGCCCGCGTGCCCGGCGCGCGCCTGCTGATCTGCAACCTGCGCAACCAGGACCAGAGCTGCCTGGCCCGGGTGCTTGACTGCGTCTCGCATCTGGGCCTGCGGCAGCGCTGCGATATCGTGAACCACGCAGACAACTTCCGCACGGAGTTCGACTTCTACGCCCACGTCGACCTCGCCCTGGACTGGGGCGTGCCGGAGAGCGCGGTCGAGGTCTGCCGGGCGCTCTGGATGGGCGTGCCGGTCCTGGCCCTGGCCGGGAGCAGTCCGGCGACCCGGCGCGCGGCGAGCCTGCTGACCCTGGCCGGGCGCGCGGAGTGGATCGCGGCGGACGCGGCGACGCTCGGCGAGATCGCCTGCCGGCTGGCCCGCGACCGCGACGCCCTGGCGGCGCTGCGCCAGGCCTTGCGCGGCGAGACCGAGGCCTCGCCCCTGGCCGACGTCGCCGGCTTCACCCGCAGCCTGGAAGCCGCCTACGGCGCGCTCTACCGCGCGTGGGAAGAAGGCAGCGCAAGCTGAAGGCGCGCCGCCGATCGCCGGGAGCGTCGTACGCCTGTCTCCTCACCCCTCCGACTCGGCGTCGCGAACGCGCATTCGCCGGCGGCTCTTGGCACCCGCGACAGCGCGAGCCGCATGAAACGCCAAGCCTGGAGCGGTCACGGCGCCGGCCCTTGTACCCCCGCCACCGCGTTGAGAGACTGGGACAGCCAGTCGACCGAGTGGGGAGGCGTGAACCGTGCGGTATCTGATCCTGCAGGGCAATCCGGGGGCGTGGCCCGGCCTGCCCGGGACGCGCTACCTCATGAGCACCCCCAAGGCTGCGACCTTCGTGATCGGCGCGAAGCGCATCGCGGAAAGCGCTGCGCGGACCGCGACCATCACGATCATCGCCTACTGCGGCTGGCGCATGGCGGAGGAGATCCTGCGGGACCAGCCTTCCATGGCGCGGCTGCTCGGCACGGTCGGCATCGACCTGGCCAAGATCGCCTGCTGGGAGCAATGGTTGAGGCACCGGGCGATCTCCCACGCCCTGCGCCGATAGCACCTGCGCGATGGCCTTCCCGAAGCCGGTCGCCCACGCGATCCTGCTGGCCTTCGACGCGCTCTGCCTGGGCGCGGCCGCCTATGGCGGCCTGGCGCTCTGGCGGTTTTCCGATGCGCTGGCGCGCGGTCCCGGGCGCCTCGGCTACGACGAGTCGAACGCCTGGTTCCTGGTCGGGATCATCGTGCCGGCGCTGCACCTTCTGACTCTCTTCGAGCCGGCCCTCAGGCGGCGGGGCCTCCTGCGCCGTACGGGCGCCCTCGCGGTCCTGGCCGCCGTGGCCACCTTCGCCCTCCCCATCGCGATCAACGGGCTGTTCGAGCGCAGCCTGCTGGACCGCGGCTACGCCGAGTGCCCCGACCTTCGCCAGGTGGGCACCTTCACGACCCGCACCACCTGGCGCCGCGACCCGGCCGACTGTCCGGCCTAGTTCCCCGGCAAGAATCGCAGGAACGGATCGCCGGCGAGACCGGGCATGACGGCGACGGCAGCCGCCTCAGGCCTTGGCTTGCTCCGCCGCGTCCGACCCCAGCGTCCGCTCCGCCTCCGCGAAGATCCGGTCGATGCGTCCGCGGAACGCCTCCAGGGCGGCGATGGCCTCCTGCAGGGCGATCCGGCGGAAGGCGGCGAGCTGCGTCCGGTCGCTCAAGCGCTTGTCGTACCAGAGGGCACAGCCGAGGATCATGGCCACCGAGCCCTTGACGAAGGAACCGGTCAGGCTGCGCGCCGCGGTCTCGGCGCGCAGCAGCCGGAAGGCCTCGTGGACCCATTCGACGTCCGCGAGATCGCCGGCCTCCGCCGCGCGCAGGCAGGCGACGAGGCGTTCCAGGACCGCGTCCTCGCGGGCCTTGACGATGGAGCCGCGGCAGATCGACGCCAGCCCGGCCCGGTCGAAGCCGGCCAGGCCCGCCTTCAGGCCGGCGAGCAGCGTCGCGCGGTCGAGGATTTGCCCGGGCAACTCGATCGCCCGGGAGACCTTGGGCAGCGCGCCGTCGATCCGCACGCCGTCGCTGCAGTTGTAGACCGTGATCCCGACGAACCTCCGCAGCACCGCCTCGAGGTAGAGGCGGGACCAGTTGAGTACCGCCTCGCCCCAGGCCTCGCCGCCGAAATTGCCGGCGAAGCGCTGGTGCGCCCGGCGGTTCTCGGGCAGCACGCCGGTCGAGAAGACCGAGCCCTCGGCATGGTAGCGGCCGTGCTCGCGCGAGCCCATGTCGACCCCGAAGAGGTAGATCTCCCGGAAGCCGAGCCGGATCGCGGCGCTGAGCCCGGCATTGGCGACCGTCGGCCCGGAAGGCGAAAGGGTCATCGCCGGCTGGCCCAGGAGCAGGGTTCCGGTGTTCTCCTCGCGCAGGAAGAAGACCGGGTCTTCGAAGCAGTTGGAGAGCCGACGATCCACCGTGAGGGCGGCGATCAGGGTGATGCCGGCGGTGTCGAACTCGCCCGCAGTGGCCTCGATCGATTGCGCGCAGTTCGGCGTGTTCTCCAGCTCGATATGGAAGTCGGGGCGGATGCCCCGTTCGAGCAGAATCCGCAAGGTGGTGCCGATCGACATGACCGCGACCCGCTCGGCCGCACCCTCGAGGAAGTCGAGCTCCCGCTCCAGCGACGGCCCCGAGCCGACGATGAAGAGCGGTGTCTCGCAGGGCGGCTGCGGCTGATCGATCAGGCGCAGCTTCGGCCGGTCGAGGTTGGCGACCGAGTTGCGCGCCATCACCTCCTCGTCCTCGAAGAAGCCGAGGCCGCGGATGGTCGAATAGAGCTCGCGCTTCAGCTGCGCGGCGGCCTGCTGCAGGATCGCCGAGGGGTAGTGCTCGAAAAGGTAGAGGCCGTCGATGAGCACCGGGCTGTTGTCGCGGATCGCAGAAAGCGTCTTCCGGGCGATGTCGGAGGGATCGCGATCGGTGACGAAGACGATCTCGACCCCGCGCCCGGCGGCCTCGGCGAGCAGGTCCGCCCAGTCGAGGACCCGGAAGGAATGGTAGAGGTTCTCCAGGGTCGGCTCGATCAGCACAAGGCAGCGGCATTGGCTGCGCGCCAGCAGTTCGGGGAGCTGCAGGCCCAGCCCGACGCCGAGGACCACCAGGAAGTGCGCCTCTTCGTGACGGAGCGCGGTGTCGTAGACGATCCCGTCCTCGGCCAAGCGGGCCGTGACCCGCTGGCAAAACTCGCCGATCGCGCCCTTCAGGTTCTCGGGATCGGGCTCGTTCAGGACGTTGCGGACGGGTGCCCCGAAGAAGCGGGCGACCTGCGCCTCGGCGTGGGCCCGCGCATCGGCCTGATAGAAGCGCTGGCCCAGGAAGGCGATGTCGAGGCCGCCATCGGGTCCGACGAGGAGCTCCGAGTGGACCTCCGGCAGGCCAGCGAGCTGGGCCCGAAGGCTCGGCGCCCAGTCCTGAAGGGCGGCCAGATTGGCGGCCAGACGGTCGTCGCCCGCCGCCCCCTCGGGCTGCGCTGGCGGCGCCATCGCCGGGTCGGGAAGGGAATTCGAGGTCCCGGTCTGCCCGGGCCGCGCCTCGGCGCCCATATCGCCTCTCGAACGGTAACTAGTTAGAAAGAGTTACACTGGAAAGCTAGAGCGACCTATCCAACTGGGTGTGGGTTAATTTTATTTTAATTAAAAAGTCTGTTTTATCAGGTCGATATCAAACCTTTAGGGTAAACCTCATGCCCCTGAAGCTGACACTCGGCAAGGGCGAGAAGCTGATCGTCAACGGCGCGGTCGTCAAGAACGACGGCGACGTCGCCAGCCTCGTCTTCGAGAACCAGGCGCACATCCTGCGGCAGAAAGACATCCTTACGGCCGAGGACGCCGGCACCCCGGCCTCCCGGGTCTATCTGGCCCTGCAATGTGCCTACCTCTTTCCCGACCGCCGGCAGGCCTTCGTCGAGGAATTCGACCGGCTGCTCTGCGACTACCTTCAGGCGGCGCCCAGCGCCGAGACGCTGGCTGCGGATATCCGCAGGCGGCTCGCCGCGGACCAGCTCTACGCCGGGCTCAAGGCCTGCCAGAAGCTGATCGAGCACGAAGCCGGGATCCTGCAGCATGCCGAATGAGTCGGCGGCGAAATCCTACGGCGGGCGCATGGGCCAGGGCGGCTCGCCCCGGGAGACCGAGGGCCGGGCCCTGCTGGAGTCGGCGCGCCGCATGGCCGAGGTCCAGAAGACCCCGGACGACGTCAAGGCGATGAAGGAAACGGCGCGCCTGAACTGGCGGCTCTGGACCATCTTCCAGGCCGAGGTGACCCAGGCCGACTGCCCGCTGCCGCCGGAGGTCCGCAAGAACATGCTGGACCTCTGCAACTTCGTCGACAAGCACACCGTGCGGCTGCTGGCCAATCCGGAGCCCGAGGGCTTCGACGTCCTGATCAACATCAATCGCCAGATCGCCGCCGGGCTTCTGGCCGAGATCCCGGCGCCCGGCGGCCCGGCCGCGGCCGGACCTGGTCCGTCCGGTCCCCAGGGCACCCCGCCCCCCAGCGGCGGTATCTCCGTCTAGGACCGGCCCCAAGGACCGATCCGCCCGGCCTCGGCCCTGGCCTCGACCGCGTCACCGCATCCGCGCACAGCCTCCGACCTCGAGAACCAGCCCCGGACACCGCCGCCTTGCCAGCCCAGGATGCGCCAGCCCA
>JAKSBE010000226.1 GCA_022361275.1 Kiloniellales bacterium
AACCTCCTCGGGCAAGACCACGCTCGCCAATGCGCTGCTTGCCGAGATCGCCAACCGCGACGAACGGGTGATCCTCATTGAGGATACACGAGAGCTGCAATGCGCGGCGCAGGATTGCGTGGCGCTGCGCACGCGGCCGGGCGTCGTCTCTCTGGCCGATCTCGTCCGCTCGACCCTGCGTCTGCGGCCCGACCGTATCGTCGTCGGCGAGGTGCGGGGCGCCGAGGCCCTCGACATGCTCAAGGCCTGGAACACCGGCCATCCCGGCGGCATCGCCACCGTGCATGCCAATTCCGCCCATGCCGCCCTCTACCGGATCGAGCAGCTCGTCCAGGAGAGCGTCACCGTCATTCCGCGTCGCCTGATCGCGGAGGCGATCGATCTCGTCGTGTTCATCGCCGGGCGCGGTTCATCCCGTCGCATCGAAACCATCGCCGAAGTCACCGGTCTCGACGCCAACGGCGATTACGCGGTGACCACGCTTTCCTTGCCCCGACTGCGATCGCTCTCATGAAAGGACCTGTCCATGCGCAAAAAGCTCCGATTTCTTATCTCCACCGCCCTTACGTTCCCACTCACGGCCCCGGCTTATGCGGCCGGCTCCGGAATGCCGTGGGAAGAACCGCTCCAGCGCATCCTGGAATCGGTTCAGGGGCCGGTGGCCAAAATCATTGCGGTGATCATCATTATCATCACCGGCCTGACGCTGGCCTTCGGGGAGACCTCGGGTGGTTTCCGGCGGCTGATCCAGATCGTCTTCGGCCTGTCCATCGCCTTCGCGGCGTCGAGCTTCTTCCTCTCCTTCTTTTCCTTCGGCGGCGGGGCGCTCGTCTGATGGGTGACGACTGGTGCGACGAAGGAGCACGAAACGCCCCGGTGGGGCGTTTCGAAGGAGGAACGCCATGAGCCATGGCGAATGGCCGGCAGCCCGCCACATCGAGGGCTTCGAAATCCCCGTCCATCGCGCGCTGACCGAGCCGATCCTGCTCGGCGGTGCGCCGCGCGCCGTCGCCATCCTCAACGGTACGCTCGCGGCCGCCGTCGGCCTCGGTCTCCAGCAGTGGATCGCCGGGCTCGTCCTGTTCGTCGCCGGGCATACGCTCAGCGTTTTCGCGGCCCGGCGCGATCCGGACTTTTTGCCCGTGCTCGCTCGCCACCTGCGCCAACGGGGGAGGTGGAGATGCTGAGCCTTTCCGAATATCGCAACAGGGCCGACCGGCTTGCCGACCTGCTGCCCTGGGCGGCGCTGATCGCGCCTGGCATCGTCCTCAACAAGGACGGCAGTTTCCAGCGCAGCTTCCGCTTTCGCGGCCCCGATCTCGAAAGCGCGACGGAGGCGGAACTCGTCGGCCTTTGCGCACGGGCCAACAATGCCCTCAAGCGCCTCGGCTCAGGCTGGGCGCTCTTCTTCGAGGCGGAGCGGCTTGAAGCGCAGGATTATCCGCAGTCCGGCTTCCCGGACGCGGCCTCATGGATCGTCGATGAAGAGCGCCGCGCGGCCTTCGCAGACGGTGGACAAGGCCGCCACTTCGAGAGCCGCTATCACCTCACACTTCTCTATATGCCGCCGCCGGACGCGCAGGCGCGCACCGAGATGGCGCTGCTGGATTCCGGCCGGAAGGGGGAAGGGGACGACGGCGCCCGGAACTGGCGGCAGGAGCTGGCCCGGTTCCGGGACGAGACCGAGCGGGTTCTGGACTTGCTTAGCGGTTTCCTGCCCGAGATCCGCGGGCTCGACGAT
>JAKSBE010000592.1 GCA_022361275.1 Kiloniellales bacterium
ATCCGCGCCGCGGCCCTGGCGCTCAAGCAGGTGCCGGCGGCCAACGCCTCCTGGACCGACGCCGAGATCCTGCTCTACGACCACGCCGACGTCTCGGTCGCGGTGGCCACGCCGAACGGCCTGATCACCCCGGTGATCAAGGCGGCCGAGGGCAAGGGCCTGGCGCAGATCTCCAACGAGATGAAGGACCTCGCCGGGCGCGCCCGCGAGGGCAAGCTCAAGCCCGAGGAGTACCAGGGCGGGACCTTCTCGGTCTCCAATCTCGGCATGTACGGGATCACCGAGTTCGCGGCGATCATCAACCCGCCCCAGGGCTGCATCCTGGCGGTCGGCGCCGGACAGCAGCGCCCGGTGGTCAAGGACGGCGCCCTGGCCGTGGCCACGGTGATGACCTGCACCCTGTCGGTCGACCACCGGGTGGTCGACGGCGCGGTCGGCGCCGAGTTCCTGGCCGCGTTCAAGAAGCTGATCGAAGATCCGCTGTCGATGCTGCTCTAGCGGCGGCGCGCGAGGGAGAGACACATGGCCGATACTGAATTCGACCTCATCGTCGTCGGCGGCGGGCCGGGCGGCTACGTCGCGGCGATCCGGGCCGCCCAGCTCGGCATGAAGGCCGCCGTGGTCGAGCGCGAGCACCTGGGCGGGATCTGCCTGAACTGGGGCTGCATCCCGACCAAGGCGCTGCTGCGCACCTCCGAGATCTACCACTACATGCAGCACGCCGGCGACTACGGGCTCTCGGCCAAGGAGGTCGGCTTCGACCTGGACAAGGTGATCAAGCGCTCGCGCAAGGTCGCCGGGCAGCTCAGCGGCGGGGTCAAGCACCTGCTGAAGAAGAACAAGGTCCCGGTCTTCGATGGCCACGGCCGGCTCGACGGCAAGGCCGGGGACCGGCGCAAGATCCACGTCTCTAAGGACGGCAAGGCGGTCGCCGACCTGACCGCCAAGAACGTGATCCTGGCGACCGGCGCCCGGGCGCGGCAGCTTCCGGGCCTGGAGGCCGACGGCAAGATCGTCTGGACCTACAAGGAAGCCATGGTGCCCGAGAGCTTCCCCAAGTCGCTGCTGGTCGTCGGCTCGGGCGCCATCGGGATCGAGTTCGCCAGCTTCTACCGAACGATGGGGGCCGAGGTCACCGTGGTCGAGGTGCTGCCGCGGGTGCTGCCGGTCGAGGACGAGGAGATCTCCGGCTTCGCCCACAAGGCCTTCGAGAAGCAGGGCATCAAGATCCTCACCGACGCGACGGTGAAGTCGCTGACCCGCAACCCGCGGGGCGTGATCGCCACGATTCAGACCAACGGCCGGGCCAACGGCAAGGCGGAGGAGATCGGCTTCGAGCGCGCCATCATGGCGGTCGGGATCGTCGGCAACGTCGAGGACCTGGGCCTGGAGGGCACGGCGGTCCAGGTCGACCGCGGCCACGTCACCACCGACGCGTGGATGCGCACCGGCGAGCCCGGGGTCTACGCCATCGGCGACCTGACCGGGCCGCCCTGGCTGGCCCACAAGGCGAGCCACGAGGGCGTCATCTGCGTCGAGAAGATCGCCGGCAAGAACGACGTCCACCCCCTTGACACGAAACGGATTCCCGGCTGCACCTACTGCCATCCCCAGGTCGCGAGCGTCGGCCTCACCGAAGCCGCCGCAAAGGAAGCCGGCCACGACGTCAAGGTCGGCCGCTTTCCCTTCATCGGCAACGGCAAGGCCATCGCCCTGGGCGAGGCGGAGGGCATGGTCAAGACGGTCTTCGACAGCAAGACCGGCGAACTGCTGGGCGCCCACATGGTCGGCGCCGAGGTCACCGAGCTGATCCAGGGCTATGCCGTGGCCATGACCCTGGAGACCACCGAGACCGATCTCATGCACACGGTCTTCCCGCATCCGACCCTGTCCGAGATGATGCACGAGAGCGTGCTTGACGCCTACGGCCGGGCCATCCACTTCTAGTGGGCTATGAGGAAAGACCTGCCATGCCCGTGACGACAGATCAAAAGCGGGTCCGCCATCCCGAGAAGGCGCACAAGCCGGACAACCCGGTCAAGCGCAAGCCGGCCTGGATCCGGGTCAAGGCGCCGACCTCGCCGGCCTACCACGAGACCCGGCGGATCATGCGCGAGAACAACCTGGCCACGGTCTGCGAGGAGGCGGCCTGCCCCAACATCGGCGAGTGCTGGGCCAAGCGCCACGCGACCATGATGATCATGGGCGGGATCTGCACCCGGGCCTGCACCTTCTGCAACGTGGCGACCGGGAAGCCCGGCGCGCTCGACCCCTTCGAGCCCTTCAACGTCGGCCAGGCCGTGGCCAAGCTGGGCCTGGAGCACGTGGTGGTCACCTCGGTCGACCGCGACGACCTGGGCGACGGCGGCGCCCGGCACTTCGCCGAGACCATCCAGGCGATCCGCGAGGCCGCTCCCGGTACGACCGTCGAGGTGCTGACGCCGGACTTCCTTCGGAAGAAGGGGGCCCTGGAGGTGGTGGTCGCGGCCAAGCCGGACGTCTTCAATCACAACCTCGAGACCGTGCCGCGGCTCTATGCCGAGGTCCGGCCCGGCGCGCGCTACTTCCACTCGCTACGCCTGCTGGACGAGGTCAAGCACCTGGATCCCTCGATCTTCACCAAGTCCGGCATCATGGTCGGTCTGGGCGAGAGCAAGGAGGAGGTCCTGCAGGTGATGGACGACCTGCGCTCGGCCCGGGTCGATTTCATGACCATCGGCCAGTACCTGCAGCCGACGCCAAAGCACCACGTCGTCGACCGTTTCGTCACGCCGGAGGAGTTCAAGGTCTACGAACGCCAGGCCTTCGGCAAAGGCTTCCTGATGGTCTCGGCCTCGCCCTTGACCCGTTCCTCCTACCACGCCGGCGACGACTTCCGACGCCTGCGGGCCAATCGCGAGGCCCAGCTCGCGACGGCCGTTTGACCGCGCCTGCCGGGACCGCCGATCCGAAGCAGTTGCCCGCGCCACCGCGGGCTTCCTTTCGCTGGCTGCTCGCCGCCCTGGGGCTCTACGTCAGCCTCTTCGCCCTGCTGCGCTACGCCGAGTTCCTGCTGGTCGGGGTCTTCGGTCCCAATCCTTGCTGCATCGGCGAGACGATCAGCGGTACGCGGCTGGCCTCCCTGTTCTGGCTCGGCCTCTGCCTGCTGGTCGCCTTCGTCGGCCGCAGCTTCGCGATCTGCTTTCTCTTTCCCGAGATCGCCTGGCCCGGCGCGCTCTGGCGCGCCTTCAAGGGCCTCTGGGTGATCGTGGCTGCCGGCACGCTGCTGATCTCCGGGGTGGTGCCAGGTCTCTGGAGCGGGGCGGGCGAGGGCGTCGATGTCTTCCTGCTGGTCCTCACGGCGCTGATCTCCGGCCCGGCCCAGGCCTATCTCGGCGGCCTGGCGACGCTGCGACCGGGACTGCAGATGCTCTGGCGTCATGCCGTGCTTTCGATCGAGAACGGCATCGCCCTCTTCCTCGCCATGCTGGGCGTCTTGAGCTTCGTCGCCGCCTGCTCCAAGCTTGGCGGCCTCTATGATCTGCGCTTGGCCTGCCCATAGACCGCCGGAAGACGACACGGGAAAAGATGCCGACTCACGCCGAAAAGCGCCTTCTGCCCTATGAGCCCCAGCAGCTCTTCGAGCTGGTCGCGGACGTCGAGCGCTATCCGGAGTTCCTGCCCTGGTGCCTGGCGGCGCGGATCACCCAGCGGCGGGACAACGTGATCTGCGCCGACCTGATCATCGGCTTCAAGATGTTCCGCGAGGGCTTCACCAGCCGGGTCACCCTCGACCGGCCTGCCAATCGGATCGACGTCGCCTACACCCGCGGACCCTTCCGGTATCTGAACAACCACTGGATCTTCGACAGCCATCCCGAGGGCTGCCTGATCGACTTCTACGTCGACTTCGAGTTTCGCTCGCGCCTGCTGAAGCGGGCCATGGCGCCCCTTTTCAACGAAGCCGTGGGCCGGATGGTCGCCGCCTTCGAGGCCCGCGCCCAGGATCTCTATCACGACGACGCGACCACCTCCGTCGCGGGCTGATCCCGCCCGACACCGCCCGGTCAGCCCGCCCGGTCAGCCCGCCTGGTCAGATCGTCAGCGCCAGCAGCATCAGGTTGATCGCGTTGTAGGTTCCGTGGGCGAGGACCGGGGGCCAGAGCGAGCCGCTCCGCTCGTAGAGCAAGGCGAGGACCACGCCGATGGCGAAGAAGGAAGGGATCAGCCAGGGGATCGCGTGCACCGAGGCGAAGAGCAGCGCGGAGAGCGCGGCCGACGGCAGGACGACGAGATGGCGCCGCATCCAGGCGTAGACCAGGCCCCGGAACAGGAGCTCCTCGGCCAAGGGCCCGAGCCCGGCAGCGACCACAAGCAAGGCCAGGAAGGAACCGGCCGACATGCCGTCGGCGGCCAGCACCGCTTCCTGTGGGTTGTCGAGGGGGCTGCCGGCGAGGCGCTGGACCAGGACGCTGAGCACCAGGGCCAGGCCGAAGGTCAGCAGGGTCACCCAGAGGGTCCGCCGATACCACTGCGGCGCGGCGGGGCGCAGGCCCAGGTCCCGCCAAGTCAGGCCCCGGCGGCGCAGGATCACGACCTGGATCGCCGTCAGCAGGCCGAGGCATTGAACGGCCAGTAAGGCGACGACCAGCGTCTGCCGGGTCATGCCGCCGTCGCCGAAGAAGCCTTGCAGCGACGGTGCCAGGACCGCGCCGAGACCCGCCGTTCCGAAGAGAATCACCGCGCTGGCGGACAGCACCAGGAAGATGTCGAAACCGGTCGGGGGCTGGCGCCGCCGCAGCTTGGGAGGTCCGATCCGCGGCGGCGGCTGCGCGTTCATGGCTTGGCCGCTGGGACTTCCCCGGACAGCAGCTCGAAGGCGGCGGCGAGCGAGGCGGCCCGCACGGCCCGGCGGTCGCCGGGGAAGACGAAGCGGCGATGCGCCGGCGCCGCGCCGCCACGGCAGAGGCCCAGGTAGACCAGGCCGACCGGCTTGGTCTCGGTCGCCCCGCCGGGGCCGGCGATGCCGGTGACCGAGACCGCGACCTCGGCCCGGGACCGGGCCAGGGCCCCTGTGGCCATGGCCTCGGCGACCTCGGCGCTGACCGCGCCCCTGCTGCGCAGGAGCACTTCCGGCACGCCGAGAAGTTCCTGCTTGGCCGCGTTGGAATAGGTCACGAAGCCGCGCTCGACAATGTCGGAGGAGCCGGGGATCTCGGTCAGACAGGCGGCGATCAGGCCGCCGGTGCAGCTTTCCGCGGTGACGATCCTCAGCCCGGCCCGGCGGTAGCGGGCCAGCAGGTCCTCGGCCGCGGCGGTGAGCTCTAGGGGAAACATGGCTGTGCTCCGAAGGCGGCCAGCAGGCCGTAGGCGGCCGCGGCCGCGAAGAGGCCGGCGACGATGTCGTCGGCCATGATCCCGAGCGCGCCGGAGAGGCGCCGCTCGGCGAGGCTGATCGGCCACAGCTTCGCGATGTCGAAGAAGCGGAACAGCAGGAAGCCGAGGACGAAGCTCTCGACGGTGAGGCAGAGCGGCACCAGGGTCAGCCACTGCCCGGCGACCTCGTCGATCACCACGGCGCCGGGATCAGGGTCGCCGCCGGCCCGCGCGTAGGGGCCGCTGACCGCCAGGCCCAGGCCAAAGGCGAGCGCGGCGGCGGCCAGCAGGGCCAGGCCTCCCCCGGCCCAGAGGATCAGGGCGGCGAAGGGCAGGGCGGCCAGGGATCCGAAGGTGCCCGGCGCCTTGCGGAGCAGCCCGCTGCCGAACCAGGTGGCCAGCAGGGTCACGGGCGACCAGAACGGCAGGGCGGGCGGGCGGAACATCAGCCGCTTGGGAGGTCGAGGCTGGCGGCCGCCTGGGCCGCGATGCCTTCGCGCCGGCCGGTGAAGCCGAGGCTCTCCGTGGTCGTCGCCTTGACGCTGACCCGGCCGGGATCGAGGTCCAGGATCTCGGCGATCCGTGCGACCATGGCCGCGCGCCAGGGCCCGACCTTGGGCGCCTCGCAGATCAAGGTCACGTCGAGGTGCACGATCCGGCCGCCGCGGGCGGCGGTGAGCTCACCGGCGGCGCGCAGGAAGACGGCGGAGTCGGCGCCCTTCCACTGCGGGTCCGAGGGCGGGAAGTGGCTGCCGATATCGCCTTGCCCCAGCGCCCCCAGGATGGCGTCGGTGAGCGCGTGGAGTCCGACGTCGGCGTCGGAATGACCGAGCAGCGCCCGATCATGCGGCACAGCCACCCCGCAGAGCTGGATGGTCAGACCGCCGGCCAGCGGCGGGCCGAAGCGGTGGACGTCGAAGCCGGTGCCGCAGCGGGTCTCCCGCCGGCCGCCGGCGAGCAAGCCTTGCGCGCGTTCCATGTCATCCTTGCTGGTGATCTTGAAATTGCGCTCCGTGCCCTCGACGATACCGACCATCAGGCCCGCGGCCTCCAGCAGGGCGGCGTCGTCGGTCAGCTCCCGGCCGGCGAGGTCGGCGTGGGCCGCCACGAGGTCGGCGTAGCGGAAGCCCTGTGGGGTCTGGGCCCGCCAAAGGCCGCTGCGGTCGACGGTATCGGAGATCGCTCCGTCCTCGACCCGCTTCAGGGTGTCCGCCACCGGCACCGCCGGGATGACCCCGGGATAGCGGTCCAGCCCGGCCAGGACCCGGTCGATCAGATCGCCGGAAACGAAAGGCCGGGCGGCGTCGTGGATCAGCACCCGCCGGGGCGCGAGGTCCGCGAGGGCGGCCAGGCCCAGGCGCACGGAGTCCTGCCGGGTCGCGCCGCCATCGGTGGGGGGGCGGAGGTCCAGCCCCGCGGCCGCGGCCACGTAGAGCGCCCGGTCGTCCGGGTGGATCACGGTCTGGACCGCGGCGATGCCGGGGTGCGCGGCGAAGGCCTCCAGGACGTGGCGCAGCACCGGCTTGCCGGCGAGGGTCAGGAACTGCTTCGGCAGCTCGGCGCCGAAACGCTGGCCGCGGCCGGCGGCCACCACCAGGGCGGCTGCGTCAGGCATCTTCGCTCCCCAGAGAGGATAGAGAATCGAGGCAGACACTAGAGCGCGATGGCGGTCCGGCCAAGAGGTGATATATAGGGTGCATGTGGCACGCCTCCGCGATGAGTCTCGCAGCCTTGTTCGCTTTGCTGCCCGGCGCGGTCCTTCTGTTCCGGCGCCGGCTGGAGCGTCCCGACAGGCTCTACTGGCTGTTGCTGGCGGTCGCCCTGGCCGGCAGCAGCGCGGTCGCCGGGGTCGGCCTCAAGAGCGCTTGGAACGCCGGCTTCAGCGCCGCCCTCTGGCTTTCGATCGCGACCACCCTGGCGCTCCTGGTCCTGCTCTCGGCGGCGCTGCGCGAAGCTTGGCGCCTCGCGGCGCTGGTGCTGCCCTATCTGCTGCTGCTCGGCCTTCTGGCCACCATCTGGGCCCAGGCGGCGCCGCTGACGCGGCCCGAGGTCACCTTCGATGCCTGGCTGAAGATCCACATCGCGACCGCGCTGGCGACCTATGCCCTGGCGACCCTGGCCGCGGTCGCCGCGACCGCGGTCCTGATCCAGGAGCGGGCGCTCAAGGGCAAGCGGGAGACCGGCCTGTCCCGCCTCCTGCCGGCCCTGGCCGACGCCGAGCGGCTCGAGATCAGCCTGCTGCGCTGGGCCGTCCTGGTCATGGCGGTCGGGCTGATGACCGGGATGGCCGTCCAGTACCTCAGCAGCGGCCTGCTGCTGATCCTCGACCATAAGATCCTGTTGTCCTTTCTCGCCTTCGCCGTCCTGCTCCTGCTGCTGGGCTTCCACCATACCACCGGCTTGCGGGGCCGCCTGGCCGTGCGCCTGGCGCTCCTGGGCTATCTCCTGCTGACTCTGGCCTTTCTCGGGGTCAAGTTCGTCGCCGACGTCCTGGCGGCCTGACCGTCGAGGAACCCGCCCCCCGCGGAGCGGAGCGCGCGCCGAGAAAAGGGCGTGCATCTTCCGCCTGACCGGGGTACAAAGCCCAAAATTTCAGCAAGTAGTTTGAGTGATTAAATTTTGGGCATTCAGCTTGACGGACTTCGCATCGCGACGCCCGTGATCCTGGCGCCCATGTCCGGGATCAGCGACCTGCCTTTCCGCCGCCTGGCCAAGGCCGGCGGGGCGGGCCTCGTGGTCTCCGAGATGATCGCCTCGCAATCGGCGATCCGCGAGACCCGGGAAAGCCTGAGCCTGAGCCGGAGCAGCCCGGAAGAGGCGCCGCTGGCGGTGCAGCTCGCCGGCTGCGAGCCGGCGGTCATGGCCGAGGCGGCGCGGCTGACGGAGGACCGTGGCGCGGCCCTGATCGACATCAACTTCGGCTGCCCGGTGAAGAAGATCGTCAACAAGCAGGGCGGCTCGGCCCTGATGCGCGACGAGGCCCTGGCCGCCCGGATTCTGGAAGCGACGGTCAAGGCGGTCGCCCTGCCGGTGACCTTGAAGATGCGCCTCGGCTGGGACGACCGGTCCCGCAACGCGCCGCGCCTGGCACGCATCGCCGAGGACTGCGGCATCCGCATGATCACCGTGCACGGCCGGACCCGGATGCAGATGTTCGACGGCCGGGCGGACTGGGGCTTCGTGCGCCGGGTCAAGGAGGCGGTGTCGATCCCGGTGATCGTCAACGGCGACATCGCCGACCCGGCCTCCGCGCGCCGGGCCCTGGAAGCGTCCGGTGCCGACGGAGTCATGGTCGGCCGCGCGGCCCGCGGCCGGCCCTGGCTGCTGGGCGAGATCGCGGCCGCCCTGGACGGCGCCGCGATACCGGCGTCCCCGGACCTCGAGGCGCGCCGCCGCCTGGTCCTGGCGCATTACGAGGACATGCTCTCGCACTACGGTGCGGCACGGGGCCTGAGAATCGCCCGCAAGCACCTGGCCTGGTACGGCGAAGCCCTGAGCGCGGGCGAGGGGGGGGCGAGTGAGGGCTTTCGGGCGAGGATCAACGCCGAGACCGAGCCCGCGCGGGTCCGCAGCGCGATTGGCGCGCTCTTCGAGGCAGCCCGATCGAAGGCGGGGGCCTGATGACCGGCGCGCCGGCAAGGCTCACCGCGGGCAACGACCTGCCGGCCGAGGTGATCCTCAACACCTTGGCACAGCCCCTGATCGTGGTCGACGGCGATGACCGCCTGATCTACGTCAACCAGGCGGCCGAGCAGTTCTTCGCGACCGGCGCCAACGCCCTCCTGAGGCGGCCGCTGAAGAACTTCGTCCAGGCCGACAGCCCGCTCTTCGGCAGCCTGGAACAGGCCCGGGAGTCCGGGCACAGCCTCTTCGGCCACGAGGTCGCGCTGGCCTCGCCGCGCTTCGGCCAGCGCCTGGTTTCCCTCAGCGTGACCGCGATCCCGGACTCGCTGGGTTACGGCGTGCCGGGGCAGGTGATCGTCAGCTTCGACGAGCACTCCATCGCCCGCAAGATGGGCGATCAACTGGTGCATCGAAACGCCGCCCGCTCGGTTACCGCCATGGCCGCCATCCTGGCCCACGAGGTCAAGAATCCCCTCTCGGGCATCCGCGGCGCCGCCCAGCTTCTCGAAGCCAGCGTCGCCGAGGCGGACCAGGAGCTGACCCGGCTGATCTGCAGCGAGGCGGACCGCATCGTCAACCTGGTCAACCGCATGGAGATGTTCTCCAGCGACCAGCCGATCGAGCGCGACCCGGTGAACATCCACGAGGTCCTGGAGTACGTCCGGCGGGTCGCTCAGAGCGGCTTCGCCCAGGGCTACCGCTTCATCGAGCGCTACGACCCCTCGCTGCCGCCGGTCCCCGGCAACCGCGACATGCTGATCCAGGCGCTGCTGAACCTGGTGAAGAACGCCGCCGAGGCGACCCAGCCGGAAGGCGGCGAAATCGCTCTGACGACCCGCTACAAGCAGGGCCTGCGTCTGACCGCCCCGGTCGGCGGCGATCGCCTGGACTTGCCGCTGGTGGTCACCGTCCAGGACAACGGACCGGGGATTCCCGAAGAGCTGCGGCGTCACCTCTTCGATCCCTTCGTCACCACCAAGCCCGGGGGCAGGGGGCTGGGCCTGGCGCTGGTGGCCAAGGTCGTGAGCGACCATGGCGGCGTGATCGAGTGCGACAGCGAGCCGGGGCGGACACTGTTCCGGCTCCTGCTGCCGCTCTACCGTGGGGAGACGCCCTGATGACCGACGCGACGATCCTGGTCGCCGACGACGACCGTGCGATCCGTACCGTGCTGACCCAGGCCCTGGCCCGGCAGGGCCACCGGGTCCGGACCACCGGCTTCGCGGCCACGCTCTGGGACTGGGTCGAGCGGGGCGAAGGCGACCTGGTGATCACCGACGTGGTCATGCCCGACGAGAACGGGCTCGACCTGATCCCGCGGATCCGGCGCCTGCGGCCGAACCTGCGGGTCATCGTGATGAGCGCGCAGAACACTTTGCTGACCGCGGTGCGGGCCACCGAGCGCGGCGCCTTCGAGTACCTGGCCAAGCCCTTCGACCTGCGGGAGCTGATCTCCACGGTCGACCGGGCCCTGGCCTCGCCCTGCAAGGCGGCGGACCAGCCCGCAGCCCCGGCGGAGCCCGCCGACGAGCGCCTGCCGCTGATCGGCCGCTCGCCGGCGATGCAGGAGATCTATCGGGTGCTGGCCCGGCTGATGGGGACAGACCTCACGGCGATCATCTACGGCGAGTCCGGCACCGGAAAGGAGCTGGTCGCCCGGGCACTGCACGACTACGGCCGCAGGCGCAAGGCGCCCTTCGTCGCGGTCAACATGGCGGCGATCCCGCGGGAGCTGATCGAGAGCGAGCTTTTCGGCCATGAGAAGGGGGCTTTCACCGGCGCGACCGCACGCTACGCCGGCCGCTTCGAGCAGGCCGCGGGCGGCACCTTGTTCCTGGACGAGATCGGCGACATGCCCCTGGAGGCGCAGACCCGCCTGCTGCGGGTTCTGCAGGAAGGCACCTTCACGACGGTCGGCGGCCAGCTTCCGATCTCCGGCGACGCCCGGATCGTCGCGGCGACCCACCGCAACCTTCGGCAACTCGTCCGCCAGGGCCTGTTCCGCGAGGACCTCTATTACCGCCTCAACGTGGTGCCGATCCGCCTGCCGCCGCTGCGCGAGCGCAGCGAGGACATCCCGGAGCTGGTACAGCACTTCCTTGCCGAAGGCGAAAAGCTGGGCCTGCCGCGTAAGTCCCTCAACGCGGAGGCCATGGAAGCGCTCAAGGCGCACGACTGGCCGGGCAACGTGCGCGAGCTGGAGAACCTGATCCGCCGGCTGGCGGCGCTCTACAGCCAGGAGGTCATCGGCCGCGCCGACATCCTGGCCGAGATCAGCGATCCGGCGCCGGCGGCGGCCGGTCAGACCCACGACGACGAATGCCTCAGCGACGCGGTGGAGCGGCACCTCAACGACTACTTCGCCGCGCACCGCGACGGCCTGCCCTCGGCCGGCCTCTATCACCGGATCCTGAAGGAGATCGAGCGCCCTCTGATCGAGATCTCGCTGGCGGCCACCCGGGGCAATCAAATCAAGGCGGCCGCGCTTCTTGGCCTCAACCGCAACACATTGCGCAAGAAGATCAAAGAGTTGGACATTCGCGTCTTCCGTAGTTAAGAATGCTGTTGCAGATCCGCAACAGAGCGGCCTTCCTGCAACGACCTTGAGCGAGGCACGAAGCCAATCGATGTCAGGAAACGCTGCGGCCGCGGCGCCACGCCGTCAGGCCCTCAAGGACTTCCTCGACTGGGCGCGCCGGATCAATCTCGAGCGCAAGCTCGCGGTCGGCCTGATGATCGCGGCCATCGCCTCCGGCATCGCGACCTACTGGGCGATGACCGGCGAGTCCGCAAAGACCACCGGCCCGCGCGCGATCCTGATCCTGCTGAACCTGGATCTGGCCCTGCTGCTGTGCCTCGGGGTCCTGGTCCTGCGCCGCATGGTCGCCCTCTGGACCGCGCGCCGCCGGGGGATCGCCGGCGCCCGCCTGCACAGCCGCCTGGCGGTGCTCTTCGGCCTGGTCGCGGTGACGCCGACCATCGTGGTCTCGGTCTTCTCCGTGCTCTACTTCAGCTTCGCGCTCCAGGGCTGGTTCTCGGATCGGGTCAGCACCGCCGTGGAGGAGTCCTTCGCGGTCGCCAAGGCGTATCTGGAGGAGCACCGCCAAACCATCGCCGGCGACGCTCTGGCCATGGCGCAGGATCTGAACCGCGAAGGCCAGGTGCTGCTCTTCAACCGCGCCCGCTTCACCCAGTTCCTGGCCGCGCACGCGGCGCTGCGTTCCCTGACCGAGGCCGTGGTCTTCGATGCCAGCGGCCGCGTGCTGGGTCGTGCGGGGATCGGCCTGCTGCTGGACTTCGATCCGGCGATTCCGGACTGGGCCTTCCAGCAGAGCAGCGAGGGCGAGGTGGTGATCCTGACCGCGGACACCGACGACCGGGTCCGCGCTCTGGTCCGTCTCGACGCCTTCGAGAACACCTTCCTGGTCGTCGGCCGCCTGGTCGATCCGCGGGTCCTGGCCCACACCGACCGGGCCAGCAACGCCTCGACCATCTACAAGGCGCTGGAGCGCCAGCGGGAGGGCTTCCAGATCACCTTCGCGGCGATCTTCGTGGTCGTCGCGCTGCTCCTGCTGATGGCCGCCACCTGGGTCGGCCTGGCTTTTGCCAACCAGCTTTCGCGGCCGATCCAGGACCTGATCGCCGCCGCCAACCAGGTCCGCCAGGGCGACCTCGCGGCGCGGGTGCCGGAGCCGGACAGCGGTGACGAGATCGGCTGGCTGTCGCGCGCCTTCAACCGCATGACCGGCCAACTGGAAAGTCAGCAGCGGGCCCTGATCGACGCCAACAAGGAACTGGACCAGCGCGGCCGCTTCACCGAGGCGGTGCTCTCCGGGGTCAGTGCCGGGGTGATCGGACTGGACCACCAGGGCCGGATCACGCTGCCGAACCGCTCGGCCTGCGGACTGCTCTCCGCGGAGCCCGAGGAGCTGCGCGGCAAACGGCTCGGCGAGGTGATCCCCGAGCTGCGCGAGCTGCTGGACAAGGCCGACAACGTACGCCGCGACGCCCAGCACCAGATCACGCTCAACCAGCCGGACGGCACGACCCGCACCCTGCTGGTCCGGATCACCACCGAGCGGGGCGGCCACGGCATCCTCGGCTTCGTCGTCACCTTCGACGACATTTCCGAGCTGATGTCGGCGCAGCGCAAGGCCGCCTGGGCCGACATCGCGCGGCGGATCGCCCATGAGATCAAGAACCCCCTGACGCCGATCCAGCTCTCTGCGGAGCGCCTGAAGCGGAAGTACCTGGACGAGATCCAGAGCGACAAGGAGACCTTCGAGATCTGCACCGACACCATCGTCCGGCACGTCGGCGACATCGGGCGGATGGTCAACGAGTTCTCCAACTTCGCGCGCATGCCGGCGCCGGTGATGCAGGAGGAGAGCCTGACCGACGTGATCCGTCAGGCGGTCTTCCTGCAGCGTTCGGCCCATTCGGGAATTCGTTTCGATACCGGCCTGCCGGAGGCCGCGGTCATGGCCAACTTCGACCGCCAGCAGATCAGCCAGGCGCTGACCAACCTGCTGCAGAACGCCGTCGAGGCCATCGAGGAGCGGGTCGCCCGGGACGGCGAGCCGGACGACGGCGAGATCAGGGTCTCCCTGGAACACCGCGGCGAGACGATCGAGATCCGGGTCGAGGACAACGGCAAGGGCTTGCCGAAGAAGGACCGGGATCGTCTGACCGAGCCCTACATCACGACCCGCAAGCACGGCACCGGGCTGGGCCTGGCGATCGTCAAGAAGATCATGGAGGATCACGGCGGCGATCTGCGGATGGCCGACCGGGAGGGCGGGGGCGCCACGGTCTGTCTGTTCCTGCGCGCCAGCGAGGGACAGGGCATCCGCAGGCCGGAGACGTCGGTCGAGGAAACCCCGGATCAGAGGTTGGCAAAGGCAGGACGCCATGGCGCGTGAGATTCTGATTGTCGACGACGAAGCCGATATCCGGATGCTGATCACCGGCATCCTGGCCGACGAGGGCTACGAGACCCGCGAGGCCTCGAACAGCACCGAGACGCTGGAGGAGATCCGCAAGCGCCGTCCGGACCTGGTGATCCTCGACGTCTGGCTGCAGAACAGCGAGCTGGACGGCATCGAGGTCCTGACCAAGCTGAAGCGGGTCGATCCGACCTTGCCGGTGGTGATCATCAGCGGTCACGGCACGATCGGAACCGCGGTCCAGGCGATCAAGCTGGGCGCCTACGACTTCATCGAGAAGCCCTTCAAGTCCGACCGCCTGCTGCTGGTCGTGGAGCGCGCCCTGGAGGCCGCCGAGCTGCGCAGCGAGAACGAGGAACTGCGCCTCAGGGTCGGCCCCGAGAACGAGCTGATCGGCACCTCGGCCGTGGTCAACCACCTGCGGCAGGCGATCGACAAGGTGGCGCGCACCGGCAGCCGGGTATTGATCACCGGGCCGGCCGGCGCCGGCAAGGAGGTGGTGGCGCGCCTGATCCACCAGAACTCGGCCCGCGCCAGGGAGGCCTTCGTGGCGCTGAACTGCGCCGCCATGCATCCGGATCGCCTGGAAAGCGAGCTCTTCGGTGCCGAGGCCGGCGCCGAGGGCGCCGATTCGCCGCGCAAGCTCGGCACCTTCGAGCGCGCCCACCGAGGCACGCTGCTGCTCGACGAGGTCGGCGACATGCCCTCGGAGACCCAGGGCAAGATCGTCCGGGTCCTGCAGGAGCAGACCTTCCGGCGGCTGGGCGGCGAGGGGCTGGTACGGGTCGACGTCCGGGTGATCGCCTCGACCAACCGGGACTTGGCCACCCTGATGCGCGAGGGCCGCTTCCGGGAGGACCTCTTCTACCGGCTGAACGTCGTGCCCCTCTCGGTGCCCGCCCTGGCCGACCGCCGCGAGGACATCCCGCTGCTGGCCCGCCACTTCATCGAGCGCTCGGCCGAGGCGACCGGCCTGCCGCCGCGCCGACTGACCGCCGATTCCCTGGCCGTGCTCCAAGGCTACGGCTGGCCCGGAAACGTGCGGCAACTGCGCAACGTGCTCGACTGGATCCTGATCATGGCGCCGGGCGACCCCGGCGAGCCGGTCGGCGCCGACATGCTGCCCGCCGACATCGGCGAGATCGCGCCGGCCGCCCTGCGCGGCGGCAACGGCGGCGAGATCATGTCCCTGCCGCTGCGCGAGGCGCGGGAGGTCTTCGAGCGGCAGTACCTCGAGGCCCAGGTCACCCGTTTCGGCGGCAACATCTCCCGCACCGCCGGCTTCATCGGCATGGAGCGCTCGGCCCTGCACCGTAAGCTTCGCTCCCTCGGCATCTCGACCTCCTCCGAACGGCCGCCGAGCAACGGTGGCGGTTCATGAAGGTCATCATCTGCGGGGCCGGCCAGGTCGGCTTCAACATCGCCCGCTACCTTTCCAGCGAAGGCGCCGACATCACCCTGATCGACCAGTCCGAGGCCCTGGTGGCCAAGATCGCCGACTCTCTGGACGTGCAGGGCCTGGTCGGCTTCGCCTCGCACCCCGACATCCTGGAGCGGGCCGGCGCGTCCGACGCCGACATGGTGATCGCGGTCACCTACGCGGACGAGGTCAACATGGTGGCCTGCCAGATCTGCCACTCGCTCTTCGACGTCACCACCAAGATCGCCCGCGTGCGCCATCAGAGCTATCTGAACCCCCTGTGGTCGGATCTCTTCAGCCGTGACCACCTGCCGATCGACGTGATCATCTCTCCGGAGATCGAAGTGGCCCGGGCGATCAGCCGGCGCCTGGAGGTGCCGGGCGCCTTCGACGTCATTCCCCTGGTCGACGGCAAGGTCAGCCTGATCGGCGTCCATTGCACGTCCGAGACGCCGATCCTGGACACGCCGCTGCGCCAGTTGACCGCACTCTTTCCGGAGCTTCACATCCTGGTCATCGGCCTGCAGCGTGAGGGGCGGTCCGTGGTGGTGACGCCGGAGGACGTCATGCTCGAAGGCGACGACGTCTACTTCGTCGCCGATACGGCGCATCTCGCCCGCGCCATGGCGGCCTTCGGCCACGAGGAGAAGGAGGCCCGCCGGGTCATCATCGTCGGCGGCGGCAA
>JAKSBE010000013.1 GCA_022361275.1 Kiloniellales bacterium
GGGACACTGGCATCAAATGATGCGTATTCAATGCGCCATCTGGGCCCTATCACGTTGGCCGCATACGGGGATTGAGAGCATTTGGAGGCGAAAAGGTGAGGACGACTTCCAGCTCAGAGCCAAGTCTCGACGGAAAGGTCGGGAACGCGCGAGAACTCGCCGATGTTCGCGGTGACGACGGTCAGGCCAAGGCTGCGCGCCTGGGAGGCGACCAGGAGATCGTTGCCCCCGATGGGCGTTCCGGCGCGTTCGAGGTGGGTGTGGATCGCGGCATAGGCCTCGTCCATCGGCGCGTCGAGGCCCAGGATCGGCAGGCGTGACAGGATAAGGCCCAACTGACGGATCAGACGCTCCGATTGCCGCTTGGCGGCGCCGTACCGCAGTTCGGCCGCAACGATGATGCTGGTGCAGACCGCGTCTTCGCCGACCTGGGCGATGCGGTCCGCCACGGCACCTTGGGGACGGCGCACCAGATCGGACAGGATGTTGGTATCGAGAAGATAGGAGGCGGTCACAGGTCGACCGGCTCCGGCGCCGGGTCCTCAATGTCGGCGAAGTCCTGGCCGATCGGCGACAGCGTCTTGAGGAGCGCGAGCAGCGAGGCCGGATGCACCGGCTCGAGAATCAGGCGTTCGCCTTCCTTGCGCATCACGGCTTCGTCACCCGGGAACTCCATGTCCTTGGGGATGCGAACCGCCTGGTTGCGGCCGTTTCGAAACAGGCTGACGCGGCGTTGCTGGGGCAAGGTCGGCTCCATACTGGTAGCATATGCCGCTAACATATGCCAAAAAACCCGCAGGCTGCAAGTTAAGCAGCAGCGATGCAGAGCGACGGCCGAACACGGCCGCCTCCGCAGCGCGCGACCCTGACGCCGGCCTAGTCGGCTTTCTGGCCGAGATTGGGGGTGATGCCGTTTCCGGGAAAGAGCACGACGCCGGTGAGACCGGCCGCGACCATCATGTCGTTGCGCTTGAAGGGCGCCGCCTTGCGGTGTCTGGCGAAGTCCGGCTTGAAGACGATCTTGGGCGACGCCGCGCGCTTCGGCCCGGGCGGCGGCCGCGACTTCGGCGCCGTGCGATCAGCCTCAAGCAAAGTCCCGACGGGCGGAGGACCTGGGCGGCCCGTCAGCCTGAGCGGTCTCCATGGGCTGCTGGATTGCACGTGGCCGGCAGCCGCCGGCGGGCTCTTGCAATCCAGAGCAAGGCGATAAGGCCAACCAAAGAGATCAGCATGAAAGCGCCCAGATAGCCGAACTGGCTTGCCGCCGTGCCGATGATGGGTCCGCCGATGACGCCGGCAAAGGTCTCCGCGCATTGCAGAACGGTGAAATCCGTTCCCGCTTGCGGTCCTCTGGCCCAGCGCATGAAGAGCGCAAAGAAAGCGACGTAGACCACGCCGGAGGCGAGACCGCAGACAACGGTGAGGGCCACAAGGGTCTCAAGCGAGACGACTTCAAAGTGGACGGCCGGCAACCAAAGCAGCCCCAAGATCCAGGAGACAAGCAAGGCAACCAGGGCGCTCGGCCAACTGCCGTAGCGTGTCACCAGCCAGCCGCCGGCAAGACTCGCCGAGATCGTCAGAACCATCATTCCGATACCGGAGATGAACCCGACCGTCGCGAGCGGCAGGCCGATATCGACGAAATAGGGCTTGAGCACAATCGACTGCATCATGGTGGGCGCATAGAAAAGCGCAGCCACGCTGAGCATGAGGAGCGCATGAGGGCGCCTGAGAAATCCACCCAGGCTGGCATGGGCGCCCCTGCCCTCTTCTGTCGGACCTTCGTCCGTCGCAGACGGCGTCTTGGCAACGCGGTTTTCCGGCCAAGCCAGAACCGGCAGCAGAGCTGCGGCGATGACGCCGGCCAGAACGAGCGGAGGCAGCGTTTGGCCGCCGAGGTCGTATAGCACCAGGGCGAGCGGGCCGCCGAGCAGCATGCCGAGAGAGAAGCCGCCGATCTGAAGACTGTTGGCCCAGCCCAGGAGGCGGTCGCCGAGGTGATCCACGGCCAGCCCGTCGGTCGCTATATCCTGTGTTGCACTGATCAGATTGACCAGCAGGACGAGCCCGATGAAGATCACGGCCGCTCCGGCCGTCGACGGCAGGAAGGCGATCACGGCGAGCGCCACGACCATCAGCGACTGGAAGCATAGGATCCATGACCGCCGCCGGCCGAGATCGAGCCGCCCGAAGCTGAAGAGCGTGTAGCGGTCCGCCAAAGGCGCCCAGAGAAACTTCAGCAGCCAGGGCAGCATCGTCATGGAGGCCATGCCGACCACCTCAAGAGGCGCGCCGGCTTGGCGCAGGATGGCCGGTAGCGCCACCATGCTGAAGCCGACGGGGATACCCTGGGTGACGTAGAGGCTGCCGACCGCCGTCAGCAGCAGGCCTTGGCGGCTGTCTGTCCTTGCAGGAAGGCCTGCCTTCCCGGCGAGCGGTGCGATGCCTGGCCGAGCGGTCATGCGCGAGAGGCCCTAGAAGCTGACCGAGACTTGGCCGCCGAGGGTCCGGCCTCGGGCGGGCGAGCCCAGGTCCACGCCGGACGACTGAAAGTAGCCGGCCAGGTAGGCTTCATCGAGGAGGTTCTTCGCCCAGACGGACGCAGAGAAAGGGCCGCGTTCAAGCGTCAGCCAAGCGTCCAGAAGATGTGTCGGCTCCTGCTCGAAATCGTTGTCCGCAAGGAAGTCGTAGGACGACTTGAAGGCGTAGTCCGCACCGGCGGTCAGTGTTATCCCTGCGACCAGTGGGGTGGTGTAGCGTGCCGCCACATTGGCACTGTGACGGGGCGCGAACGGCACGTCGTTGTCGGAGAAATCCTCTCCGGTGACAGGATCGACGAAGCTGTCGAAGCTGGCGTCCAGGTAGCCGTAGCCCAGGGAGAGTCCGAACTCGGGCGTCAACCGGGCAGTGGTCGCGATCTCGAAGCCGTGGGAGGTGGATGCGCCGGCGTTGGTCACCTTGCGTCCGATGCCGGGCCCGACGAACTGAAGCACTTGCTGATCTTGCCAGTCGACGTAGAAGGCGGCGGCCTCGAAAGAGAGGCGGTCGTCGAGCAAGAGCGCCTTGGTGCCGAGTTCGAAGCTCCAGGTGGTTTCCGGATCGTAGGTGTTGGCGGTGCCGCTCCCCAGGAACTGCGTCATGCCGCCGCCTTTGTACCCACGGCTGACCCGAAAGTAGCCCAGGGTGTTGTCTGTCGGTCGCAAGCTGACGGTGAGTTCCGGCGAGACGTTGTTGAACGTGAGGTCGCTGCTTGCGCTGGCCGGCGGGCCGAAGAGGAAGGTGCCGCTGGGGCTTTCGACCTCCGCCGCGCTGTCTTTCCGCTCGTGGGTGTAGCGCAGGCCTGCGGTGACGTCCAAAATCTCGGTGAGGTAGACCGTGGCCTCCGCAAAGACGGAGGCCGTATGGTTCTGCTGGTCGAGGCTGTTGCGGCTGAGTTGGTCCTCGGACACCGCAGCGAGGTCGAAGAACTGCGTGCCTTCGAAATCCTCCCGCATGTAGAAGCCGCCCAAGGTAAAGTCGGCTCGGTCGCCGAAAGCCAGCGAGGCGCGAAGCTCCTGGGTGAACTGACGCTGCTCCTGCGCCTCGCCTTGAGTGAAACTGCTGGTCGGCGTGAAATCGCCGTCCAGGAAGATCTCATAGTCGTAGCCGCGAAAAGCCGTGATCGAGGTCAGCGCGACATCGTCGAACGCATGCTCCAGCCTGACGCTCGCGCCCGCGATGTCCCGCTCCTCGTCAGGCTCCTGATCGAAGCTGACCTGGAAATCCAAAGCTTCGTCCACCGGGCCGAAGACGAAGCCCTCGCCTCGGTCACGGCTGTAATCGAGCGCAAGCGTGAGGCGCGTATCGCCGGTCGGCTTGGCAAGGACCGTGAAACGTCCGCCGAAGTTCTCTTGCTCACCCAACGAGGTCCCATCGAACTCGTTGTCAATGAAATCGTCCTGCCGGCTGAAGGCGGCGAAGGCGCGCGCCGAGAGCCGGCCCGGGACCACCGGTATGTCGGCGCCGGCCTGGACTTCACGACGCCCCTGGGAGCCCAAGCCGCCGAGGCCATCGACAGCAAGGTCGTCGCCCGGCTTGCGGGTCGTCAGGTTGATCGCGCCGCCGATGGTGTTCTTCCCGTAGAGCACGGCCTGCGAGCCGCGGACGACCTCCGTCTGCGCGACATCGAAGAGAAACGTCGGATAGCCGGTGGGGCGGGCGATGAAGACCTCGTCGAGAAACACGCCCACCCCTTCTTGTTTGTCCAGCCCCCCGATGGCGCCGAGCCCACCGATCCCGCGGATCGAAATCTGCGGGCTGGCCAGGGAGCCTTGCGAGACTTCAACCGAATTCGGCGTGGCCTGGATGATGTCGAACGTGTTGTAGCGTTTGCCCGGCCCCAGCGAATCGCCGCCGGAGACGGTAACGCTGAGCGGCACGTCCCGCAGGTTCTCGGGCCGTTTGCGGGCACTGACAACGACTGGCGGCAGGACGATTCCTGGCTCGGCAGCGCTCTCGACCCGGTTGGTTTCCGATTCCTCTGCTTCCTCTGCGTGAAGCGGTATCGGGGCAGTGCTCGCGATGAAAAGGACCGCCGCCCCATGGGCGAGGACCGCGAGGCATACCCGCAGGTCAAACAAGCTGCTTCTCCCGTGATCGATGGACTTGGCGGTTAAGGACGCCGGCAATGCAAATGCGATTAAGAATAATTCGCACTATCTTGGCGTATAGCCAATTGGCAGTGCTTTCGATTCCAAGACTTTGATTTTCGCCAGCGGGTCTGGAGAGGTCGGCCGGGCTGGACCGTCACGTAGGTCCGGGCATGGCGCAGCGGAACGGGCCGTCAGCCACGCAGCCCTCGAGGTGAGAAGCCGAATCGTCTTTGGAAGACCGTGGAAAAGTGCGCAGCGCTGTAGCCAACCCGGTAGGCGGCCTCCGAAACGGTGATCTCGCCGTTGGCCAGCATCTGGTAGGCCTGTTCCAGACGGTGTTCCTGCAAGAAGGCGAAGACCGTCGTGCCGAAGAGTACGCGAAAGCCCCCGGTAAGTTTCTTGACGTTGAGCCCAACGCGCTTGGCAAGGCCCTCGAGGGAGGGCGGGCTTTGAAGCTCCTGCATCAGAACCTGTCGAGCGGCATGGAGTTTCTCCACCTCAGAACTGGAAAGGCGCCGGGACTCGGCATGCCGGCGCTCCAGATAGGGGCTCGTCGCCACGGCAACTATCTCCAGGGCCTTGCCCGCCAGATAGATGTCGCCGACCGTGCCCTTCAGCGGACAGGTCAAGATCTGGGCGGCAAGCGACTGCAGCGGCCGTGTCGCAGGCTGGTGAAGGAAGAGAGGCGCCCCACGGCCTTTCGGCCACAACCCCGGGGCCAGGCGGTTGAAGTCGATCCCAAATTCCTGTTGAGCGAAACCGGCATCGATCTGGACGTTGGCGTACCTGATATCGGTCTTCGCAGGGATCACATGATTTCCCGAAAACGTATCCCTGCTGGCAAGAATGAACAGGCAAGGACCGGCGAGGGCGACGGGGCTTTGGTTGTTGAGGTGGTACTCCATCTTGCCGCTCAGCATGACGCCGACATTCAGCCCATCAGGGATGACTTCGCTTCGGGTCTGCCGACTGCCGAAGTGTATGGAGCCATGCGACACCGACATGTTGCCGGACAGGCATCGGATGCTGACCTGATCGTGTGGCGACAACCGGCGCGGATACTTTTCACGATCGCTGGTTGCCATGTTCGCTCCAAAAAAAACTTGACCGAGTAGCGGGTATCGTATTCTATTTTTTTTGCAATGCAAATGCGACGCACTCGCAGAATATCTGTGAGTGCTCTACAGCCCTGTAGATCCAGGCCCGGACCGGAAGGCCAAAGGAGTCGCTCATGCGTGTTTGCCCTTCGATTTTCCCCGCGACATCGTCGAACCGCCCTCATGTGGCACCTGCGAAGACTGTCGGTCTCGCCGTCGTGGCCGCCGCGCCGCACCGTGGCGGCCACGATTCTCGGCTCGCCTCCGCGCTGCCTGCGCCCGACGGCGCCGCTCTTGAGGAGTGCGCGTCTCGATGACGGACCTTCAGCCTTCTGCTTCAGTCTCTCGCCATGGTTGCCGCACCTTGGCCGATGTGCTCGAGCGGGCCGCCCGTCTTTACGGAGACCGGGAGATCATCCACGTGTCGCCGGTGGATGCCAGCGAGTCGTCGCAGACTTACGCAGACCTGGCCGCCGATGCGCGGTCGATCGCGGCTCTCCTCCTGTCGAAGGGCTGGCGGCCCGGCAAGCCGCTGCTCTTCGTCGTGACCTCGTCCCGCCTCTTCTCGACCCTGTTTTGGGGCTGCCAGTTGGCGGGCGTGGTCCCCGTGCCGCTCGCGGCCTTGCCGGGCAAGTCCCTCGACAACATGGAGGCGGAGAAGATCCGCAACGTGGCGCGGGCGACCGCAGCCCCCGTGCTGTTCGAGTCCCGGCAGGATCAGTATGCCGACCTGATGATGGCGCTGGCCGCGTCGGCCGGCAGCCACGTGGTCGCCGCCGACGAGATCCTTCGCGAGGCGCGGCTGGGCCATTTCGAGGCGCCGGACCTGCCCCTGCCCGATGAAGAGGACCTCGCGGTTCTGCAGTTTTCCTCGGGCAGTTCGGGCCAGCCGAAAGGCGTGCGGCTGACCCACCGGAACATCATCGCCAACATCGACGCGCAGCTCGACTTCACGGCCGCCACGCCCGACGACGTGCTCTGCACCTGGCTGCCCTATTTCCATGACTTCGGTCTCTTCTGGGGGCATCTGTCGGCGCTCTATCACGGCATGACGCAGGTGCGCATCGATCCCGGCCACTTCGCCCGCCGGCCGTTGCTCTGGCTTGAGAAGATCCAGGAACACCGCGCAAGCCTGACCAACACGACGCCGACCGCCCTCGAACACCTGATCGGGTTTCTCGAGCTCAAGCAGCGCAAGGGCGCCGTGGGCAGCTATGATCTGAGCTGCCTGCGGTCGATGCTGATCGGCGCGGAGATGATCGATCCACGCGCCTGCCGAAAGGCCCTCGACCTCCTGCGGCCCTTCGGCGTGCCGGAAACCCTCTTCCTGAGCGGCTATGGCTTGACCGAAACGACCGTGGTCGCCTCCGCCGTTGCGGCCGGCTCGGCCCTGCGGACACGCGTTGTCGACCGGCACCGCCTGGTGACGCATGGCGAGGTCGTCGACGCCGAAGAAACGGCGCAGACAGCCGCCGAATTCACGTCCTGCGGGCCGGCCGTCGCCATGTGCCAGATCCGCATCGTCGACCAACACGGCGAGCCGCTCGGGCCCAACCGGGCCGGCGTGGTGGAGATCCGAGGCGAGAACGTCACATCCGGCTACGCCGAGAACGAAGACGCCAACAAGGCCAGTTTCCGGGATGGCTGGTTCAACAGCGGAGACATCGGCTTCCTCGATTCCGACGCGCATCTCTACATCGTCGGGCGCGAGAAGGAGATGATCATCGTCGGCGGCCACAACTACTATCCCTGGGACGTCGAGCAGATCGCGCTCAAGGCCAGGCCGGAGATCGAGGAGGCGATCCGCCTCATTACGATCTGCGGGTTCTGGAACCCTGACCTGTCCCGCGAGGAGATCGCGCTCTTCTACGTGCCGCAACGGGTGTCCGAAGAGCGGATCGCCGAAGCCCTGGATGCCATGGACCGGGCGGTCAACGAGGTGGCCGGCTTCCCGATCGACAGCCATATCCGCCTGCGCACGCGCGAGGTTCCCAGAACCTCGAGCGGCAAGGTCATGCGCCGGGTGCTGGCCGAGCACCTCGTGACCGGCCGGCTTCAGCGCGATGAAGGCAGCAGAGCGGCAAAGGAGGCGACCAAGCCTCGGCGGCGGGACTGGTCGGAAGCGGAGCTGCGCGACACCCTGCGAACCCTGTGGAGTCAGGTGCTCGGCGTGCCCGCATCCGAGATCGCCCCGGAGACCAGCCTTTTTCACCTCGGCTGCAACTCGATCAAGGCCAGCCAGATCCAGGGCTTGCTCGAGGAAACGCTGCAGCAGCGCCTGGAGACCAACTTCAACTACGCCTACCCGGTGCTCGAGCGCCAGGTCCAGCACCTCCTGGCGCGCGACCTTTCGGTCGAGCCACCGGAAAACGAGGTCGAGCTCATCCTGCGCACGGTGGTGCATGACGTTCTGGGTCTCGAGGAGGCCGATATCGGCGTCACCCAGCAGCTCTCCAAGCTTGCCTCAGGCGTCGGGGAAGCCGCGCGCTTGCTGGCCGAGATCAAACGGGTTTTCGCGCTGAGCGACGAGCTGGCCGGCAGCCTGAGCGGCAACACGATCCGCGATCTGGCCGGCGAGATCGCAGCGGGGTTGGGACTTGGCAAGGCCGCTGCCAGCGCCTTCCCGCTCATGAACTTCCAGGAGACGCTCTACTTCCACCGCAAAGGGATGGTGCGCAACGAGCCCTCACGGCTCAGTTGCTTCATCTTCATCACGCTCGACCTGACAGGCGATATCGATGTCCGGCGTCTCAACAGAGCGTTCGACCTTGTAATCGCCAAGCACGAGATGCTGCGCGGCGTCATCGACGAAAGCCGAGATCGGCCCCACCTGCGCATCCTATCGGAGGTTCCGCCGTTCGAGGTTCGCTATGAAGCGTTGAACGGCTTTACCGCGGAGCAGGAGATGGACTTTCTGCTCACGCGTGGACGGGCGCTCAACGATGTGCGTTTCGATATCGGAGCCTGGCCGCTTTTCCTCTGCGAGGTCTGGCGCAAAGCGAACGGCGAGCACGCCTTCCTGTTCAACATCGATCACCTGCTGATCGACGGCTACAGCTTCATGCATCTGCTGCAGGAAGTCTTTCAGGCCTACGACGCCGTCACCGAGGACCGGGCCTTTCCGGACGACCAGTTGGCACTTCAGTTCCGCGACTACGTGCTCATCGAGCAGATCCGGCAGCGCACCAGAAGCTACCGGCAGGCGATGGCCTATCAGCTCTCCCTGTTTCAGAACCTGCCGCCAAAGGCGCTGCTGCCGTTCAAGTGCGACCCGGCGACGATCGAAGACGTCTGGTTCGACACCGTCTTCCACAAACTGCCGGCCGAAGACATGGCACGCCTGGTGGCGCTGGCCGGGTGCAACCAGGTGACGCTGAACTCCTTGCTCCTGGCCGTGTGGTTCAAGCTGGTCAATCTCTGGTCCAACCAGGGCGACTTGATCGTCAACATGCCGGTCTTCAACCGGGAGCAATACTTCGGCGGCGCCCGCGATGTCATGGGCACCTTCATCGACATCTTCCCCGTGCGGGTGAAGACGGAAAGCACCGAGCCGGTCGTCGAAATCGCCAAGAAGGTCGAGCGCTTCACCCGCGAGCTGCTCAGCACGCCGGTATCGTCGATCGAGTTGTCCCGCCTGATCGCGGAACGCGATCAGAGCTCGGCCGGCTCCATGAGCTCCCTCATCTTCAGCAACTCCATCGGCGTCTACGGCGGAGAGTTCGATCGCCTGAAGAAACTCAGGGTCGCCAACCCCTGGTTCCGCACCGGCGCACCGGGCACCTTCATCGACCTGGTGCTCTACGACTATGAAGGCGAGTTCTACGTCAACTGGAACTATGTCCGCGGTCTGATGGACCGGGACTTCGTCGAAACGCTCGCCGGTCAGTTCCAGGCGATCTGCAGCGAGCTGGCGAACGCGGATACGGAAGACGGGGCACAGGGGGCCTTCGCGCCCGCGTCCCTGCTGCCGGCCGACTTCGCCCAGTTGACCGCGGACCTCAACGATCGCGTCGTCGACTATCCGGTCTCCACGATCCAGGCCGAGATCGTCGCCCAGGCAGGACGAAGCCCCGAGGCGACAGCCCTCCATTTCCAGAACCGCGAGGTTCGCTACGGCGCGCTGCTGGAGGCAGCGAACCGTGTCGCCGCGCTGCTCAAGACACAAGGCGTCACCAGGAACAGCTTCGTTGCCCTGATGCTGGATCGCAGCGTCGACATGCTGGTCGCCCAGCTCGGCGTTCTGCAGGCGGGCGCCGCCTACGTTCCTATCGATCCCGACTATCCGCCCGACCGCATCGCCTATGTCCTCGACGACTGCCGTGCGACGGTGCTGATGCTTCAGCAGCAGTTTCTCGACCGGATCCCCGAGGCCGCGGATCATCTGCAAGCCCTGGTCGTTCTCGACGGAACGCCGGCGCCCGGGCCATGGCGCCGCTTCGGCCCGGAGGACATCGCCCGCTCGGCCTGCGACGCGCCCGCCGATCCGTCCGGTCCGGACGATCTCGCCTACATGATCTACACCTCGGGCTCGACCGGCCAGCCCAAGGGCGTGATGATCCGTCACCGGAACATCCTCAATTTCCTGCACTGGGTCGGCCAGTACTACCGCCTGTCCCCGGAAGACAGGGTCGCCTTCGTCACCTCCTACGCCTTTGACATGACCCTGGCGACGAACTGGACGCCGCTGATGCGCGGCGCCAGCCTGCACATCCTCGACGAGCCCAGCACGCGGGATGTGGAAACTCTGCTCGGCTTCCTCAGCGAGCGGAAGATCACCTTCCTCAACGTCACGCCGTCGCACTTCTCCTTGCTGGCGAACGCGAGAGCGCACCTCGACCTGGGGCCGTTGCCGATGGCGTCGAACCTGCGCGTGATGCTGGGCGGCGAGGTGATCAATACGAAGGACCTGAACGCCTGGCTCGATATCTACCCGAGCCATCGGTTCATCAACGAGTACGGCCCGACCGAAGTCAGCGTCGCCTCGACCTTCTATCCCATACCGACGAACGCCGGGGGCCGGATCGATCTCGACGTCGTTCCGATCGGCTTGCCGCTCAGCAACAACAGGATCTACGTCCTGGACCGCTGGGGCCAGCCCTGCATGCCGGGCGTGGCGGGCGAGCTTTGCCTGGGTGGAGTCGGCGTCGCCGCCGGCTACTTCAACAAGCCGGAGCGCACGGCCAAGGCCTTCGTCCTCGACCCCTTCGTCGGCGGCGAGGCGATGATGTATCGCACCGGCGACATGGCGCGCGTCCGGGCGGACGGCAACGTCGAGTTTCTCGGGCGCGAAGACCACCAGATCAACCTGCGCGGCTACCGCATCGAGGCAGGCGAGGTCGAGCACGCGATGCGTCAGCACCCGGCGGTCGGGCAAGCCGTCGCGGTGACGCAGGCCGATCCGGCGGGCCAGCAGCAACTGGTCGGGTTCTACACTGCCCCCGACGGCGAGGTGAGCGTCGCTGCGCTGCGCGAGGCGGTCGCTGCGCAGTTGCCCGCCCATATGGTGCCGGCGCTGTGGATGCGGCTGGACAAGCTGCCGACCACGGCGAGCGGCAAGCTCGATCACAAGTCGCTGCCCCGTGTCCGCCCCTCGGCGGAGGCGGCCGAGTTCGTCGCGCCGAAAAGCGATCTCGAGCGCAGAGTCGCGGCGGCCTGGCAAGAGGTCCTGGGCCTGGCGCAAGTCGGCGCGGACGATAACTTCTGGGAGCTTGGCGGAAACTCCCTGACCGCCATGCGCCTTATCGTCCTCTACCGCGAGATGGGTCTGGACGGCTTCGGACTGCGCGATGTCTTCGACTACGAAACGGTCGAGGAAACGGCGCGCTTTTTCGAGGAAGGGCATCGACGCGAGGGCGACGACACCGGCGTTCTCTCGATCCTGCGAAGCGATGCCGCCGCCCAGGCCCGCTTTCTGCTTCTCCCCTTCGCCTGCGGTAACGCATCGTCGTTTGTCGAGCTGGCGCGCCACCTGGAGGGGCCGAGCGAGATCCTGGCGGCCAACCCCGATGAGCCGGACGGTGCAGGAACGCTCTCCATCGCCGATCTCGGCCGA
>JAKSBE010000129.1 GCA_022361275.1 Kiloniellales bacterium
AGGCTCTTGAGCCTCTTGGCATCGGACACTTCCATGCCGCCGTACTTCTTGCCCCAGGTGTAGAAGGCCGCATCCCTGATGCCCTGCTTGCGGCAAGGCTCAGCCGCCGTCAGGCCTGCCTGATGCTCATTCACAATGCCGGTGATCTGTTCTTCCGAAAACCTCCTCCGCTTCATTGTCCGTATCCTCTTACGAGAAACAGACCAACCTCAAATCAACGAGCTTTCTGGCGAGCAGGTCAGGCGACTTCGTAGCGGGATTGAAGGGCTCGGGTCATGCTCTGCGTCCTCCGCGCCGGCCGGAGCGAAGCCGCTCCCCGCCCCTGTCGAACCGGTCGGGGCGCAGGAAGCCGCCCTCTGTCTCGGATGTGACGCTCCGACGTCCCGCAAAACGGACGGCGCAGGCGGACGGCGGCGAAGAATCCTATGTTGTTAGGGGATACAGTGCGAAAGGGGTGCGTCATTGGCATATGCGTCAGTGACGTATATATTATTGTGCCAAAATGCCTCCAGACGGTAGTCGAAACTCCCGAATTTCTGCGCCGCGCGGCGGCGGTCGGCATGAGCGAGGAAGAGCGCATGGCGGGCGTGTCGCTGCTCGCGGAAGACCCGGAATGTGGCGTCGCCCTGGGCGGGGGCTTGCGGAAGGTCCGGGTTGCGCGCCCCGGGGCGGAAAAAGCGGCGGCTATCGCATCTTGCACTTTTATCGACATGCCGACATGCCGATCTTCCTTCTCACCGTGTTCGCCAAGAACGAACGGGCGAACATTTCGGCGGCTTAGGGCTCCGGCGGTCCCTTCAGGCCGCCCCATAGTCCGGAATAGAGGATCGGTCCGGCTGGCTCTCCAGCCTCGCCTGCGCCACTTGAGACAGCCGCAGGCTCCCGGCTCACAAGCAGTGACTTGGCGGTCTGCATGCGCCGCGCCTCCTCGCCTGTCAGGACAAGGCGGCTCTACGGGCACGATCTCCTCGTCGAGCGGTCCCAGGTAGCCCTGCCACTCGACCACACGCTCGCGTATTTCCGGCCTAGGGTGCATGAGCGTCTCGAAGCGGCGCCTCGTCCGTTCGGGCAGGGTGCCGAGGACGTACTCGCCGGCGAGCCGGTCCTGAAGGTCCGTGTCGTCGTATCTCATGACCGCAGGCACTCCCGCAGGCGGATGAGCCTGCGCCGGACCCAGGTCTTGACGGTGCCCAGGGGCACGCCCAGAGACCGGGCCAGCTCGGTCGGCGTGAAGCCCTGGTGGCAGATGAGCAGAATGCAGCACCGCTGACGGTCGGTCAGCCGCGCCAGGCACTGCCGGAGACAGGCCAGCTCACGGCTGACCTCGGCCCGAATCGCGGGGTCGTCTCCGCTCCTGCGCGGGTCCGTCTCGGCCTTCCACTCCACCTCATGGGCCCGGCACTCGGTGTTCCGCGCCCGGCCTCTTTCCGCCGACGGAGCAGGCAAATCGCCTGCGTCTCGTCCTGCAGGCACTCGACGGGTCACTCGCCGGCGCCCGCTACCGAGACATCGCCGCCCATGTCTTCGGGGTTGGCGCCGAGGACTGGGCGGACCCGCGAAGACATGCGAAAGACAGGGCCCGCCATGCCGTCCGTCGCGGGCGCGCTATCATGGACGGCAGATACCGCGGTCTGCTTCGATAAGGCGCGGGACTGACGACCCTTGGCTGACCTACGGCGGCCGCTCCTGCGACAATCAGCGTGGTGCCTCGATCGAGGCTATTGCCGCCACTGAAACCGCATTTCAGACTTCCGCCAGTCGCCCTATGGCGTCGTGCGTGTGCACACATAGTGCACACGACCCCACTTAACCTACTGAAAGCACTGAAGAATCGTTACCATCCTTCACCGGCACCGTGTAGTTGAGGGCCAGGCGGCCGCCATCGGGGTAGAGGGTCTGGCCGGTGATGTAGCTGGAGTCGTCGGAGGCGAGGAAGACCGCGACCTTGCCGACCTCCTCCGGCTCGCCGAAACGGCCCAGGGGCGTGCGGCAGAGCGCGCCGCGGCGCTTCTCCGGATCGGCGAGCACGGCCCGGGCCAGCTCGGTGGCGATCGAGCCGGGGCCGATGGCGTTGACCCGGATGCCGTGCTCGGCCAGGGACAGGGCCATGACCTTGGTCAGCTGGTTGACCCCGCCCTTGGCGACCACGTAGGGCGTGATCGAGGGAATCGCCATGACCGCGTTGACCGAGGACATGTTGACGATGGTCCCGCCCCGGCCCTGGGCGACCATCTGGCGGGCCACCGCCTGGCCGGTGAGAAAGACGCCCTTGAGGTTGACCCGGATCACCGCGTCGAAGTCCTCCTCGGTGACGTCGAGGAAGCCGGCGGCCTTGACGATGCCGGCGTTGGCGACCGCCGTGTCGACGCCGCCGTAGGCGGCGACGCTGCGCTCGACCAGGGCCTCGACCTGCCCCTTGTCGCCGACGTCGCAGGGCACGAAGAGCGCCTCCGCCCCTTCCGCCTGCAGCGCCTCGGCCGCCGCCTCGCCGCCAGCTTCGTCGACGTCGGAGAGGACGACCTTGGCCCCCTCCGCCGCCAGGCAGTGCGCGCAGGCGCGACCGATACCCCGCGCCGCGCCGGTGACGACGGCGACCTTGTCCTTCAGGCGCATGGAATAACCCCTCCCGGATGCCGTTATTGAAATCAGAAGCTGCCACGCGGCGCCGAGGGCTTCAACCGAGCCGCGCCGCGGACCTGGAAACCCTGACCGGGAAGCGAACCGAGAGATGACGACCTTGAGACCGCATATTCAAAGGCCCGCCCTGCGCCTCCTGGGCGGCCGCGAGACCGCCGCCACGGTGCCCCACGAGAGCCTGGTCCACGAGAGCCTGGCCCACGACCTCCGGGCCAAGCTCGGCCGGGAGGGCGCGCTGCGGGCCTGCCGCGCCAACGGCTGGGCCGGCGCCCTGGCGGTCCTGCTTGCCGAAGACAACCCCGGAAAGGCCGCGGCCTGACGAACCCCGACCCTGATCCTCCCTGTGAACTTGGCGCGTCCGCTTCTCCCGTCCCGCCCTCAACCGGACGCGCCGATTTTTTTCAGCCGCTCCCCTGACCGCCGTAGCCGATCCCGCGCAGGGAGTCGGTGATCTCCTCCAGGATGACCGGGTCGTCGATGGCGGCCGGAACCTTGTAGTCCTCGCCGTCGGCGATCTGGCGCATGGTGCCGCGCAGGATCTTGCCCGAGCGGGTCTTGGGCAGGCGCTTGACCACGGTGGCCAGCTTGAAGGCCGCGACCGGCCCGATCTCGTTGCGGACCATCTGGACCACTTCCTTGACGATCTCCGCGTCCTCGCGCTCGGCCCCGGCCTTGAGGACCAGGAAGCCGACCGGCAGCTGGCCCTTGAGGCTATCGTGGACGCCGACCACCGCGCATTCCGCGACGTCCGGATGAGCGGCCAGAACCTCCTCCATCGCCCCGGTCGAAAGCCGGTGCCCGGCGACGTTGATGATGTCGTCGGTGCGCGACATGACGAAGATGTAGCCGTCCTCGTCGATGTAGCCGGCGTCGCCGGTCTGGTAGTAGCCGGGGTATTCGTTCAGATAGGCCTGACGGAAGCGGTCCTCGGCCTGCCACAGGGTCGGCAGGGAGGAAGGCGGCATCGGCAGCTTGACCGCGATGGCGCCGATGGCGCCGGGGCCGACCGGCCGGCCCTCGCCGTCGAGGACCCGGACGTCCCAGCCCGGCGCGGCGCGGGTCGGCGAGCCCGCTTTCACCGGCAGCTTCTCGATGCCCAGGCAGTTGGCGGCGATCGCCCAGCCGGTCTCGGTCTGCCACCAGTGATCGATGACCGGCACCTTCAGCTTCTCCTCCGCCCAGTGCAGGGTGTCGGGATCGCAGCGCTCGCCGGCCAGGAAGAGGGTCCGGAACTTCGAGAGATCGTACCTGCCGATAAACGCGCCGTCCGGATCCTGCTGGCGGATCGCGCGGAAGGCGGTGGGCGCGGTGAACATGGTCGAGACCGCGTGCTGCGAGATCACCCGCCAGAAGGCGCCCGGGTCCGGCGTGCCCACCGGCTTGCCCTCGTACATGATCGAGGTGTTGCCATGCAGCAGCGGCGCATAGACGATGTAGGAGTGGCCGACCACCCAGCCGACGTCGGAGGCCGCCCAGTAGACCTCACCGGGCTCGACGTCGTAGATGTTCTTCATGCTCCAGTGCAGGGCCACCGCGTGGCCGCCGTTGTCGCGCACGATGCCCTTGGGCTGCCCGGTCGTTCCCGAGGTGTAGAGGATGTAGAGCGGATCGGTCGCCAGCACCGGCACGCAGTCGTGGGGCTCCGCCGACGCCGCGACCTCCTCCCAGTCGTGGTCGCGGCCGGGGATCAGCTCGGCGCGCTCCATCGGCCGCTGCAGGACGATGCAGGTCTCGACCTCGTGGCCGGCCAGCTCGATCGCCTTGTCCAGCAGCGGCTTGTAGGCCACGACCCGGCCCGGCTCGATGCCGCAGGAGGCCGAGACGATGATCTTCGGCTTGGCGTCGTCGATCCGGGTCGCCAGCTCGCTGGCCGCGAAGCCGCCGAAGACCACCGAGTGGATCGCGCCCAGGCGGGCGCAGGCCAGCATGGCAACGGCAGCCTCCGGGACCATCGGCATGTAGATGATGACCCGGTCGCCCTTGCCGACCCCCCGGGCCGCCATGGCCCCGGCGAAGCGGGCCACCAGGTCGCGCAGTTCGCGGAAGGTGAAGCTGCGGATGGTCTCGGTGACCGGGCTGTCGTAGATCAGGGCCGCCTGCTCGCCGCGGCCGCCGTCGGCGTGACGGTCCAGGGCGTTGTAGCAGGTGTTGAGAACGCCGCCGGGAAACCAGCGGTAGAGGGGCGGATTGGAGTCGTCCAGGACCCGGTCCCAGGGCTTTTCCCAATGCAGCGCCCGCGCCGCCTCGCCCCAGAAGCCCTCGGGGTCGGAAAGCGATCGCGCCTGTACCTCGTCGAAACGGCTCATCCCCTGCCTCCTGTTGCCTTTCTTGCTGGCCCGACGCCGGATCGCCGCAGCAGCAGCCCTGCCCCGGCCTCGTGACCAGAGCATAGGCAAGGCAGCCTGCGAGGGGAAGATAGCCCGGGGCCGGAAACGGCGTAGTCGACCCGGGTCAAACGGCGCCCCGAGCCTGGCGACCATGCCCTAGCGACTTGCCTCAAAACGGCATTTTCGGTTTCGCTTCCAAGACAGCACGTCCCGTTCCGACCCGGCAGATTGGCGGCGTTTCCGGTCTTGACCGCCCCTGGCCCGAGATCCGCGCCGAGCCGGAGCCACCCGATGCGGCACCTGCTGCTCAACGTGACGACACTGATCGTCTGCTTCGCCCTGCTGCTGGCCGGGAACAGCCTGCAGTTCGTGGTCCTGGGCGTGCGGGCCGGGCTGGAGGGCTTCTCGATCTATGCCATGGGCGCGATCACCGCCGGCTACTTCCTGGGCTTCGCGGTCGGCTCGCTCTACTGCCTGAGCCTGATCCGCGCGATCGGCCATATCCGGACCTTCGCCGCCCTGGCCTCGACCGTCTCGGGCGTGGTCCTGGCACATCCTCTGTGGCCGGAGCCGCTGGCGTGGATCGTCTTCCGCTTCGTCATCGGCTTCTGCTTCGCCGGCCTCTACACGGTGGTCGAGAGCTGGCTCAACGCCCAGGCCGGCAACGAGTTCCGCGGCCGCCTGCTGTCGATCTACGCGGTCGGGGTCTTCGGCGGCTTCGCCGTCGGACCGATGCTGGCGATCCTCGGCGACGCGGAGGGCTTCTTCCTCTTCGTCCTGGCCTCGATGGTCGTGTCCTTCGCCCTGGTGCCGATCACCATGACCCGGGCCAGCGCGCCCGCGACCCCGGAGGCCACCGAGCGTGACGCCTTCACCCTCAGGCGGCTCTACAAGGAGACCCCGCTGGGGATGATCGGCATCCTCTGCGTCGGCTCGGCCCAGGGTGCCTTCGTCGGCCTGGCGCCGGTCTTCGGCAACCGGGCCGGCCTGAGCGCCGATCAGGTGTCCTACTTCATGACCACGGCCCTGCTCGCCGGGCTGGTCTTCCAGTTCCCCATCGGCTGGCTGTCCGACCGCTTCGACCGGCGCAAGGTGATCGCGGTCGCGGCCACCCTCGGCGGCGCCGGCTGCGCCGTCTTCGCCAGCCTGGCGCTGTCCGGACCGCTGGCCTGGGAAGGCGTCCTGCTGGGCGCCGTGGTCACCGGTGCGGCGATCTTTCCGCTCTACGCCATCGTCATCGCCTACACCAACGACTGGCTGCCGGAAGATTCCATCGTGTCCGCCGCGGCGGCGCTGATCCTGACCTTCAGCCTCGGCTCGGCCGTCGCCGCGCCCTTCGCTTCCTTCCTGATGGACCGGCTGGGACCGGCTGGGCTCTTCGTCTTCGTCGCCGGCGCCATGATCGGCCTCGGCCTCTTCGCCTTCGCCCGCATGTTCCGGCGCGAGGCGCCCGAGTCGGACTACGAGGGCAACTTGGCCACGGTCGCCGCCAGCCCCGGCACCCTGCCGATCGAGCCCCTTCTGGCGGAGCACGAGACGGAAGAAGAGCCACCCGCTCCCTCCAGCGCTCCCGCCCATTCACCCGTTTCTCGCTAGTGTCCCGATGCTGGACTTCGCTCCCGCGAATTTCAGAAACCCGCCGCTACTTGTGTCTCTCTAGGGGGAGCCGAACGCGCGGCAGGGACATTGGGGCGCGCAAGCCATCTTCCAAGCAAGCCCTATCAAGCCATCATGCGGCGGGCCAAACAGACAGGCCCACGCGGACCGCGCAGACAACCAGTTCAATTGCTCAACCAGTTCAACTGTTGCTATGATATCGATAAGTCCTTCGAAATTCCGAGAAAAGTCTGCGGCCGCGAAACTCACCTGCATAGAGCCGTTCAAGTTCGGATCTGCTGTTGATGACATAAGTTAGGCCATCAGGAAAAAAAACATCGACTGTTTCATTCGTATGTTGTGCCGCATATGCTTCTTGTGCGCCATGCAAAACCATCGGAACGCCGAAGGCACGATTGAGATTCAGTTGTACGTCCCTGAAGTATGGATCTCTGGCATGGTCATAACGGCCCACGTTTTCTGTAACCCGAATATTCTGGGCAGGATTGTCCATTGGAACGATACCGTATAAATCGTAATCTGCATGAATCACCCGTCCGGCGCTGATTAGTCCTGTCGTATATTTCACGCATCCGAAGAAACGCTCATATGGCCGCAACTCCACGAAGTATATACCGCCTTTTGGTAAAAAGGTATACCTTTGGAGTGCCTCAATGTTATAAATATCAGACGGAATCATCACATCCTTGAAATTGCGCCATTCGTTTTCCGCCAACTGGAAGCGGTCCGGGCGGAAAGCCCCACGACCGGTAACTGTCGGATCGACCACCAGACCTGCGACATCCCTGTAGCCGACGTCTGGAGTCATGAAGCCGAAATCGGCGGTTTTGGCCTTGCAATCGATCCGTTTTGGTACCGCGTAACCCTGCCCTATGTGTCGCAGAGACTGCTGATTTGTCCGTCTTACCAATATCACAACATTAAGCCTGCGAGCAGTCGCAATAAACGCAGCTTCATGACCAGGTAGCATCGAACAACCTCTTGATATAGCGAACCTCAATGGGCCGATCACGCCTTTATCGAGGGGCACCGTAGATTAGTCGCACCCGGCTGGTAATCGACTGACTTGGAATGAGCTTCCCTGTTAGATTGCCATGTTTCCTTCTCCGGCTTCCAATGTTAAATTGTGGAATAGAGCTTACTCGAAGGCTGAGCGAACGCTGCGTATTCTTGGTTCCGGACAAGCTGCCAACGGTCGGGCGCCAAGGCTCCCTTCTTGAGCATTGGCGTTCGCGAATGGCGGGCCGTCGCATGCTTTGACAGGGCACGCTTTGGAAGATCGGCCGCGCCTTCAATCATGGCCCGTCGGGCGCAACTCCTCGTGTGAGTCAACACGCGGGCGATCTGATCGCCGTTCACGCTTGTCGTGCCAGCTCTCAACTTTCCCGCCGTCATGCCTAGGCAACTGGTTTCGAACGCAGGAAGACCAACATCTCGTGCCGGGCACAGTTGTCAGCATTGCTCACCTGCCCGGCAGCTCACACCAGCAACACCCTCGCAAGCGGCCAAAGAGTGTCCGGGGAAAGTCTCTGTATAAGCAGACGCCACCCTAATATATTTCTCAGAATAGTAAAGGAAGCCATAACAAGCTTTGGAGGCGTCCGAGGCAAAGAATAGTGGGCTGACGTAACACAAAAATACTCTAAGCCCTTAGGTTTATAGATATCTTATTTGGCCTATCACCAGACACATGCCCCCCTGGTGAGATGGCAACCAACGCTCACAAAGGGCAAACTCAAGCCGTCGAACTCTCACGCTGCATGACCGGTTCCGCGGGACAGATCAGATTGTCTCGCGTGTCTCGCCCTCTCTGGCCGATCGCTCTCGGGCAAGACGCGAGCGGGAGCGCCCGGGCTTGAAGCGGGCATCCATAGATCGGGCGCGACCCTGGAGAGCCGGGTCGCGCCCAGCTATGACAGCTTGGGGAAAAAACCTGGATTAGCGAACAACGAGAGGCGGACGGCCCGTCAGCCCTCCTGCGCCTTGCGCCAGGCGGCGTAGCCCCCGGCCAGCGAGGCGACGTCGTTGAAACCCATGTCCATCAGGGTCTTGGCCGCCAGTGCCGAGCGGCCGCCGCTGCCGCAGTAGAGGATGAGCCGGCGGTCCGGAGTCAGCTCCTCCTTGTAGACCGGGCTTTCCGGGTCGGCGTGGAACTCCAGCAGACCCCGCGGCGCGTGGATCGAGCCGGGGATCTGGCCCTCGCTCTCGCGCTCGACCGTCTCGCGGACGTCGACGACGAGCGTGTCGCCGTCTTCCTGGGCGTAGGGCAGATCGTGCACAGCGACCGTTTCGATCACGGCGTTGGCCTCGGCCAACATCGCCTTGAACCCGCGTTTCAGCATCTTGCCCTCCCTCGGGGAAATCGTGACCAGCGAGCCCGAGCTTAGACGGCCCGCCGAGCCAGTCTATTGACCTCGATCAAACCAAGGCCGTGTTCGCCGCCCCGGGTCAACCGCCCCCGGGCTTGCGCCGGCCGCCGAAACGGTCGCCGATATTGGCCTTGAACCAGCGCCAGACCTGGCCGAGGGCGTTGGAGGCGTTCTCGAAGCGATCGTCAATCGCCAGTTCGGCCAGGAAAGGCCGCCAGCGGACCTCGAGGAACCAGCGCCAGAGATACCAGAGCCAGAGTGCCAGCCCGCCGAACAGGACGAAGAACACGATCCGGAACCAGGGGATCGGGAAGTGGTCCGGATCGTCGATCTGCTCGATCTCGACCGCGTTGGGAAACATCGACAGGATCTCGAAGCGCCAGCCGTAGTGCGTGATCACGACCCAGATCGGGTTTTCCTTGGTCGAGCGCAGGTCCTGGGCCTCGGTCTGCAGGTTCCCGGAATCGAACTTGAAGTACCAGGGGAAGCTCCAGTCCGTCTCCTCGTTGCGGTAGACCCTGGGATCGCCGTTGGGCCAGACCGCGTTGATGAAACGCACGTCCCGGGTCCGGGTCGGGACCCCGGCCCCGCCCTCGCCGACGACGTCCTTGGAGACCACGTCCATGCGCTTGACGTCGGTGTCCACGATCCGCACCACGTCCTTCGACGGCAGATAGAAGTGCAGGAAGAGGATCGCGACCACCAGCGGCAGCAGCTTCAGCATCCAGACTACGATCTTCACGCCAGCCTTCCTTTCACGCCCCGGTGCCGGGGCTTAGCAAGCTGTTGAGCGGTCATCCTTCGACAGGCTCAGGATGAGGCTCGACAGGCTCAGGATGAGGGCGAGCAGGTCCAAGCACTGCGCCTCATCCGCGCGGAGCGCCGGGCTGCGCCCCCTGTCGAAAGGTGAGGGCAGCCGGCACGACTTCAACAGCCCGCTAGCTGAGGTAGCCCAGCAGGATCAGGAGCGCGAGCACCGCCAGCGGCACCAGGTAGACGCCCCACAGCAGCTTGCGCCGCAGCGAGCCGTTGTAGCTGTGGATGCCGCGCTGGATGTAGAGATCGCGCGACTCGGTCGCGCCGCCGCCAGCGTAGAGGCTGTCGTACTCGGCCCCGAGCCGGCGCCGCTCCTCCCAGCGCTTGAACAGCGAGAGCGCGATGTAGATCACCGTCAGGACGGCGAAGATCATGATCGCACGGACGACCCAGAAATACAGCATGGGCTTCGATCCCCCGTTTCACCCGCAGCGGCGGCCGGACATCATCCCGCCTCCGGGACGAAGGAGCCGGCGCCCGCCGGCCGCGCGCCCCAGGGCCCCTCGGCCGCCCTGGTCCGGCCGTAGAGGTGCCGCCAGACCTCGGCCGCCCGCCCCTGATAGTACCGCGCGAGGTATTCCGCAACATAGCCGCGCTTGCGGTCGTTCCAGGTCTCGTAGAGCGCGTAGAAGAGATCCTTGTTGCAGATGAAGAGCTGGCGGAAGTCGAGCGGGGTCAGCCGGGCCAGGAGATGGTTCACCAGGTCTCGGTCCTTGTGCCGGGCCGAGCGTAAAAGATAGAAGTAGCCCGGCGCCTCCGGCTCCAGGCGCCCGCCGGGCCCGCCCTGCTCCAGGGTGCGCAGGGCGCCTTGGAGATCGTGGAACTCCGCCGGCAGCGCCTCGACGTTGCGGTGCAGATAGCGGCGCAGGGCCATGGGCTCGAAGTCCCAGATCTCGCCCAGGGCGTCGTTCCGCGCGGCGTGGTCGATGGCCACGAATTCCAGCTTCTCGCGCAGCAGCTCCGCGGGATCCAGGTGCTTGAGCCCGGCCAGGGGCTCGACCAGGTCGGCCTCCTTGAGGAAGCGCGCGATCGCGGCTCGGTCGCTCAGGGGGATGTGCCGGAAGCCCAGGATCTGATCCTCGTAGACCCGGCTGCCCTGCTGGTCCGGGCCGCAGTAGATCAGGGTCGGCCTGCGCGCCGAGTTGAAGACGTAGAGCCCGCCCAGATGGGTGGTGAAGAAGTTGCCTTCCTCGTAGTCGATCCGTGTGGGGATCACCGGCTGCCGGCGCACGTCGCCGACCGCCTCGGCCAGGTCGATGATCTGCTGCAGCGCCTCGTCGTCGCACCAGGCGGTTTCGCTTTCCATGAAGGCGTCGATCTTGCTGCTCAGGCGCTTGGCCTTGGTGATCAGGCGGTTCGGCGTGCGCGCCTTGATCCGGATGTGCTTGATCGAGGTCAGGTCGCCCAGGGTCCTGATCTTGTAGACCGAGTCCTCCAGCTCGCCGAAGACCGCGTCGCGTGCGGTCAGCGCGAAGAGCGCCTCGCGGTTGTCCTCGATGTAGCTCTGCAGGATCGCCCGGCTGGAGGAGAAGGTGGCGTCCAAGATCGGCAGGTAGGCCTGCTCGAGGGTGAGCAGGATGAACATGCGGTTGCAGCCGTGGGGGTTCAGGTACGCCTGATCGTCGAAGGCCTCGGCCACCTCCGGCGAGAAGCCGCTCTGGTCGATGCGGAAGCGCTCGAGCTCAGTCCGCCGGCCGTAGAGCAGCGCCAACGCGCGGTTGTAGCGGTCCCGCAGCACCGGCGTCGCGACCTCGAAGAGGTTGCCGTAGATCAGGTTGTTCTCGGTCAGCCGGTGCATGGCTTGCCTAACCTTGCGCTTCGCCGCCGCCCCCGCCCGGGTCGGCAAGGTAACGGCGCTTGGCCTCGGCCTGCAGGCGCAGGTCGCGGACCCTGTCGCCGACCGCCGCTTCGTCGGAGACGTTGGCGTAGCGGAACTCGGCGTCGGCGTAGCGGTTGATCTCCTGGAGGACCATCTCCGGCGTGATCGGGTTCATCAGCTCGCCGATCATCTTCAACTTGGTGTCGTAGTCCTGCCGCAGGAAGAGGGCCGGGTCCGCCATCCACTCGTCCGGCAGCTCGACGTCCATGGCCCGGACCTTGACCGCGTCGGTGATGTTCTTGACCGCGCGGCCGGTAAAGCGCTCGTCGACCTCCTGGATCGCCTTGAGATAGCGGCCGAGCTTGGCGATGGTGTCGAGCGGGCCCTCAGCCTTGGCGACCGCCTCGAAGACCGCCTCGAGTTGGGTCTCGGCGGGCCGGCCGTGCTGCTCGTAGGAGGCCGCGACGGCGCGGCGGATCTCCTGGGCGGCGTAGAGCTCGTGCGCGCCGAGGGCGATGTCGTGGTCCCTGCCGAGCAGCAGGTGCAGGATGTCGATGTAGTCCGCCTCGCTGCGCGGGCCGTCGACCAGGAAGCGGGCGCCGGCGCGCTGCCTCAAGGCGTCGTCGACGTTCTCCGGATAGTTGGAGAACATGCCGAAGCTGCAGTTGCCCCGGACCACGGTGTTGGCGCCGCTGAAGGACTCCATCAGCACCGCGGTGACCTCCTGCTGGCCCGAGGAGGACTGGCGGTCGCCGCGGCGGCCGGCGATCTGGTCGATGTCGTCGATGGTGCCGAAGCCGATGACGTGGGGATCCATGATGCTGCGGATGAAGGCCTTGGCGTTCTGGCCCGACTTGCCCTGGTAGGAATCGATCGACTCCGAGGAGAGGTTCTCGTAGCGGAAGGCGTAGCCGGCCACCTGGCAGTAGTCGTGCAGCAGGCCGCCGAGCATCTGGATCAGGGTGGTCTTGCCGGTGCCCGGCTTGCCGTCGCCCATGAAGGTGAAGATGAAGCCGCCCAGCTCGACGAAGGGGTTGAGCTGGCGCGTGAAGTCGTAGGCCATCAGCATCTTGGCCAGCTTCATGCACTGGTGCTTGGCGATGTGGTTACCGATCACCTCCTGCGGCTTCTTGAAGGTCATGACCAGCGGCGTCGAGGCGGCACGGCGCGCCGGGGTGAAGCCGTCGATCTGGAAGTCGTCGGCCTCGACCCGGTAGGTCCTGGCGACGAAGGCCTCCAGATGGCGGGCGCCGCCGCTGCGCAGGGCGGCCTCGTCCATCAGCCGCTCGGCGTAGGCGGTCACGACCGCGGCCAGCGCGGCGTCACCCTCGGCGAAGCGGGCGAGCTTCTGGTCGAGCTCCCAGAGCGCACCCTTGAGCGCGACGTTGACGTTGTCGAGCACGATCTCCTCGACCTCGCCGACCTCGATCTCCGGCCCCTGGGTCTCGCCGCCGTTGCGGACCAGGAAGCCCAGGAGGTTGGCGAAGGTGAAGAGCCCGATCAGCGCCGCGCTTGACAGCAGCTCGGCGAACTCCGCCTTCTGCGCCCCGGCCAGGCGGCCCTGGCTGTTGGCCTGCTTGAGCTGATTGAGCGGGGTGAGTTCGCCATAGAGCTCCGAGACCGCCTCGGCGACTGCCAGCGCCCGCCTGAGGCTGCGCAGGACGTGGACCTGGGTCTCGCTCTGCAGCGGGTCCTCCGCGTCGATGCCCTGGACCCGGTTCAGCAGCGAGACGACGCCCGAGGGCGCCCCCCGGCTCGCCAGGCCCGGCGTGGTCGAGCGGAAGCCGCGGCGCCCGGGAATGCCCGGCGAGCGACCGCTGCCGGCGGCGGGCACCTCGGCGGCGCGGCCGATCCGCGGCGCGTAGTCGAAGCCCGCCAGCAGCTGGTAGGTCTGCGGGTAGTGCTTGCGGATCTCCGCTTCCTTGATCTCCATCAGGGCGGTGGCGGTCATGCGCTCTCTGGTCCCCCGTGTCGCTGCTCTCAGACCCGGCGCAGGATCTCGCCGTCGGGGCCGACGACGTACTTATGCACCCCCCGGAGCTGCGGCAGGTCCCGCTCCACCAGCCGCTGATAGGGCCGGTAGGGCAGGATCATGCAGCGCTCGATGGCCGAGGCGCCGGCCTCGACCGCCTCGGGCGCCTGCGGATCGATATCGTAGATCTCGGTCCGGACCGAGCCGAAAAGCCCGGTCGAGGTCTTCTCGGAGCCCTTGGCGCGCAGGGTCTCGACGGTCCAGCAGAGCACCCAGTCCTGGCCCGGCTCGTCGTCGCTCTCGGCCAGGATGTCCTGCACGGTGTCGGAGTGGCGGGTCAGCCCGTTGGCGTACATCGGCCCGAGGTGCAGGCGCTTCAGCACCTGCGGGTGCAGGTCCTGGAAGTCCTTGTCGAAGCCGCGGGCGATGGTCAGCAGCTTGAGACTGGACAACGACTGCGCCAGCAGGTGGTCGGCCACCAGAGGCCAGCGCCGCTGATCCTGGGTCAGGGAGCGCTCGCCGCTGTCCTCCAGCCGCATCAGGTAGACGTTGGGCAGGTTGCGCTGGGTGTCGTAGACCGCCCAGTGGCAGAAGTAGCCCCGGGCCTCCGGACCCCGGGTGCCCAGCGGCACCAGCTGCGGCGGGTTCTGGGCCAGGAACATCGGCACCTCGGCCAGCATCTCGGAGTAGACCCGCCGGCTCATGGCGAGCTGCAGATCGCGCGGCAGGCTGCGATGCTGCAACAGATGGTCGACCATGGCCTCCTTGAGCGCCGCGCGCTTGGGCAGTTCCGCCAGTTGCGACTGTACCTCGCCGACATCGCCGGCCATCTTGATGATCTCCTGGAACAGCGGAAAGCCGCTGTCGGTGTGGTCGATGGCCAGGGGGCCCGGCCGCCGGCTGCCGACCAGACCGGTCATCAGGTACTTGATCGACAGCGCGGTCAGGGTGCTGGAAAGACGACGCAGATAGCCCTCGACCGCCTCGGCCTCAAGCGCGGCCAGGCCCTTGGAGGCCCCGTCCGGCGACATCTCGGCGGCCAGGCCCCGGATGTGCCGCGTGATCTCCCTGAACTTGCCGAAGTAGCTGCGGCAGGTCGTGCTGTCGCTGATTTCGAGACCTGAACCGGGCACTGGTCAGCTCGACGGTGCCGAAGGCGGGCACTCAAGCCCCTCCCCCCTTGTGGGGGAGGGACGCGTACGCGCGGGTGTGGGGTATCGCGAAGCGACAAGGCGATATCGGGACGGCTTGAGCGGCCTGTCGGCCGCCACCCCCTCCTGTATCCTCCCCCATCGAGGGGGAGGAGGAGTATGGCTCGACCCGCTCGGATCTAAACAGAACAACCCTCGCCCGCATTTCTCACCGTGGTCACGGTCTGCGTCGGTTCCCGGCGATCCGCCCCGCCAGGAGAAGGCCGAAAAGCGTAGCCCAGCTACGCTTGAGGCCTTCGACGCCCAAGACGTCACGGCGGGCGGTCGCCGGGAGCTGACCCTAGGGGCGGTGCTGTCGTTCCGACAGGCTGCGTCAAGCCCTTTGCCCGATGCCCTGCATCGCGCCGCAGGCCTTTCCTGTCCTCTCGGAGCGACAGCGCCGCGCAGACCATGACCACGGTGAGAAATGCGGGCCAGGCCCGACCCGGGCATCCATGGAGCAGCCGGCACCATGGATGCCCGGATCGCGGGTACGCGCTCCGGGCATGACAGGAGGAGAGATGGCTGCGCTAGAAGCATCGCCGGCAACTCACAGCGGCTCGCGACCGGACACCAACCCTCACAGCGTCAAGACGGCTGGCCGTAGAGGTTCTTGTCGTGCTTCTCGACCACCCGGGCGAAGCGCCGGGCGAAGCGCTCGTCGGCCTTGGCCTTCTCCTCCAAGACCTTGCGGGCGAAGACGATGTTGTCCTCGTGGGCCTCCATCATGTCGGCGATACGCGACTGGGTCGCCGCGCCGATCGCCGCCATGGCGGCCTGGGCCTCCTTGTCGGTCCGGCTGCCGATCTCGTTGATCCGGTGCGCGACCTCCTGCTGCTGCGCGGTCTTCAGCGACTTGGTCAGGGCGTCGTAGAGCACCACCCGCTGCTTGGTGTCGGTCTGCAACTTGTTGATCAGGACCATCTGGGTCGCCGCCTGGTTCTGCAGCGAGTCGACCCAGGTCTTGCCCTTCTCGATGTACGTCTCCAGCGTCTGGGAACGCGCCAGGGTGACCTGCTCGGCCTGCACCAGCTCGTTGTGCCGGGCGTTGAGGTTGGCCAGCTCGGTCTCCAGCCGGGTCCGCTCGGCCGGGTCGGTCGCCATGGAGATGCGGTTTTCCAGGTCGATGATCTTGGGGTCCAGCGCCTGCAGCTCGGCGCGCAGGCCCTCGAGCTCGGCGACGGCCTGCTCGCGCTCGGCCAGGGTCTGCTCCAGGCGCGCCTCGACCTTGCCCTTCTGCTCGGTCAGGGTGACGAGCTGGCGGTCCAGGATGGCGACGATGACGTCCGACTTGCTGATCAGGTCCTGCAGGTTGTCGTCGATGCTGGCGACCCGGATCCGCTCGGCCCGCAGGCTGTCCGCCTTGGCGCTGGAGAACCAGCCGACCATGGTCTCCCAGCCGGTCTTGTCGCGCATCGCCTCGAATTCCTTGGAGAAGCCGGCCGTGACCTCGTCCAGGCCGACGATCAGCTCGGCGATGTTGGCGTTCATGGCCTCGTTGTGCGTCTCGACGTCCTGCAGGCTGGCGTTCTCGATGTCGATGGGAAGGCTTTCCGCCTTGGCGACCGCGGTCTCCGCGAAGACCGACGTCACCGCCGCCGTGTTTTCCTGTGCGATCTTGATTTGTTCTTCGGCTTGGCGCACCGCGTTGTCGAAATCCTGCATGGATCAAACCTGTCCTGTCGCCCCAAGAAACAAACCCACACTGGGAATATGGGCGAGTTCCGAAGTCATTTCATCAAGAATTGAAGGCGCGGCTAAGATGCAGCCAAGGCGCCTTCCAGGCGCGCGACCCACTTTTCCCTGCCCGTCCGGGCGCTAGAATGCAGCAAAACCTTTGCGCGAGCATGAAACGATGCGGAGGCTGCGAAGCGTGACCCAGGACCCGACCGCGGGCGCCAAGCCCTATGAGACCGATCTGGACAAGACGCCGGCAAACTATGCACCGCTGTCGCCCCTGAGCTTCCTGCCCCGCGCCGCCGCGGTCTTCCCCGAGCGCACGGCCGTGGTCCACGGCGCCGAGCGGCGGACCTGGGCCGAGGCCTACGCCCGCTGCCGGCGCCTGGCTTCGGCCCTGGCCCGGCGCGGGATCGGCAAGGGCGACACGGTCGCGGTCATGGCCCCCAACACCCCGCCGATGTGGGAGGCGCACCATGGCGTGCCCATGGCCGGCGCGGTGCTCAACGCCCTCAACGTCCGCCTGGACGCCGCCGCCATCGCCTTCATCCTGGCGCACGGCGAGGCCAAGGCCCTGATCACCGACACCGAGTTCGCGCCGGTCATCAAGGAAGCCCTGGCCCGGCTCGGCCGCGAGATCCTGGTGATCGACGTCGACGATCCCCAGGGACCCCATGGACCTGGGGGTGGGGAGCGCCTGGGCGGGATCGACTACGAGGCCTTCCTGGCCGAGGGCGATCCCGACTTCGCCTGGGCCCCGCCCGGCGACGAGTGGGACGCGATCGCCCTCAACTACACCTCCGGCACCACCGGCAACCCCAAGGGCGTGGTCTACCACCACCGGGGCGCCTACCTGAACGCCCTGGGCAACGTCCTGGTCTGGGGCATGGCGCCGCACCCGGTCTACCTCTGGACCCTGCCGATGTTCCACTGCAACGGCTGGTGCTTCCCCTGGACCATCACCGCGCTGGCCGGGACCCACGTCTGCCTGCGCCGGGTCGAGGCCGGGGCGATCTACCGGGCCTTCGCCGAGGAAGGCGTGACCCACCTCTGCGGCGCGCCCATCGTGATGCAGATGATCCTCGGCGCCACGGATGAGCAGCGCGCCGCCTTCCCGCAGCGGGTCGAGATGATGACCGCGGCCGCGCCGCCGCCGGCCACGGTCCTGGCCGCGATGGAACAGCAGGGCATCAAGGTGACCCACGTCTACGGCCTGACCGAGGTCTACGGCCCGGCCGTGGTCTGCGCCTGGCACGAGGCCTGGGACGGCCTGCCGATCGAGGAGCAGGCCGCGCTCAAGGCCCGCCAGGGCGTCAACTACCCGGTGCTGGAGGGCCTGATGGTCGCCGACGCCGAGACCCTGGCGCCGGTGCCCCGGGACGGCGAGACCCTGGGCGAGGTCTTCCTGCGCGGCAACATCGTCATGAAGGGCTACCTGAAGAACCCTTCAGCCAGCGAGGCGGCCTTCAAGGGCGGCTGGTTCCACAGCGGCGACCTTGGGGTCTGGCACCCCGACGGCTACGTCGAGCTCAAGGACCGCTCCAAGGACATCATCATCTCGGGCGGCGAGAACATCTCCTCGATCGAGGTCGAGGGCGTGCTCTACAAGCACCCGGCGGTGGCCCTGGCCGCCGTCGTCGCCAAGCCGGACGAGAAGTGGGGCGAGACCCCCTGCGCCTTCGTCGAGCTGAAGCCCGGCGCCTGCGCCAGCGCCGAGGAGATCGTCGCCTTCTGCCGCGACAACCTGGCCCACTTCAAGTGCCCCCGCCACGTCGTCTTCGGCGAGCTGCCCAAGACCTCGACCGGCAAGATCCAGAAGTTCGTGCTGAGGGAGCAGGCGGAGGCGGTCTGAGCCGGCCGAAAGCCCTCCCCTTCGACGTACGCGGACCCTCCTTCCTGACGTACGCAGGCTCTCCCTCTCCACGTACGCCAGTCCTCCCTCCCGCTGACACGCCCGGACTTGATCCCAGGGTCCTTGCCGAAGGCAAAGCCCGCGCTATCCATAGTGCCGCGGCACGATGGATGCCCGGATCAAGTCCGGGCATGACGGCGGGGTATCCGGGCATGACAGCGGTGTATGGAGGCTGTCTCCGCTCCTCCGCTGTCATCACCGGGCTCGACCCGGTGATCCATGGCGGCCGCAAGCATCCGGCCTCGAGGGGGATGCCGCGGGCTTTGCCTTCGGCAAGGACCCTGAGGTAAAGCCCGGCTATGTCAGCAGAGTGACGTCTCGGCCGGCCTGAGGCCTGTTTCCCCTGCGCGGCGCCTGGGCTATACCCTGGTCGCGGTTCCAACCAGGAAGGCAGGCGGCGCAATGGACGCGGTGCTTCAGAGCTTCTTCACCGGGTTTCCGACCCTGATCTCCCACTTCGCGATCACCACCGCGATGCTCGCCGTCGGCGTGGTGGCCTATGTCTGGATCACGCCGCACCGGGAGTTCCGGCTGATCCGCGAGGGCAACGTCGCGGCGGCGGTCTCGCTCTCCGGCGCGATCCTGGGCATCGGCCTGCCCCTGGCGGTCTGCATGGCCAACAGCGTCAGCGAGTGGGACATCCTGATCTGGGGCGCGCTGACCCTGGTGATCCAGCTGGTCGCCTTCAAGGCCGCCGACCTGATCCTGCGCGACCTGCCGGCGCGCATCGAGGCCGGGGAGATCGGCCCGGCCCTGGTCCTGGTGGCGGTCAAGCTGGCGGTCGCCGCCATCAACGCGGCGGCGGTCTCGGGCTGATCCCGGGCGATGTACGGCCGGATCCTGCTGCTGCTGGTCTGCCTGACGGCGGTCTCGCTGTTCATGGAGTTCGCCGAGCAAGGCCGCCAGCTCCAGCCGCCGCGCGAAGCCGCCGCGCCGCCCGCCCCACCCATCGTCGCCGAGGCCGAGCGGCGCCCGCAACGGCCGGACCGAGCCGCCCTGCCCGGCCCGTCGCGCCGCGATCCAGTACTCAGGCTGAGCGACTCCGACCCCTGCGCCAAGTCCTGCTCGGGCACCGCCTTCGCCATCGACGACCGGGGCCACTGGCTGACCGCGCGCCACGTGGTCAAGGGCTGCGGCAAGGTCGCCCTGCAGACCGGCCCGCGGCAGGCGGTCCGGGTGACGGAGATCGTGTCCCATCCCCGCGCCGACGTCGCGCTGCTCAAGACCGGGCTCAACGCGCCGGCCTTGCCGCTGACCTCGGGCCCGCTGTTCAAGGGCCAGGACGGCTTCCACCTGGGCTTCCCGCGGGGCGAGCCAGGCGACGTCTACGGCGAGTTGATGGGCCGGGTCAAGGTGCGCAGCCGGCGTTACGCCGAGCCGGGCATCCTCTGGGCCGAGATCGACCGCGCGCCGCGCAACGACCTGCCCCTGGGCGGGCTCTCCGGCGGCCCGGTGCTGACTTCGGAGGGGGCGGTCGTGGGAGTCGCCATCGCCGCCTCGCCGCGGCGCGGCCGGGTGACCTCGGCGGCGCCCCGCTCCCTGGCCGAGGTCTTGGCCCGGGCCGAGGTCGCCATCGCCGAGGCCGCGCCCCAGGACCTGGACGAGGTCAAGGTCGCGCCCTCGAACTACGCCGGCTACGGCGACCACCTGCGCGCGCGGCTGAGCGTCGCCAAGGTCCTCTGCTGGGGCGAGGGTACAGAAAGGCGTCGCCGCCCACCGCTACGCTAGGCGGCTTGTCGGATAGGCCGGAGTCTGGCGGCCGAGACCGGGAGCGGTTCAGATCGATCCGACCTGAGCCGAATTCTCGATCCCCTTCAACGAGTTGGAGGCTGGTCCGGACGCCGCGGCCTTGCGCCGTGACGCGACCAGGCCCCGGGCCGTCAGGCGGGAGTGCCGAACTTGGCGATTTCGTCCTTGATCCTCAGCTTCTCGCGCTTAAGTTCGGCGAGATGCAGGTCATCGGGGTGAGGACGCTGATTCTCCTCGTCGATTTCCTGGTCGAGAGCGGCATGCTTTGCGCGCAGGGCGCGGACGTGATCGTCCATGGACATTCGGTCACAACTCCCTTTGCAAGGTTTCACGAAAGCTTCATGGTAGTCCCACAAACCCGTCTTTGCCAAGTGATGGCACAACCCGTGGCTGCGGATCGGCAGGCCGTGCCATGAGCGCCTCCCAGCGCCTGATCGTCGGCCTCAGCGGCGCCTCCGGCGTGATCTACGGCCTGCGGTTGCTGGAGGCCCTGCGGCCGCTGCCGGTCGAGAGCCACCTGGTGGTCAGCAAGGCGGCGGAGCTGACCCTGGCCTACGAGACCGACCGCAAGCTGGCCGAGGTCCAGGCCCTGGCCGACGTCTGCCACCCGGTCGCCGACGTCGGCGCGCCGATTGCCAGCGGCTCCTTCCGGACCCTGGGCATGGTGATCGCGCCCTGCTCGGTGAAGTGCATGGCCGAGATCGCCACCGGGGTCACCTCGACCCTGCTGACCCGCGCCGCCGACGTGGTCCTGAAGGAACGGCGGCCGCTGGTCCTGATGGTCCGCGAGACGCCGCTGCACAGCGGCCACCTGCGCAACCTCCTGGCCCTGTCCGAGATGGGCGCGGTGATCGCGCCGCCGGTGCCGGCCTTCTACACCAACCCGGAGAGCATCGACGACATCGTCGACCAGTCGGTCGGCCGGGTCCTGGACCACTTCGGCCTGGACAGCGGCAAGGTCCGCCGCTGGGGCGAGCCGGAAGCCGACGGCCGCCGCCCGGTCCGTGCGCTCAAGCGCGCCAAGCGGGACTAGCCTCCACCCGAACCGCGACGCTGAGGACTGAAGGTACATCAGCACCGGCTAGCCGTCCGGCAGGCTGCTGAGGGCCTGCTCGGCGTGGGGATGGCCGTGCTCGGCGGCCTTGGCGATGAGCTCGCGGCCCCGGCCCTTGTTCTGCGGGATATGGCGGCCGGTGTAGAGCAGGGCCCCGAGCCGGAAATAGCCTTCCGGGCTCTCCTGGCCGATGGCGGTCTCCAGGAGGCGGAGGCCCGCGTCGGTGTTCTTCGGCACGCCCAGTCCGAAGACGTACTTCTCGCCGAGCGCCGCCAGGGCGTCGCCATGGCCCTGCTCGGCGGCGCGGCGCAGCCAGTCCGTGCCCTGCTCGAAGTTCTGGAGCCCCGGCAGGAAGCCGTGGAAGACGATGGTTCCGAGGTCGTACTGCGCCGCCGAATCGCCCGCCCGCGCGCGCTCGAAGCACTCCCGCAGCGCGACCGGGGCCGGAACCTCGTGGAAGCGCGCGCCGCAGCGGCCGAGCACGGGGATCCAGTCGGGCAGCACGCGGCGGCGCCAGTTCTCGGGCCTGGGCTCGCTGACCGCGTGGCACCAGCCCATGTTCTCGCGGATCCGCTTGGGCAGGGGGTGCGACAGGGCGCAGTCGCCGTCCGCCCGGCAGACCTCGAGGTAGCGCCTCAGCGCATCGACCGCCCAGCAGTCGCCCTCGGCGTAGAGCGCGCCGGCCAGGCCCAGCCAGGCGTTGGAGCTTTCGGGCGCAAGCTCGGTCGCGCGCTTGAAGTGCCGCTTGGCCGGGCCCGGCGCGAAGCGCGACAGCCAGTGGTTGCCGATGGCGTGCTGCAGCCGGAAATCCCTCCCGGCGAAGGCCTCGGCGGACTGAAGGTCCCGCAGCCGGCCCTCGAAGTGGTCGAGATAGCCCTGGATGTCGCCGGCTTCGCCGCGGCGCCGGCCCATGTCGTCGTGGAACCGGGCCCGGTCCCTCAGGTTCGAGGGCTCCAGGGGATCCAGGACGATCGCGCGGTCGTAGGCCGCCTCGGCCTGCGCGTCGCGCTTCAGGCGATGGAGCAGATCGGCCTTCTGCATCTGCAGATAGGGCGCCTGGGCCTCCAGCTGGAGCGCGGCGACGTAAGGCAGGTCGGGATCGAGGCCGAGGGCGGTGTCGACATCGGCGAGAGCGAGCGCAAGGTCGCCGCGGCGGTCGTGGATGTCGGCCCGCTTTGAATAGCGGTAGGCGGTGGGCTGGATCTCGATCGCCCGGTTGATCAGGCGCAGCGCATCCGGCAGCAGCACGCTGCGATAGAGCGCCTCCCCGGCATCGGCGCGTTTCTGCAAGGTCTGCGACGCCAGGGAGGATTCGCGATAGCCCTCGATGAAGGCGAAGCGCGGATCCCCGCCGTGGAGGGCCCGCAGGCCGTCCAGATAGGCCTCGAACTCGGCCTGCGAGCCGCCGCCGTTCGCCGGATCCAGCGCCTGCAGATGGGTCGCATGGATCAGGGGGGCGTCCGGCACGGCTTCCAGGCCGATCCGGCGGATCTCGGCCGCTTCCTTCCAGTTGCCCAGGTGCTGGGCCATGCTCAGGAGATAGGCGTAGGCGATCTCGATCCCCGGCTCCATCCTGAGCGCCGTGGAGAGGTCGTCGATCGCCAGGCCGTAGTAAGCGCGCATCTCCTCGAAGCCCCGGTGGCTGCGGCTCAGGACCCCGAGATGCCGGTAGTGTACGCCCCGCGCCAGCCGCGCGACGAAGGACTCCGGCTTGCGCCCGACCCAGGCCGTCAGCCGTTCGAGGTTTCGCGGTTCGGAGTGCCGAAAGGCGAAGAAGCCGGTCAGGCGGTCGGGCGATCCGCCCGCGGCGGGCCGGTACCAGGCTTCCAGGCGGTCGAACTCGCCGGCCTGGAGCGCGGCGATGATGCTCAGCTTGTCCTCAGGCCGCTCCGTCGCGTCCTTCCGGTCCTCCGCCGGGCAGCCCGCGGCCGTCCCGGCGATCGCTACGCAGAGCAGAAACCGTGCCGCGAAACCGGCGCCGCCCGCCACGATGCGCCCCCCCTTTTGCAACCATCCCCAAGAGCCCGACCTTCGATGCTCTCCCCGGAGAGTTGCGAAAACTTTAAGCATACAATTCAAGAGATTATGCCCACGGCGCGGCGGCCGCCGGCCCGGCCTCCGCCAGTCGGCTTCAGGCGGTCAGCCCCCGGCGGTCTCGTTGGGGAAGATCGTGTCGAGCAGCGTGCCGAGCTGGGCGAGGTCGCCTTCGCCCAGGTCGACGCCCTTGACCAGCAGGTAGGTGGAGAGGTTGAGCGCGGCCACCTCGGCACCGCTGGTCGCACCCGGCGTCAGGGGCACGGTCTCGATCAGGATGTCCTGCTCGACCCGCTCGGCGTCAAGCTCCAGGTCCTTCAGCTTGTCCCGGAAGACCTGGCGCCGCTCCGGGGCCAGGTCCAGGCTGGCCTTCAGGAGCCGGCGCAGGCGGCGCAGGGGCGCCACCACCTGGCCCTGCCAGACGTCGATCGCGGCCAGGGCCTCGCGGACCTGCTGCTCGCTCAACTGGTGCCCCCTTTGACCGGTCCAGCAGCAGAACAGCAGCATGTTGACGTCGAGCTGAAGCCGGTCCTGCAGCGCCATGCAGGGGCCGGCGACGTTGCGGCGCTGATAGACCGCCAGCGAGAAGTCCCAGAAAGGATTGGCCGGCGCGGCGCCCATCGCGCTAGTCCCCCAGGGAGATCCCCAGGCCGCGCGCGGTCTGGACCAGCGCGCCCTCGGGCTCCACCGCCTCGTAGCGGACCACCGCCTCCGCCAGGGGAACGTCGATCGCCTCGCGGTTCCGCCAGCCCACCATGCGGTCGAAGCGGCCGGCGGCGATCAGGTCGACGGCGTGGACCCCGAAGACCGAGCCCATCAGGCGGTCGCGGGCGGTCGGCGGGCCGCCGCGCTGCAGGTGGCCCAGGACGGTGACCCGGGTTTCCGCGCCGGTCGCCTCGCCGATGCGCTGGCCGATGTAGTGGCCGATGCCGCCGTAGGTCTGCTTGCCGCCGGCCTGCAGGGTGCGCACGGCTTCGCCGTCCTCGGTCTTGACCGCCTCGGCGACCACGACCAGGGCGAAGTTTCGGCCCTGGGCCTTGAGGTCGTCGATCTTCGCGGCGATCCGCTCGATCCGGTAGGGCAGCTCGGGGATCAGGATCACGTCGGCGCCGCCGGCGATGCCCGCGGTCAGGGCGATGTGCCCGGCGTCGCGGCCCATGACCTCGAGCACCATGACCCGGGAATGGCTGGCCGCGGTCGGCTGCAGGTGGTCCAGCGCCTCGGTCGCGACGTGGACCGCGCTCCAATGCCCGATCGAGATCTCGGTCGCGCCGACGTCGTTGTCGAAGGTCTCGGGGATGCCGACCAGGTTGATGCCGCCCTTGAGCGCGAGCCGGCGCAGGATGTGCAGGCTGCCGTCGCCGCCGACCCCGATCAGGGCATCGAGTTCGAGCTGCGCCAGGCCTTCGAGGATCCGGTCGCTGAGGTCGAGCCGGCTGCCGTCGGGCTGCTCGTAGTCGACGGGGTCGCCCTTGTTGGTGGTGCCGAGGATGGTCCCGGCCCGGCGGAAGATATCGCCGGTGAAGCGCGAGAGCTCCAGGACTTCGGCCGCGACCGGACGGGCGAGCAGCCCGTCGGTGCCGTTGCGTATGCCGACGACCTGCCAGCCGTAGCCGCCGACCGCGCGCTCAACCACCGCCCGGATGACCGCGTTGAGCCCGGCACAGTCGCCGCCGCTGGTGAGAAGTCCGATCCGTTTCGCCTCTGGCATGAGCAAACCTTAACCACTTTGTGCGGCTGGCAGTCTCGGGCAAAGCCGCTGCCGGTTCAACCACCAGCCGAAGACTCCACTCGCGGGCCGGAAAACGCTAGACTGCGGCTCCCGGTCGGCCGTGCCGCCCAGGGGGGGTGATTTGGTACACGGCAAGCATGGAAGAGCGCGAGATCGAGTTGATCAGAGAGAGGCTGAGCCAGCTCAAGAGTGAGCACCGCGACCTCGACGACGTCATCGCCAGGATTTCGGAAGAGGCACCCTTCGACCAGATTCAGGTCAAGCGTCTGAAGAAGCGGAAGCTCATGCTGAAGGACCAGATCCTGCAGCTGGAAAGCCGGCTCCTGCCCGACATCATCGCCTGAGTTCGGCGCGGCGCCAGGCAGTCGGTCAGCCGCCGCGGGTTTTCTTGTGCCGATACATCGCGCGATCGGCCGCCGCCAAGGCGTCGTCGACGCTTTCGCCGCCGGCGAAGCTGTAGGTCCCGAAGGAAATCTCGATGTCCAGCAGGCGGCCTTCCCATTCCAGGGGCCGGGACAGGATCGCCTGGGCCAGGCGCTCGGCCTTGGCGCGGGCCGCGTCCTGATCGGATTGCGAGAGGATCACGCCGAACTCGTCGCCGCCCAGCCGCCCGACCATGTCGGAGGCCCGGACGTTGCCGAGCAGGACCTTGGCGACATGGCGCAAGGCCGCGTCGCCGGCGCTGTGGCCGAGGCTGTCGTTGATTTCCTTCATGCCGTTGACGTCGAAATAGAGCACGCTGCCCTGGATGCCGTAACGCTCGGCGAAGGCCATCAGGCGGCTGAGCTCGCGCACGAAGGCGCGCCGGTTGGCGACCGGAACCAGGACGTCCTGGTCGGCCAGGTCCTCCAGGTGCTGGATCCGCCGCTTCGCGAGCTCCAGCTCCTCGCGCAGATGCGCAACCTCGGACAGCAGGCGGTCGATGGCCCCGCGCACCTTGGGCGTCAGCTCCGCCTCGGGGATGCCGGCCAGGGTCGCGACGTCCTGGGTCGCGGCAGTCGACTCCGGCCCGTCGCCGGCCGGCTTGGCCGCGCGGTCCTTGCCGGCCGTGACGCCGGGAACGCCCCGGGAAGACGAGGTATCGCGTACCCGCATAGCCCACCAGATCAGGGTCCCTCTGGGCCGGACTATGAACCGGGGGGACTCGGCTTGGCAAACGATAAACCGCGTCGGCGCCGGCCCTCTCCGCCTGGGTGGTCGCCGCCCGGCTTGCCACCCACCCGGCGATTCCCAATAATGCGGCCGGCCCCGCGAGCGGGCCCGGAACACGGCCCGGAACACGGCCCGAAACACGGAATGCGAGGGGTGAATGTCGGACGGCCAAGCGGCGGTGGGAATCATCATGGGCAGCCAGTCGGACTGGGCCACGCTGCGCCACGCGGCGGAGACCCTGGACGCCCTCGGCGTGGCCCGTGAGGCGCGGATCGTCTCCGCCCACCGCACCCCGAAGCGGATGGTCGACTACGCGACCGCGGCCCGCGACCGGGGCCTGAAAGTGATCATCGCCGGCGCCGGCGGCGCCGCCCACCTGCCAGGGATGGTCGCCTCGCTGACCCCGCTGCCGGTCTTCGGGGTTCCGGTCGAGAGCCAGGCCCTGAAGGGCATGGACAGCCTGCTGTCCATCGTCCAGATGCCGGGCGGAATCCCGGTCGGCACCCTGGCGATCGGCAAGGCCGGGGCGATCAACGCCGCCCTGCTGGCCGCGGCCGTGATCGCCCTGTCCGACCCCAAGGTGGCCGAGGCGCTCGATGCCTGGCGATCCCGGCAGAGCGCGGGAATCGCCGAGACCCCTGTCGACGATGCCTGAGGACCCGGCCATGAACGCGCAGAGCCCCGCGGCGCTGGCGCCCGGCGCGACCCTGGGCATCCTCGGCGGCGGCCAGCTCGGCCGCATGACCGCCCTGGCGGCGGCGGCCCTCGGCTACCGCAGCCACGTCTACTGTCCGGAGGCGGACTGCCCGGCCAGCCAGGTCACGCCGCTCTTCACCCGGGCGGCCTACGACGACGAGGCCGCGCTCTCCGCCTTCGCACAGGCGGTCGACGTCGTCACCTTCGAGTTCGAGAACATCCCGCTGCCGACCGTCGAGATCCTGACCCGCTCGGTCGCGGTGCGGCCCGGCGCCGAGGTCCTGGCGATCTGCCAGGACCGCCTGCGGGAGAAGGACTTCTGCGGCGACCAGGGGGTCGCGACGGCGCGCTACGCCGCCATCGACGGCCCCGAGGCCCTGGCCCGCCACCTGCGCGACTTCGGCACCCCGGCGGTGCTCAAGACCACCCGGCTGGGCTACGACGGCAAGGGCCAGGTGCGCCTGGAGGCCGACAGCGACCCGGCCGCAGCCTGGGCCGAGATGGCCGGCGGCAACCCCGAGGCGCGGGGCATCCTGGAGGCCTTCGTCGACTTCAAGCTGGAGCTCTCGGTGATCGTGGCCCGCGGCCTCGACGGCGAGATGGCCGACTATCCGCCGGTCGAGAACCAGCACGAGGGCCACATCCTGCGCACCACCATCGCGCCGGCGCGAGTCACCCCGCAGATCGCCGAGAAGGCCGAGGCCACCGCCCGGCGGCTCGCCGAGGCGATCGACCTGGTCGGCCTGCTGGCCGTGGAGATGTTCGTCACCGAGGAGGGCGAGGTCCTGGTCAACGAACTGGCGCCGCGGCCGCACAACTCGGGCCACTGGACCCTCGACGCCTGCGTCACCTCGCAGTTCGAGCAGGTCGTCCGGGCGGTCATGGGCCTGCCCCTGGGCGCCACAGAGCGCCATTCGGACGCCGTCATGCGCAACCTGCTGGGCGAGGACGCCGAGGCCTGGCGCACGCAGCTCGGCGACCGGAACCAGAAGCTGCACCTCTACGGCAAGACCGAGGCCCGGCCTGGCCGCAAGATGGGCCACGTGACCCGGCTGGCGCCGCGCAACGAGGGCTGACGCTGGCGGCCTGCGCGCCGGAGCAAAGGAGTCTTTAGGGCTTCTGCCACCATCGCGCCCAGGCTTCAGGTAACAGCTACCGGGCCCTGTGCCAGGAGAGGCTTCCAGATCTGCGTCAGCGCTTTCAATGTCTCGGCGGGGGTCTCGCAGACGCTGTCCAAGGTCATTTCCAGAGCCTCCTCGACCTCCTTACCGCCGTACCGGCCAAGAAGCTTGCCCTCGTAGGTCCACACCCAGACCCAGCCCTTCTTGGAGGGCTGCCGCGCGTCGACCCAGGCCCAGCCATCCTCCCAAAGAAAAAACCTCAGCGCCACTCGGCGATAGCTGCTCATCACGAGTTCGAACTTCTCGACTCGGACCGACCCTTCCTCGACGAGAACCCTCTCGCAGGACAGCGTTTCGGTCTTGTGCTTGAGCGCCTTGCTCCGCTTCTTGAGGCTTTTCACGAGATCGCTAAGCGGCGCGCTCTCGAAGCTTGGCCAGTACACGGCTCCAACCTCTTTGCCCTGAATCGGCATGCCTTCGCAGGGTACCTTATCTAGGTGGTCGAAATACAGGGACGTTACAGCTCCGCGGCAACGCTAGCGCGGCTTGCCCTCGCTGATCGGGACGTTGCAGACCAGGAAGCGCCGGATCTCGCCGTTCTTGCCCAGGGGCAGGATCAGGCGGTGCCAGTGGCTGACCGTGATCGCGGGCGGCGCCTCGTGCACGCTGTAGATGGGCCGTTTCAGCCGGCGCGCCGCCATGTAGCAGGCGGCGAAGAAGACCTGAATGGGCGAGGTCGTCGGGATATCCCAGATGCTCTTCCCGGTCATGTCGAAGCCGGCGACCTCGGCGATCTTGCTGCCGTAGAGGGCGTAGCGAAAGTCGTCCTCGCCCTCGCCGACATCGATCAGCATGATGTAGCCCAAGGCAAGCAGCAGCCGGTCCGGCTCGACCTTGAGGACGTCCGGAATCCCGCCGCTGCGCGGGAGGTCCCGCCAGTAGCGGAGCACCGCCCGCAGTTGCTCGAAAGGCAGCTCCCGCTCGGAAGGCTCCAGGACCAGCGCCAGGCCCCTGACGTCCAGTCCCAGGACCTCGGCAAGGCGGCCGCCTGCGCCGCCCTGTGCCAAATAGGCGATGACTCTTTCGGCCAGCTCCCTGGTGGCAGGATCCGCTATCGGCGAAGCGTCGTGACTTATGTTGGCGTTTGGATTCAAGCGCCAAGGGCCCCCTTCCATGGTCCCTAGCTTAGAGCACACCGCACTTTCGGGGTACAGAATTTTCAACTTGGAAGGGTAAAAGAAATAAAGATTTACAACGACTTTCCGGGAAAATGCTTCGACAGAACTGGCCGGTCTTCGCCGAGGGGTCAAGACCTCTTCGGACCCCGGCGCCGGAGGGCGGACCCGGCCGGCGATCTGGCCGATCTGGCCGACCTAGCGGCGCATGCCCCCGGGGCGGAAGCGGAACAGGCGGTCGGGCAGATCGAGCAGCGTCTTCACCCCCTTGCCCAGGTTGCCGCCGACCTTCAGCACCTCGTCGATTCGCCGCGACAGGAAGGCCCAGGTCTCGGCCGAGCCCTCGGAGTCGTCGTTCAGCCAGAACAGCAGGGTCGAGCTGTAGACCCCGGATAACAGCAGCCGCTTGGTGTAGAAGTTGTAGTCCGTCGAGGTGTCACCCGCCGCGTACCACATGGCGTCGACCGTGCGGTAGAGGCACGTGAGGGCCAAGGGGCCGTTCTGCGGCAGGGCCAGATAGGCCAGGGCGCGCCGGATCGCCTCGCGGTGCTCGGCGTTCTGCTCCAGGCGCAGGCGGACCACGGCGGCGATGCGGTCGCGGATCCGCATGGCCGGCAGGTCCAGGGGCGGCAGCGCGTCCAGCATCCGCCGGTCGGCCTCGGCGCTGTGGAAGGCGATCAGCTCGCTCACGCCGCCGGGAAAGGCATTGACCGCCGCCGCGCCGTCGAGGCCGAGGTCGCCCGCCGCCCGCTTCAGCGCCGTCGCGCTCCAGCCGTCGAAGGGCACGTGGTTCAACGTCGCTTCCAGGAGCCGGCGCCGGGTCGTCTCGATGTCCATCTCCGCTTTCCTTCCCGCAGGCTCAGTCGGCGGCCTCTGCGGCGCCCAGATGGCGCAGCTCCGAGGCGAAGACCAGCTTCTTGAGGTCGAGCATGCGCTGGGGATAGAGGATGCCGTCCAGGTGGTCGCATTCGTGCTGCACCACGCGGGCATGAAAGCCCCGCGCCTCGCGCTCGACCGTCCGGCCCTCCGGATCCAGGCCGCGATAGCGGATCGCCGTATAGCGGGGCACCTCTCCGGCCAGCTCCGGCACCGAGAGGCAGGCCTCCCAGCCCAGGGCCTTATCCTCGCCCAGCGGCTCGATCTCGGGGTTGATCAGCACCGTCAGCGGCACCGCGCCGTTTCCCGCCCCCTCGGCCCCGGATCCGTCCTCGCGGCCGGCCCGCGCGCCCTCGACCTTGAAGACCACCAGCCGCAGGGGCGCGTGGACCTGGGGCGCGGCCAGGCCGGTGCCGGGGGCGTCCTCCATGGTCTCGATCATGTCGGCGACCAGCTGGCGGATCGCGGGCGCCCTGGGGTCCTCCACAGGTGCGGCCGGGCGGCTGAGCACGGGATGCCCCATGCGGGCGATCTTGAGAATGGCCATAGGCCCAATATGAGCAGGCCGGAGGCCCAGGTAAAGCCGCCACAGCGCCCGGAAACCCGCCTAAGATTCGCCTTCCCAAGCCCCGGCGGCTGTGCTACCTAACCGGCCCCGGCGCGGTCCGGCCGCCGCGGACCTTGTTTTGTGTCCGCTCGCCGGGACGACAAGCCGCCAGCCAGGCAAGATTTGGTCAACCCGAGGTCCCGAAGGAGACTTGCAGGACCGTGCACGTACATGTTCGCGACAACAACGTCGATCAGGCCCTCCGCGCGCTGAAGAAGAAGATGCAGCGCGAGGGCATCTTCCGTGAGATGAAGCTGCGCCGCTCCTACGAGAAGCCCTCCGAGCGCCGCAAGCGCGAGCAGGCCGAGGCGGTGCGCCGCTACCGCAAGCTGCTGCGCAAGCGCATGGAGCGCGAGGGCTTCTAGCTCACGCGCCCTATCGGACGCCTAGCCGCCCATCCGTTCTCCAGAAGCATCCGCGATCAGGTCCCGCCGTCCGCTCTGCGTGGGCGGCGTTTGCCCTGCGCGATCTCAGGCCTTCGGCACCGCCTGCGTAGCCGAACCTCTCGGCGGCCCCGCGCCTGGAGCATGCCCCGAGCCTAGAGCATGATGAAGTAAGCGGGATTCAGATTTGGAAGCCGAAGCGGCTTCAAATCATCCCGCTCTAGGCTTCCAGCGCCTTGACGATGTGCTCGCACATCTTCTTGGCGTCGTCGAAGAGCATCATGGTGTTGTCGGCGTAGAACAGGCCGTTGTCGATCCCGGCGTAGCCCGGGCTGAGCGAGCGCTTGACGAAGAGCACGGTCTTTGACTTGTCGACCTCGAGGATCGGCATGCCGTAGATCGGCGAGGCCGGATCGTTCTTGGCCGCCGGGTTGGTGATGTCGTTGGCGCCGATCACGAAGGCGACGTCGGTCGAGGCGAAGTCGCGGTTGATCTCGTCCATCTCGAAGACCTCGTCGTAGGGCACGTTGGCCTCGGCCAGCAGCACGTTCATGTGCCCGGGCATGCGGCCCGCCACCGGGTGGATGGCGTAGCGCACCTCGACCCCCTCCTTCTTCAGCAGGTCGGCCATCTCGCGCAGGGCATGCTGGGCCTGGGCCACGGCCATGCCGTAGCCCGGGATGATCATGACCGAGCCGGCGTTCTTCATGATGAAGGCGGCGTCGTCGGCCGAGCCCGGCTTGACCGTCTTGTCGCCCAGGTCCTGCCCCGCCGCGACCCCGCCCTCGGCGCCGAAGCCGCCCAGGATGACGTTGAAGAAGGAGCGGTTCATCCCCTTGCACATGATGTAGCTGAGGATGGCGCCGGATGAACCGACCAGCGAGCCGGCGATGATCAGCAGGTTGTTCTCCAGGGTGAAGCCGATGCCGCAGGCGGCCCAGCCCGAGTAGGAGTTCAGCATCGAGATCACGACCGGCATGTCGGCGCCGCCGATCGGGATGATGATCAGCACACCCAACAGCAGGGTCAGGGCGACGATCAGCCAGAAGGAGATGCCCAGCTGGTCGATGCAGAACCAGGCCACCAGCAGGATCGTGACCACGCCCAGGATGGCGTTCAGCGGGTGCTGGCCGGGAAAGGTGATGGGCGCGCCGCTCATGATGCCCTGCAGCTTGGCGAAGGCGATGACCGAGCCGGTGAAGGTGATGGCGCCGATGGCCGCACCGATGGACATCTCGATCAGGCTGGCCACCGGGATCTCGCCGGACACGCCGATGCCGTAGGCCTCCGGTTTGTAGAAGGCCGCCGCCGCGACGAAGACCGCGGCCAGGCCGACCAGGCTGTGGAAGGCGGCGACCAGCTGCGGCAGCGCCGTCATGTTGATGCGCAGCGCGATGAAGGTGCCGATGGCGCCGCCGATCAGGATGCCGGCGGCGATCAGGCCGTAGCTGACGACACCGGGCAGCAGCAGCGTGGTGGCGATGGCGATGACCATGCCGACCATGCCGAAGATGTTGCCGGAACGGCTGGATTCCGGATGCGACAGCCCGCGCAGCGCCAGGATGAAGCAAACCGAAGCGATCAGATAGGCCCGGGCGGAAAGATCTGCAGACATGTCGGCCTCCGCCCTATTTCTTCTTCTTGAACATCGACAGCATGCGCTGCGACACGATGAAGCCGCCGAAGATGTTGACGGCGGCCAGGGTCACCGCGAGGAAGCCCATGATCTCGCTGAAGCCGACGTCGGCCGGACCCGCCGCGATCAGGGCGCCGACGATGATCACCGAGGAGATCGCGTTGGTCACCGCCATGAGCGGCGAATGCAGGGCCGGCGTCACCCGCCAGACCACGTGGTAGCCGACGAAGACCGCCAGCACGAAGACCGTCAGCCCGATCACCAGCGCCGAAGGACCTGTGTAATCGCCGCTGGAGACCAGCAGCTGGGTGCCCTCGCTGACCAGGGCCTCGACGGATTCGATCAGCTCCTGCGCCTTGTCGGCGACGTCGCGCGCTTGATCCTGGAACTTGTCGTCAGCCATCTCAGCCGCCCTCCCCACCCAGCTGCGCGTGGACGACCTTGCCGTCGCGCGTGATGCAGGTGCCCTTGATGATCTCGTCCTCCCAGTCGATCTTCAGCGCCTTGGCCTCCGGATCGATGATGAGCTTCAGGAAGTTCAGCAGGTTCTTGGCGTAGAGCGCACTGGCGTCGACCGCCAGGCGGCTCGGCACGTTGTTGTGCCCGACGATCTTGACGCCGTGCTTGGTCACCACCTTGCCGGCCTGGGACAGAGCGCAGTTGCCGCCGTTCTCGACCGCCAGGTCGACGATCACCGAGCCCGGCTTCATCGACTTGACCATGGCCTCGTCGATCAGCTTTGGCGCCGGCCGGCCCGGGATCAGGGCGGTGGTGATGACGATGTCCTGCTTGGCGATGGTCTCGGCGATCAGCGCAGCCTGCTTCTTCTTGTATTCATCGCTCATTTCCTTGGCGTAGCCGCCCGCGGTCTCGGCCTGCTTGAACTCCTCGTCCTCGACCGCGACGAAGCTGGCGCCGAGGCTCTCGACCTGTTCCTTGGCCGCGGGCCGGACGTCGGTCGCGGAGACGACGGCGCCCAGGCGGCGCGCGGTGGCGATGGCCTGCAGGCCGGCCACGCCGGCGCCCATGACCAGGACCCGCGCCGGGGCGACGGTGCCCGCCGCCGTCATCATCATCGGGAAGGCGCGGCCGAACTCGGCAGCGGCGTCCAACACCGACTTGTAGCCGGCCAGGTTGGCCTGGGAGGAGAGCACGTCCATGGCCTGGGCCCGGGTGATACGGGGGATCATCTCCATGGCGAAGGCGGTGACGCCGGCCTTGGCGGCGGCCTCGACCCCGGCCTTGTCGCGCAGGGGATCGAAGAGCGCCAGCAGGACAGTGCCCTTGCCCAGCTGGGCGAATTCGTCCGTGGACTCGCCCTCGGCCATGGGCCGCTGCACCTTCAGCACCACGTCGGCGCTGCCCACCGCAGTCTTGGCGTCCTTGGCGATGCTGGCGCCGGCCTTCTTGTAGGCGTCGTCGGTGCAGGCCGCGCTCAGCCCGGCGCCCTTCTCCACCGCCACGCTCGCGCCGAGGCCGACCAAGGCCTTGACGGTGTCGGGCGAAGCGGCGACGCGCGCCTCGTTCGGGCGTCGTTCCTTCGGGATCGCGATTTTCATTTGGCCCCTGCTTCCCTGTGCCCCTCGGTTAGGGCTCAGTTAAAAAGCGCAGAATTGCGCTCCGCGCAAGCCCTTCGCCCGCCGGAGGCCTATGTCTTGTCTGGAGCAGAGAAGCGCCGCAAGCGTCCGAAAACCGCGAAAAGGCCGGGCGCGATGCGGCCGGAGGGGTTCAGAAGCCGATCTGTTCGGAGATCAGGGGGCGTTCCTCGAGCGGGGCCTGCGGCACGCCTTCGAGGATCAGCTCGTCGACCCCGCGGCGCGGGCTGGGCACCGCCTCGACCGCGGGATAGCCGGCGCGGAAGGCGAAGGTCGCCTGCCAGCGGTCGTCGCCCAGCAGTTCCGCCAGGCGGACCGCCATCTCGGGCTCCTTACCCAGCTGGCGCTGGCGGTCGGCCAGCTCGACGATCTGGTTCATGGGCTGCATGGCCAGGCCCTGGGAGGTCGCCCAGAGGTGCAGGCGCTGCCAGAAGACGCCGGCGCGCAAGGCAGCGGCACGGTCATAGGGATCGCGCACCGCGATGAGGCCGACCAGGGGCGCCGTCGCCAGCTGCACGTCGCGGGTCGCCGCAACCCATTGCCGGTGGGTCTTCTCCGGCTCCGGCTTGGGCAGCATCTTGACCGCCGCCCGGGACAGGGGCGGCAAGCCGAAGGAATCGATGGTCAGGCCGCTGCGATGGGTTTCGATCTCGCCGGGCGTGAGCCGGAACCAGGCGTTGCTGGCGGCGATCATCTCCGGATCTGCGACGATGCCCTCGGTCGCCTCGACCAGGAGCTTGTCGAAGCGCGCGCGCTTCTCGCCGTCCTGCAGCAGCATCAGCCGCACGGACTCGTCCTCGCGGGCCAGGTCGTTGAAGGCCCAGATCACCTCGTGCGGCACCGCCCGGCCGGCCAGGTAGCGGCCGCGGTTGGTGTGGCGCTGGGAGATAACCGCGTAGAGCCCCGAGATGTCGCGCCGCGAGGGCGCCAGCCGCAGCCGCGCTGCCGGCATGAGCGGATCGCCGGCGGGAGCTTCGTCCAGGCGGCCGGGGAGATACTCGATGGCCGGCGCGTAGCCGTGCGCGCCGGCGGCCAGGACCATGTTCTCCAGGGCACAGCCGAGCGAGATGTGCTGCTCGCGCCGGAAGGGATCCATGGCGCCCAGGTTGCGCTCCGGATCGGCCAGCAGCTCGATGGCGTCGGGCGCGATGCGGAACAGCCAGGGCTGGCTGTTGTGGGCGCTGGCGGCCAGGACCGCGGCGCGGACCAGCGCCAGGGAGCCCTCGACGCCGCTGTCGCCCTGCCAGCTCTGCCAGGGCTCGTAGGCCGGCCCCTGGCCGACCTCGAAGACGCCGGTGTCGTAGGCACGCCAGGTGAGGCCGCCTGCGGCCAGCAGCAGCAGGCCGCCCGCCCCCTTGAGCAGGGTGCGCCGCGCATCGAAGGCCGGGCCCGTTTCGGCGGGCCAGCCCGGGAGCCGATCTGGATCTTCCGTCATGCCTCTGGCCGGTATGGGTCGACGGAGCCCCCCACGGACCTCCCGTCTTGCTGAAGAGTCTTCTAACACCAAGAGGTTACGGAACGATAAGCTCGGCGCGCCCGGACTGGTGGGGGCTCAGATCCACTTCAAGCGCTTGAAAAGCCAGTATTCCACCAGCCCCAGGACCAGCAGCAGGCCGCAGAGCGCGAGAAAGCCCAGCGGCTCGTCGGTGCCGGGAATGCCGCCCACGTTGACTCCCAGCAGGCCGGTGATGAAGCCCAGAGGCAGGAAGATGCTGGCCACGATGGTCAGCAGGTACATGGTCCGGTTCATCTGTTCGGACAGGCGGTTGGTCAACTCGTCCTGCATCAGCTGCGCCCTTTCGCGCAGGGCCTCCAGGTCCTCCACGTAGCGGGTCACCCGGTCGGACATCTCGCGCAGCCGGATCACGTCGTGGGTGTCGAACCAGGCGAGGCGCAGGTCGATCAGGCGGGTCAGGGCCGCGCGCTGGGGCGCAATGTAGCGCTTGACGGAGATCAGGCGCCGGCGCACCTGCTGCAGCATCGCCCGGTGATCGCCGCCGCCCGGCTTGAGCCCGACCACCTCCAGGGTGTCGATCTCGCGGTCCAGTTCCTCCAGCACGACCTCCATGCGCTCCAGCAGGGCCCGCGCCAGGTCGCTGATCAGGTCGCTGGCGGAATGGGGCCCGCGCTCGGCCGCGATGGCGTCCTGCAGGCTGCGGATGGCGGAGACCTTGCGGTGCCGGGAGGAGACCACCCGGTGCGCCTCGATCCAGAGCCGGATCGAGACCATGTCGGTGGGATCGGCGCCGGGGTTGGTATTGATGCCGCGCAGGATCAGCAGCACGCCCTCGCCGATCAGGTCGCAGTGCGGCCGCGTCTCCTCGGCCAGCAGCGCTTCCTGGACCACCGGATCCAGCCCGCTCTTCTGCTCCAGCCAGCGCTGCGCCCCTTCGGCGCGGCGGCTGAGATGCACCCACTGCAGCCCGTCGTTGGCCTCCCAGCCCTCGACCTCCGGCCAGTCCAGCACCCGCCCGCCGCCCTGCCCGTCCAGGGCATAGGCACAGACCAGTCCGTTATCGCCATCGGGCAAGGGAAGACTCCGGGAAGACTCGACAGCAGCCTATCCTGAGGAAGCGCGGTTTCCCAGGGCTTAACGCTGAAAGCCTCAATTTAGGCGGTTTGCCGATATATGCTGTTCAAGGACTTTTTAGCGTCTCTATATAAGGAACTAACGTGGTGAAGAAAACAGTAAATATAGTGAGGAAATAGCTCGTCACCTCAAGCGGGCGTTCATGCTGCCTTGCGGCGCCAAGCAGTGAATGAATCAAAATCAGGAACGCTTTTGCGCACCAAAATACAATTATCAAGATCATGTATATGATAGTTGGAATAAACACAGTGTGCATCGCCCAAAAATATGGGCCTAAGTTTAATCCAACACGCCCATCTGGATAGTTGCCAACCAAAATTTCTATAGCTTGACCGAAAGTTAGTTGCTCAGATGTCAATAGCAAACCACAATATATAGAACCGCACGCCAAAATCGCGGCAATCGCCAAATCTAAGACGATCACAATGGGCAATACCAGCAACATGTTGCGTCGATTTATCGACCATTCAATCAATAGAAATGTAAAAAAAATAGTAAGCGTATCGAAAATGATATTTGCTATCAGGAGTTGAATTGTTCTTGGAATCCAAGCACCTGGTTCAAATATATGACCGATAAGGAAGGCAAAAAAAGTTAAGCCAAAGCTGCAAATTATTGCCATCGAATAGAATGCAAAATTCCTTAGTATTTTATCAGACAAGTTACCGCCGAGCATTTTACCAAGAAATGCTATCACCAAACTAAGGGTCGAATAGATGATTGGAAAAGCTAGAACTACAAGAATAGGAAACGCAAAGATGCTGATCTCATAAATAATAATGTATAGGAATCCGAAAAACAAAGGCACGTTCAAAAATAAAACTACGATTTCGGCATCGCTTGGATCAAACGCCGATCCAGATTCACTTAAGTCAGTGATCTTGCTAGAGGCAATTCCACACGAGATAGCCCACGCCAAGCCCAACACTATAAAAAGGACCCTAATGGGTAGATTGCCCGAGTCTTCAGATACCGAAGAACTAAACAGCTCATATGCGGTAATCGGGACCACAATGGCAATGATTCCAAGCCCGATCGCGGCATTTATGGCGAAACATATACTCAATAGCCTCTGGCTGAATCCTGTGTCGGAAAAGCTATTCTTAAATAATATGGTTTGTTCCAGTGCCAATCTCACTAGCTTTAACCAAACCGTTCCATCAATTTTTGCCCAAGCACGACTGAAAAAATCTCTGACTTTCCTCGCACTATTAGGGTAAGCCTTTTCAATGAAAAATGCAGTGGCCGCAGAGACTCCAAACAAAACGGCAAAAAAAGCAGAAATTTCCTGAAGATGATTTAAGTCGCTATTTGTCAAAGCTGTCATCTTACAAAGTATCACTTATTGGGCGTTACAATGGAAAGCATTTGAACGATTAAATAGTCTAAGCTTAAGCGAATTTAGATTGCAACTCACAAATGGTGCGAGGGCGCGGTGGCGTTAGGTCTCAGGCCGCGCTTAATCTGGTTTGCGATTTTGCGTGTGGCTCGGAATTCGGTGGTCATTGGTCGCCGGAAGGTAGGCGCGATGAAGGACACAAGCCGCACTCGCAGTTGATCTGCTCGTACGCCTGTTGTTGTCAAGAAACAGGTCTCACGCGTGAGCACCTCAGCCAAATTCGTGCCTGCCCACGCGACAACCCGCCAGCATCCGAGTCCGAATCGGACTCCAACGGCGATAGCTCGTCGCATCTAATCTAGTCTGTCCGGCAATTCCCAGAACATGTCTCAACGCGAAAGTCCGAGAAGGATCGTTTTGCTCCTTCCTGACAGCGACGACAGAACTTCCGGTTCGTCACCGACAACGGACATTTGAGCAGCGTTCCTGGTCGCTGTGCATTCTTGATCCAAGGTCGCTGGAGCTTCGAATCAGTCGCCGCAGGCGGGTCGCCAATCGATCGCTACGACGAGCTGGCAGCGGACTTTCCTTGCCTTCATCCATTTCGCAGAGATCAGGCTTTGGCTACGCAATTTGAGCCCACGCCCTACCCCGCCGCCGGCACCTCCGCCGCCTTGAGCGCCGCCGCCTGCCGCTTGCGCAGCGCTTGCTCGTCGAAGTCGCCGATCAGGTCGTGGAACAGGCGGTGCCAGTTGACCTCGGCCTTGAGGTGCATGAAGACCGAGCCCAGGCCGATGGCGGCGCGGTCCATCAGGACGAACTCGCGCGGCGGGGTCACGCCGCCGACCCGTTTCAGCTCCTTGTGGACCTTGCCGGCGACCTGGGCGCCGTAGAGGCCGCTTTCGCTGTCCTGGATCCGGCGGACCTTGTCCTCCAGCAGGGGGGCGTAGATGAACTCGGCCCAGATGTTGAGGACGTCCAGCAACTCCTTGTTGATGCCCGAGAAGCCCCAGGTCTCGTAGGCGCTGACCGCCAGGTCCACGTCATCCGTTTCCAGGGCGCGGTAGAGGTCGATGACTCCGCGCACGAAGCTGGAATCGAAGACCCGGATGCAGCCGAAGTCGAGCAGGTTGACGCTGCCGTCCTCGCGCAGGGAGTAGTTGCCCAGGTGCGGGTCGCCGTGAATCACGCCGTAGTAGTAGAAGGGCACGTACCAGGCCCGGAACATGTTGAAGGCCACGGTCTGGCGCAGCGCCTCGTCCGGATGGCCGGCGACGAAGTCCAGGATCGGCGTGCCCTCCAGCCAGGTCATGGTCAGCAGCCGGTCGGTCGAGAGCTCCGGCAGGGTCTCGGGGACGCTGACTCCCGGCTCCTCTTTCAGCATGGCCTCGTAGAGGCGCATGTGGCGGGCCTCGCGGTCGTAGTCCAGCTCCTCGCGCAGGCGTTCCGACAGCTCCTTGTAGATCTCGGAGGGGTCGATCGCCTTGTCGCTGCGGCGGTAAATGGAGAAGACCAGCTTCAGCTGCTGCAGGTCCGCTTCGACCGTCGACTGCATGTCCGGATACTGCAGCTTGCAGGCCAGGTCGCGGCCGTCGTGGCCGACCGCCCGGTGCACCTGGCCCAAGGAAGCGGCGGCGGCCGCTTCCCGCTCGAAGCTGGCGAAGCTCTTGGCCCAGTCGGCCCCGAGCTCGCTGCGCATGCGCCGGCGCACGAAGGGCCAGCCCATGGAGGGTGCGTTGGCCTGCAGCTGGCGAAGCTCCTCGGCGTACTCCCGCGGCAGCGCGTCGGGAACGGTCGCCAGGATCTGGGCGAGCTTCATCAGCGGCCCCTTGAGGCCGCCCAGGGCCGCCTTGAGGTCCGAGGAATGGCGCCCGGAGTCCAGATCCAGGCCCAGATAGCGCGCACCGATCAGCTGCACCGCCAGGCCGCCGACGGTACCGCCGACCTTGGCATAGCGCTTGACCCGGCCGCTCAGGCGGGAGGACTCGTCGGTGAATTCGCTGTCCGACATCAAGGCTCTAGATGGCATCCCGGAGGCCGCCTGTCCAGCGCCCGGGCCGGGGGAAATCCCTAGTCCCGAAGGGAGTCCGCGGCATAGCGCGCGGCCAGCTCGGCATAGACAGGGACCCAGTCCGGATCGGGCTCGACGGTGGCGAAGTCCTCGCCCAGCGCCGCCTGCGCCTGCGCCACGCCCGGGAAGACCCCGGCCGCCAGCGCCGCCAGGACCGCAGCGCCGCGGGCCGTGCCGTCCTCCATCGGCGCCACCGACAGCGGCCGGTTGTAGACGCTGGCCTTGATCCGGGTCAGCAGGGCATTGCGGGTGCCGCCGCTGATCATCCGGATCTCCTCGGCCGCCGGCACGCCCGGGATCGCGCACATGACCTCGGCCAGCTGGGCGGCCGTGAAGGCGATGCCCTCGAGGACCGCCCGGGCCAGGTCGTCGAAGCCGGTCTCCACGGAGAGGCCCTGGAAGGCGCCGCGCGCCGCGGGGTTCGGGCGGGGCGTGGTGCGTCCCCTGAGGTGCGGCAGGAAGCACGCCCCGCCGGCGCCGGCCGGGGCACGGGCCGCGGCGGCCTCCAGCGCGGC